>JADFLR010000053.1 GCA_022564295.1 Bacteroidota bacterium | reverse complement strand
GACTCATCATCAACTCGTACCATTTCTATACATCCCTCAACAGGACAAACTAATGAACACAGACAACAGCCAACGCAATCTTCTTCTCTTACTTCGGTTTTATAGTTTCCGTTTTCTGGAGTTAAATCTATACACTGATGAGCACCATCTTCGCAGGCAACATAACACAAATTACAGTGAATACAAGTTGATTGATCAATTCGTGCAACGGTTTTATGCAAGAGATTAAAATTACCGAAATCTTCAATTTGGTCTAAGGCTTTACCTTTAAAATCGTCAATAGATAAAAATCCTTTTGATTCCATCCAGTTTGTTAATCCTTCAACGAGGTCATCAATTATTCTGAAACCATAATGCATAACAACGGTGCATAACTGCACACTTGTTGATCCAAGTAAAATGAACTCCACAGCATCCTGCCATGTGCTGATGCCGCCAATACCGGAAATAGGAAGATTTATTTCACTGTCTTTTGCTATTTGTGATAAGTGATGAAGAGCGATTGGTTTTACAGCAGGACCGGCAAAACCACCATGACTGCTTTTACCGGCAATAGTCGGTTGAATTTTTAATGAATCGAGATCGACTCCTATTATACTGTTAATAGTATTTATCAAAGCTAAACCGTCTGCGTTTGCTGCTTTAGCTGCACGTGCGGGAAAGCGTATATCAGTTATATTTGGTGTAAGTTTAACAAGCACAGGAATTGTTGAAACTTCTGTTACCCATTCAGTTATCATTTTACAATACTCGGGAACCTGTCCTACCGCCGCACCCATTCCTCTTTCGCTCATTCCGTGCGGACATCCGTAATTTAATTCAATCCCATCCGCACCTGTATCAATTGTGCGTTTAACAATATCGTGCCATACTTCTTTTTTTGATTCAACCATTATCGAAACAACAACGGCGCGATCGGGCCATAACTTTTTTGTTTCCGCAATTTCTTTTAAATTAGTTTCGATTGGACGGTCGCTGATAAGTTCAACATTGTTCAATCCAAATATTTTTTCGCCATTGTAATCTAATCCGCCGTAACGGTTGGAAACATTCATAACAGGTTCACCAATCGTCTTCCAAACCGTCCCACCCCAACCCTGCTCAAACGCTTTGCAGTTCTGATAAGCAGAGTTTGAAGGCGGTGCAGAGGCCAGCCAAAAGGGGTTTGGCGATTTTATACCACCGCAATTAATAGAAAGATCAACCATTTTATTCCTCGAAAAAAAATTAATATAGAACTACATTATTCGTCATTCTGAATTTATTTCAGAATCAAATATCAAACGACCCTGAACCAAGTTCAGGGTGACATTTATTGAAAATTAATTTAGCTGTTCAAAAACTTATCAATTCCATACGCTGCCTGCTTTCCATCGTAGGCCGCATTAACTACTTCCTTACCGCCGTTTATACAGTCGCCGCCCGCAAATACTTTCGGATTACTTGTTTGAAAAGTTACGTTGTTAACTAATACTTTGTTGCTTTCGATTTTAAGATCGGGAATAGAATTTATAAATTTTAACTTTGGCTGCTGCCCGAGAGCATAAATAACCATATCAACAGGAATTATAAATTCTGAATTGGGAATAGGCACAGGTTTTTTCCTTCCTTGTTTATCTGGTTCGCCCAATTTGTTCTTTGTGCATTTAATACTCTCAACACTTTTATTACCAATAATTTCAATTGGTGAAGTTAAAAAGCGGAAGATGATCCCATCGTCTTTCGCCAAACGATATTCCCAATCATTAGCGGGCATTTCTGATTCCGATCTTCTGTAAACTATTATCACTTCTTCTGCCCCGAGTCGTTTCGCTTCAGTAGCCGCATCAATTGAGGTGTTACCAGCACCAATAACCGCAACGTGCCTTCCAACATTTACCGAGCTCCAGTTTTCTTCTTTTACATTTTCTATAAACTTTAAAGCACCTATAACTCCTTCGAGATCTTCACCCGGAATGCTCAACCTTCCGCTTTCCCCTAATCCAATTCCAATAAATAAGGCATCGTGTTTATTAAATAATTCTTTAACTGAAATTGATTCTCCTACCGTTACCCCGGTTTGAATATTAACACCTAATCCTTTTATCATTTCAACTTCTTTTAAACTATCTGCTTTGCTCATTTTATATGGTGCAATTCCCCAAGTACTTAAACCACCGGGAACTTCATTCGATTCGTAAATTTGAACATCATAACCCAGCAAAGATAATTCGGCGCCGCATGCTAAACTTGCGGGACCCGAACCGATTATTCCCACAGACTTACCGTTTTTTGGTTTGGCATTAAAAAGCTTTGGCATTCCGGATGAGAAGTAATTATCTATTGCAAACCTTTGCAGGCGTCCTATCTCAATTGGCTTTTCACCCTTTTCAACATAAACACAAGCGCCTTCGCAAAGGACCTCAACAGGGCAGGATTTCGCACATGTTAATGCAATCCAGTTAGAATCAAAAATTGTTTTTGCCGAACCAAGAAGGTTACCTGTCGCAATTTTTTTTATGAATGTTGAAATATCAATATGTGTCGGACAAGCTTTCATACAGGGAGAATCATAACAATATAAACAGCGGTTAGCTTCAGCAACTGCTGAGTTGTTTGTGAAAGGAGAAACAAGTTCTTCGAAGTTTTTTTTGTATTCTTCTTGAGTAAGCTTATCTGCTAAATTCATATGCAGCTTTTTTGTTTTTATTCATTAGTATTAAACATCTTCGTGATTCTAAAATTAGAAAACAAGATTCCTTCTGAATGATATTTGGATTCTGAGTTTCTAAATATTCTTAATAATCCTACTCTGGCATTCTGAAAGAATCTTTTTAAAATAGTATTTGGACTTAATCATTAGGATTCTTGATTCAGAAGGAATCATCATATATTCGTCTCTAACATCTGCTTAATGAACTATCCATAGCTCCAATAAAATCATCCACTTCACTTTTAGTTACAGTAAGCGGTGGCGATATACGAACAACATTTCCGTACAATCCGCCTTTGCCAATTAATACACCTTGCTTTTTCATTTCTTCAAAAAGTTTTCCGACAAGCTCACTATCGGGAACTTTATCTTCCTTTACAAATTCACACGCCTGCATTAAGCCCATCCCTCTAACATCACCAATTGATGGGTATTTTTTCTGCAGGTCTTCCAATCCGTCTCTTAAATGTTGTCCTACTACATAAGCGTTTTCAGCAAGATTTTCTTCTTCTATAACTTCAATTGTTGCAAGAGCTGCAGCCATCGATACTGGATTTCCTCCAAAAGTTGAAATTGTTAAACCAGTAAAGCTGTCCGCAATATCTGTTCTGGCAACTGTTACACCGAGAGGAGCGCCGTTAGCAATACCTTTTGCTGCAGTTAAAATATCCGGTTCAACTTCCCAATGTTCAATTCCGAACATCCTTTTGCCTGTACGTCCGAATCCGGTTTGCACTTCATCGCAAATAAAAACACCGCCGTATTTTTTTATGATTGGAACAGCAACCTGAAAATATTCCTTTGGCGGAGTAATAAATCCACCAACACCCTGAATGGGTTCTGCAATAAATCCTGCAATCTCTCCGCTTGTAGTGGTCATAATCAATTCTTCAATATCCTGTGCACACTTTAATTCACAGCTTGGATATTCAAGGGAGAATGGACATCTGTAACAATATGGACTTACTGCGTGTTTAATTCCCGGAAGATGTGTACCGCCATGACGCCATGGTGCATGACCAGTCATGCTCATTGCCAGTAATGAACGACCATGGTAGCTGTGGCGCAGCGCAATAATTTCCTGGTTACCAGTAAAGTGTTTTGCTAAAAACACTGCTGTTTCATCAGCTTCTGTTCCACTGGTAGTAAAGAAGCTTTTCTTTAATTCACCGGGAGTAATCTCAGCAAGTTTTTCTGCCAAGGCAACAATCTTTTCGTTTGGATAAAGTGTTGAGGTATGCTGAAGTTTATCAACCTGTTCTTTTATTTTACTTGTCACTTTCGGATTACAATGACCGACACTAACAGTTAAAATGCCCCCGAAAAAATCGAGATATTTATTACCTTCAGGATCATACACATACAATCCATCCGCGTGATCGATAGCAAGCGGTTCTTTATAATAATTTGCTACACTCGGAAATAAATATTCTTTATGTTTTGCATGAATATCTTCCGAACTGATCTTTTTTACATCATTAATATTTACTTCACTCATAAGAGAATTTCCTTAAATGATTTTTAAATATTTACCAGATCTTTATATGTCTCCGGACGGCGGTCGCGGTAGAACTGCCAAACGTTTCTTACTTCCTGTATTTCATCCAAATTAAGATCGGCAGCAACAAGTTCATCTTTATCGCGACTTGCCTGTGCAATTATTTTTCCCCGCGGCGAACAGAAATAACTGCTACCATAAAACTCACCAATATTCCAAGGTCCTTCTTTCCCTACCCTGTTTATAGCACCAACAAAATATCCATTTGCAACTGCGTGAGCAGGTTGTTCAAGTTCCCATAGGTATTCTGATAATCCGGCAACTGTTGCAGACGGGTTGAAGATTATTTCAGCACCGTTCAATCCCAGTGCACGGGCGCCTTCGGGGAAATGTCTATCGTAACAAATATATACACCAACATCTGCGTAAGCTGTTTTGAAAACAGGGAATCCAAGATTACCTGGTTTGAAGTAAAACTTTTCCCAAAAACCCGGTTCGCAATGAGGAATGTGATGTTTGCGATACTTTCCTAAATATTTTCCGTCAGCATCAATCACTGCAGCAGTGTTGTAATAAACTCCCGTCATCTCTTCTTCATAAACAGGAACAATTAAAACCATATTGTGTTTTATAGCCATTTCCTGCATTAGTTTTGTTGTTGGTCCATCCGGAACTTTTTCTACCATTGCATACCATTTTGTTTTTTGCTCTGCGCAAAAGTATGGTCCGTAAAAAAGTTCCTGAAGACAAAGTATCTGAACATTATCCTTTGCTGCATCATCAATCATCTTCAGATGTTTTTCTATCATTGCCTGTTTTATTTTTTCAATCGGGTCTTCAGTTGAACCGGAAAGTGATGCCTGGATTAATCCTCCCCGAACTATTTTACTCATTTAGTTTTCCTCTTTAATGTTTTTAGTGTAGGATTCATCAATATGTCATTCCCTCAGCAGAATGTCATACGCAATTTGATATTTTTATTAAAAAATATTTTATGTCTCTTGTTATATCGTTCCATTCAAAACTATAAGTTTCTGTTAAGTTAATGATTTCTTTTAATTTTGAAGAATTTCTCTGTTTTTTATATTGTCCATGTATTTTTCTAGCTCTGAAATCCGATAATAATTTTCCAGCTCTTTTGCCATAAAAATATCCCTTATGATCTGTAATGAATATTGAATAGCAATTAGTGATTCCTTTGTTTTGCAATTGTTCTAAAAATTTTAAGTCTATAATCCAATTGTAAATTGTTACTGGTCTTGCGTGTTCTTGATTAAGAGGAGCTTTCAACTCTATCACACACATATTTTCTAATTCTTTTTTTTCTTTATATATCACCAAATCAATTTCTTTCTTCACAAAATCGTTTGAAAAAGTAAAATAATCAATATTTCTTTCAACTTGCACCATAAAATTCTTAGATATATTTGATCTTATATATAATACTAATTCACACTGTAAAGAAGCTTCATTATATATATCGATTGATTTTTCCTTAACATTTCGAAAAAATTCATTTAAAATCTTATCAAATTCCATATTTATTCAGAGAGAATAATAATGAAGCATCATACTTCTGTAGTTTCGTCTGCACTTTTCATATTACAATTAATTAATTAACATATTTATTTTTCAGGTACTATCCTTTTGTAAATTTCACCAGATTTAAAGTTAATAATCCAAAATTGGATAACTTCTAAAAAAATATATTTTACTTTGGCTAGAGGAATATCAGAATATCGGTGCCAATACCAAGGCTTGACTAATTTAATTGAAGCGATAACCCTTATATTTTCTTTCTCTTGGCGAGCATAATCTCTATCCATATTAATTTTAGTTAACAGATTACTATTATTTGAATATTCGTTGTGATTAGTAACCAGTATTGATCTATAAGGCGGAGAATGCTTATCATAAAGCCTTATTTCTGAAGATTTACTATATATGATATGGTCATCTTCGCTCTTAGAAATACCAGCACTCGACCATAATTTATCTCTCCCTAAATAAATATTGATATTCATTATTGAATTATCAGCATCAAAATAAATGTTAGCATTCTCCAAATCCATTGTAAAAAGACTGTCAATCGTTAAATTGCCAATGATTGGAGTTTGGTGCATTTGGTCATCAAGTTTTTTGATTCTAGCCTTGAATTCTCCCGTGGTTTCAAATTCTCCCTTAAAAATTAGTCTATCAACGAGTGAAGGTAAAACATCGAATAAAAAGTTATTATCCAAAACAGAATAATTTTTAGGAAACATTTCAATATTCAAATTAGCTGAATAATATTTCTTAACATTGTCAACTTTATTTTCAACTATTTTCTCATTTTCATAAGTTAATTTTGTATCCTCTTTTGAAATATTGCAACCGACAATGAACAAAAAAGTACAACATGTGATTTGAAATATTTTCCTAAATTTCACTAAATTCATTTTCTTCTCAAGTGAATGCTTAAAAACTTTGTGTGCATATAACTAAGGAATCTATTTTTATAATTTATGGGTCGCCGTTATTTCCGAAAGTCTGATGTACTTCTTTGGATGATTTCTTCGGAACATGGGGACGATATTCTTTTATCAACTAACTCATCCAATTTACCTGTGATTCTGGATTCCATTTAGTTGTTATCTTTTTCAACTTCGTCCAGAATTGTATGGAACTCTTTCCGGTAATATCACCAACACCAAATCTTGAATCATTCCACCCGCCGAATGAAAACGGTTCTCTCGGTACGGGAACACCTATGTTTACACCAATCATTCCCGCACTTGCACGATCAGCAACATAGCGGGCAAGCCCACCGCTTTGCGTGAAGACTGCTGCAGCGTTTCCATAATCGGAACTGTTCTCAATATTAATAGCTTCATCTACATTTTTAGCTCTTATTATTGAAAGTACCGGACCGAAAACTTCTTCTTTAGCAATTTTCATTTCAGGTCTAACATAATCGATAACGGTTGGGCCAACATAAAATCCGTTTTCCTTTCCTTCAACTTTGCAATTTCTCCCATCAACCAATATTTTTGCTCCATCATTCTCAGCTTCTGTAATGTAGTTTTCAATTCTTTCTTTTGCCTTTGCTGAGATTATTGCACCCAGATTTTTTCCGGGAATAATTTTACGTGCTTCCTCACATATCTGTTCAATTATTTTATCAACGTTTCCAACCGCAACCATTGCAGATGCTGCCATACACCGCTGACCGGCACATCCGGACATTGAAGCAGCAACGTTGGATGCCGTCATGGCAACATTTGCATCAGGCAGAACAATAAGATGATTTTTCGCGCCACCGAGAGCCAATACTCTTTTTAATTTTGAGGCTGCTCGCTTATAGACGATTTTAGCTACACGCGTTGAACCAACAAAAGTAACCGCATCAATATCGGGATGATCGCAAATAGCTTCCACTGCTTCCTGTGCGCCATGTACAACATTAAAAACACCTTTAGGTAATCCGGCATCTCGTAATAGTTCTGCAATTCTATTTGCGCTCAACGGAACCAGTTCCGAAGGTTTAAGTATCATCGTGTTACCCAGTACTAGTGCATTTGGGATTGTCCAGTTTGGAACCATGTTAGGGAAATTAAACGGTGAGATTGAAGCAACAACTCCTAACGGAAAATGTTCAACTCTGCACTCAACACCTTTGCTTACTTCAAGCAGTTCGCCAGAAACGAGCTGAGGCATAGAGCATGCAAACTCTGTAAGCTCGGCGCTTTTTAATATTTCTGCTTTTGCCTCATCGTAAGTTTTTCCGTTTTCTTCCTGAACTAACTTTGTAAGTTCATCCATATTTTCTTCAAGTAATCTCTTGTACCTGAAAAACACCTGGACTCTTTCCTTAATTGGAGTATTAGACCATGAAGGAAATGCAGCTTTCGCAGTTTGCACTGCTCTATCAACTGCATCAGCGGAGGAGAGAAATAATTCTGAAATTATGGAACCGTCAATCGGAGAAACGACCTCAAGTTTTTCACCGCCGCCTTCTAATAATTCCTCTCCAATAAAATTATTTACAGATTTATATTTCATTTCTTCACCTCTAAAGTTTTAAAATACTATCCGTTCTAAATAAATCTATGATTATGTAAACAGATAGAATAATTTAAAGTGAAAATAGAGATATTAAGTAAAACATTCAATTGATTATTCTGCAAGCTATTTATGCAGGTCGAACTATAGATACATCTTTAATTATCAATTCGTTTCAAGAGAAGCCAAAACAGATGGTGTAATACTCTTGATAAATAATTATTTACTATTAAGAACCTGTAGTGATGGCTTCGCTGATAGCCATTGCATGTGGTCTGTTGTTTTTTGAAAAGGCACGATGGAACTTTGCCTCGAACGGCTTTGCCGAATCATCGATTTTAATTTTTGTAAATAATACCCCGGTGGAAGCGGTAACTTTCCCTCTTAATTTGCTTAGACTGTACTGTGTATGCTTCTTAACATTTGCATTGCTTATACTTGCCACCACGAGTACCAAAAGGTTGTTATCGGTAAGACCGTAGAGGTAATTTTTTGTACGCCAGAAAACCGCGATTATACCCGGTAGTATGAAAATTGCAAGTAGTAATACTATAAAGAAAATATTCGGCTGCTTAACTCTAAAACCCCAGTACTTAAGATTTTCTTCACCCTGAAGATACGGCTCAAAAGCTGATTTAATTTTATCGTCAGTTAGTTTTGCCCTTGGTACATACTCCTTTATCATAACTGGTTAATAAATTAATTTATACTAATCAAAATTTGTTTATCAACTTCATAGAATGTAAATAAATGAATCATCCCAAACCAAAAATTCTCACACTCTGCTGCCGGACTTTGTTATCGCAATTACGTGCGCAGCGAAGGGAATCGTGAAGCCAACATCCGTTGCATAAGCTGAAACCTTTTGATCCAACTCTGCCTGAATAGCCTCAAGCTTTTCCGGACTCTGGGCTGCCAACAATGCAGCCGTTCGAACACCTGCGTCACGCTCTGCTTTAAACAGAAACGATGCGGTCGGTATCTGCCATTCCACTGTTACGGTTTGAAAAACAAAGGAGACTGGGTCAAATCCAAGCCTGCTTAGGGTGCCGCGACATTCTTCAGGATCGCTGAACGCGAAATACTCTGGTCCTGCAGGAAGTTCGACGCTCATGTCTGCGTGAGATTCGATTGAATCCTCGACTATCTTAGCGCCCGGACTCTGCTCGGGTCCAGCCCAGACTGTGAAACCGAAGCGCCCTCCAGCTCGCAACACTCGAAAGGCTTCTGCGAAGGCAGCCTTAGGTCTGGATAAATGATGTATCCCGAAATTCATCACAACTACATCGAACAACTTATGTTCAAAATTGAGGGCTTGGGCGTCGCACTCGTGAAAGTTGATCTCTTGGTTACGTTTTCGTGCAATGCGGATCATCTCACTTGAGAAATCTACACCAGTAGGCTCTGCCCCCATCACGCGCGCAGCC
>JADFLR010000017.1 GCA_022564295.1 Bacteroidota bacterium | reverse complement strand
TTAAATATTTTTCGTATTTCTTAATAATTTCAACTGAATTATCCGTGCTGCCTCCATCCATAATTATGTATTCAAGATTGGGATATTGCTGATCTAAAACAGATGTGATTGTTTCCTCTAAAAATTCGCCCTGATTGAATGAAGGAGTGATTACAGAGATCTTTGGATAATGACCATCGACGATTTTTATTACCTGACCGGGGGAATTGTCTTTCCCCATAAGTTCCATTAATACATTTTTATTATCATTTGCCACACTGTTTTCGGGATCTAAGTTAAGTATTATTTCAAGTGATAATTTTGCTTCGACAAGATTGTCTTCAGAAATTTGAACAACAGCAAGGTTATTTAACGCATCTGTATTTTCAGGATCATTATTTAATATTTCCTTTAGAATCGTTCGTGCATCGTTGTAGTTTTCTTGCTTAATAAATTCTTCTGATTCGAGAATTGCCTTATAATAAATAAGTTGTTCTTCCAAATATTTTACATTCTCTATTGCAACCTGATTTTCGGGTTCAATTCTAAGAACAGTCGTCAATACTTGAGAAGCTTCCTCCCATCTTTTTGTAAGAAGCAGAATAACTGAAAGATTATTAAGAACATCAATATCATAAGGATTAAAATTTAACAGAGCCTGTAAGTGGGTTGTTGCTTTTCCATACTCCTTTATAAGAATGAGCGATTCAATCTCATCTAAGGAAATATCCGGTTTAATTTTTATAATCTCTACATTATTATTTGCAAGTAATTCATCATTTAAATACCAAACAGGTTTATTTCCTTCGGTTTCGGATTCAAAAGTTGATTGAATAAAAACACGGGATTTGTCGGATTTTGAATTAAATGTTTGTTTTACAGCTTCTTCTAATACTTTATAATCCACATCTTCAACACAATGAGCCGATTCATATTTACATTTCCAATTACATCTGTAGCACTCTAAAGGTAAAGCAACAACGGAAGTTAATTTTGAGTAAGGCATAAACCTTCCAAAGTGACCGCCGCCGAGCAGAATAACATTTTGTATTTCAACGGCTGCAGAAACATGAGCTAATCCTGTATCCACTCCTACAACTAATGAAGCTTTTTCTACTATTGCGATTGCTTGCCTAAGTGTAGTTTTACCGGATAGATTAACAGTAGGAATATTAAGTTCATCAAGGTTTATTTGGTTAACTGCAAAATCTTTGTTATCGCCCAAAGCAACTACAGTAAGGCGATTATTTTCGACTAATTTCTTTATAGCTTTACCAAATTGAGTATAACTCTTAATTGAATGTTGTGCTCCTGCAAACAATACAACATACTTTTTAGGTTGAATGTTGTTAGTTTCTAAAAATTCATCTGTAAATTTTCTATCATCATCTGTAATCCAGATAACGGGTTTGAGTGAATCAACCTTAATATTAATGTGGCTCAGGAATTGTTTGTGCAAGTTTAATTCAATGGGATAAGAAGAATTTTCATCAGGTATTAGATAATTATAATAATTATTATTCTTATCTCTCTTTTCCTCACTTATATTGTTTGTATCACCTAAAAATCCAATTTTAACTTTAGAATTAATATTATTAACAATCTCATCACCGATTTCTTCGCGCGAGTAAACTGAATTGAGAACATAATCTGAGTGTAATACTTTTAGATTATTTATAAATTCTTCACGATAATGTTCGTCATCCACATATTTCTGTTTATCAATTGCTAAAATATTATCAACAAATGGAGAGTACTTGTATAATTCAGTAATATGTTCCTGGCAGATAATTGTAATCTTAGAGTTAGAAAATTTTTGTTTGATGTGTGGAAGCATAGAAGAAGCAAGAATATTATCACCGATCGAATCTATTCTGATGAATATAATGTTCTTCGGGTCTGAAATTAATTCAACTTTTGTATTTAACGATAAATATTTTTTTAATTGAGCTTTGACATTGTAATTGTATTTCCAGTTTCCTTTATCATCTTTATATAAAATTGGTGTGAGGGATTCTGATTCTATTGTTTCCACAATCGAATTATCCTCAACCCATTGGAAATAATCTTTTAGCAGTAAAGGAAAATTGGTTTGTTGTAGCAACAATTCCCATTGTTGTAAAGCTTCTTTATAACCATAATACTTTTCTTTAAATAAAAGCTGTTCTTTTGTAAAATATGCAAAATGTTGAAAAACCAAATCTTTGAAATTAGTTTCCTCTTGAGAAAAAGAATCCGCTTTACCAAGATCAATCCAGATATCTTCAGCAAATTGCCTGGCAAGCTTTGGTGGTTCATGACTAGTCCATTTATCTCCAGGTTTGTAATGCCACACTCTTTGCCACTCATAATCTTTATGGTTACCATAAGTATTATAGGAAGTTATTACTAACCCAGGCCCAACAAAATAATGACAATAAAAGAAAGCTGATGTCTTTGACGGGTTATTTTTAAATAGCTTATTTGTTTCTACAATTTGCTCTTTCGTCCAGAATTCGTCCACATCGATTTGCCACAATAAACATTCTTCGGTGATATTATTAATTGGAGCATTTACCATTTCCAATTTACCGTTCCAGAATTTGCCGTTTTGTTTTCTATAAACGGTAATATTATTTGGGAATTCTTTACATAATTCATCTAGGTAGTTTGTTGTTCCATCGATGCTCAACCCATTTTTATGAAATTCATCCGATACTTTTCCACCAAGAGAGACACTCCACGCAGTATCGTTCTTTAATTCTGCTACTCCTTCGATTATATGCCATTGCCATTTGAAAGGAAGATTTTTGAAAACATTGATATGATAATCAATGAATGGTTTCCCGTTTAGAACAATTGTGAAAAAGTGAATGGGTAAATTATTCTGCTTTTCATTTACATCATTTGAAAGAGAATTTTCCAATTGATTTACATTTATTTCAAACGGCATACTTAATATCTCAATATACTTACCCAGCAGTTCGTTCTTGAATTTTTTTGCTTCTTCGCTTATTGTTATTAAAGAATTATTTTTAATGTATTCAAATTCTTTATAAAATTTCTCTTTAGAATCCACACATTTTGAATGAGGGAAACCTTCAAGACAATGTGTGTGTCTATCCGTATCATTTATTATTATTCCAGGAATTCCAAAACCATTTGCAAACAAACTAGCATGCAAACGAGTAGTAATAATAAGATCGTAATTCGGATAAATATTAAAAAGATCCTGATAGAATGAAGAAAATATTACTCTGATTGGTATATTATTCCTCTTGAATAAATTAATAAAATTAAAATATTCTGATTTGTGATGAGCTATGACTTCAATTTGATACTGTCCAAACAATTCTGATAGTATATCAACGGCAGTTATATACATTAATTGACTACAGGAATGATTAGGAACTCCAATTTCGTGCGGCAGCTGAATGGAAAAAGCAATTTTCTTTATTTCTTTATTCTCCGAAATATCTTTTGTGTAAGGAACAGATAAAATCGCAGGACAGTTTATAAAGTGATATGGTAAATTAAGCTCGCTTATTAAAGGTGGTACCTTTTTAGTTCTACCCGTAATTATTTTTGCATTTTTAAATATTGTTTTTTCCGGTTCCTGTTGAATGTGTTTAGCTACATAATTATTTTCGTAGCCTGCGCCAATCATATAAACTTTTTGTTCAAGCCCGTTTTCAATAACCCAATTATATAAATCTTTTATTTCATCCCCTGCACTTAAACCAGCAATAATTATGTAATCAATATGATCTTTGCATTGATCCAAATCCGCTTTAGAAAGCATATTATGAATGCCGGAAAACTTACTTTGTGGTAAAAAATCCTGGTTGAAGTTGTAAAATATAAAGTTGAGTTGTGTCTTAGGAAAAATTGTTTTCAGAATTTTGATTACACCATCACGAACAAAATCATCACCAGGATTCCAAAAATTAGTTCCGGAAATTACTATGTTTTTCGTTTCACTACGCTTTTTTATAAAAAAAAGTTTCTCTTGCTGAGGAAAGGCAATATAATTTTCAAAAAAAGAATCGGAATCTTTAACAGAATTACCAATTGATCCATCGTCAGCTATTTCTTTACAGTCGTATCCGTATTTATTTAATAATTCAAAAATATTTGAAGCTTTAGCATTAAGTCCTTCCAGCATTTTTTTAGATATTTCAAATTGAATAAATTTAATAGCTTTTTTTTGCAACATATTTTTCATACCGCGAAGTGCATATATTTCCGCACCTTCAACATCGAGCTTTAAATAATCAATTTTGTCGATACCTTTTTCTTCACAAAATTCATCTATTGTTACAGCTTCTACTTCAATTGTTTTTAAATGAGGTATTAATTTCTGAGGATTTTCAGGATCCTCCATCGTAGGCTTCCCAATACCATTCCACGAAGAATAATTTTCCGGAAACTGATGAAACTCTAATAAAGTCTTCTCTGAATATACTGCAGTATTAAAAAGAAAAATGTTTTCAGCAGTTAGCTCTGAAATATCTTTTTGTAATCTTACAAAAGAATCAGGGGAAGGTTCAAAAGCAAACACTTTTCCCCTGTCCCCAACAAGAAGACTAAATAATTTAGTATATTTTCCGAGGTGAGCTCCAATATCAAAAACTATCATATTAGGTTTTATGATATTTCGAACTAGCCTTTGTTCTTTTATCTCCGTATTAAATGTATAATCATACGGGATTTTACCTAAAGTTTTAGATTTCATTTTCACCTTTGCTCTTTAATAGATGTTATCAAGATAACCCAAGAATATAAATTAATATTTCCGGCTCCCAAATTTTTATTGAACCATTAATTTTTAGATTAGCTTTACTCAAGTTGACTGGTATTTTTGATAAACAGTTAAAACGGTTAAAAAAACACCTTTTTGTTTCAGTAGCCCACGACTTAAGTCGTGGGCTACTGAATAACCGACATAAGAATTTAACCGTTTCAACGGTTTTTTAATAGCAAAAAAGTTAGCCGGTCAACTTGAGTTAGCTTTAATAACATAATTTGATAAGTAATAGATTGATTCTAATTAAAAACTCATTCAAATTCTTGAGAGCTTGGACATTTTTTTATATTATATCTAACGAATCACTAATTTGGTGTTGAAAAAAATCGTCTTCTGATATAAATATCCTGTTCGATTATAGTTTACCTTGCTATCACTATTTCCATTTCCATACCACCCAATTATTTAAGTAAATAGCGATAAATGAGTGATTTGAAGTGTTTTTATATGACAAGATGGCTAATACTAGCCAACAAAATAGGTGGGTAGTTAATTTAATAATGTAGCTAATTGTTCATCAAGCTTAAGATATTTTCCCATCATTGATTTTCTTAATGCACTTTCTTCAACTTGCTTTTGATCTTCTAAATCCTCCGTTCTTTTTTGGTACTCTTTAATTCTTCGCTCGTATCTTTCTTCAATTATATTCTGGCGTTCTTCCGACATAAGTTTTAGATTTTCAAGTTCTGATTGTTTACTGTTTTTTACAACTCCAACTTCTCTCATCAATTGAAGCTTCCGGTTGGACTTTTTTAATAATGTTGATGCAGAAAGTGAGAATGATATTATTGTCCCTATAAAAATACTTACAGCCGACCATTTTAGTCCTTCAGTAAAAACTATGCTCATTACACTTTTAAAATCCCACGCATTTACGCTGTTGCTGTTAGCGTATCCGGCTAACCCTCCAATCATAAACAGAATAAATGAAATTATTAGAGAATAAATTATTGAATTATTAAATGTAAGTTTATGATTATATATTTTAACTATATCCAGGTTTTGAATTTCCAATTCAACTTCACTAACTTTTGCTGCTATCATTTTTAATGTTTTATCACTTTTTTCAGCCAATCTTATTTTAATTTTTTCTCTTAGTTGTACCAATTCTACTTTTAATCTTTGCAATTCATTTTTGCTCTCATCTATGCTTTTACTGTAAACTTTAAGTTCTTCCCTTATTTCAGAATCGACCTCTGTTTTAATAAGGTCTTTTATACTCTCAACTATACCATGAAATTTGCTAACATATATATTTGATGCACCAAGAAAATGTACATTTCCTGTGCCTTTGTAAAATTGCAAAATTTTATCAAGAAAATTAAATGACTCCAGGATGTTTTCATCCATATAATCTGATATACTTAATTCTTTTAGCTTTGTTATTCGTAGCCTTAACTGATTTAATTCAACCGAAGCGATTTTTTCATTTCTTTCTTTAATGGTGCTAAATATTTCGATGATATTTGAAAATTCATTGAACTCGAAAAAATATGAGACCATCGGTTTGTGTACAAAATTACTAAACATGACCCGATGATTTTTTTTAATGGCTAATGCAATTCTGTTCTGGTCTAAATCATAAACTTTACGTATTAAATTTTCTGTAGTTTCAAAATTATTTAATCTTGCATGGGATAAAGCCAGATAAAAAATAGAGTTTACGCCATCAGGTTTAATCCTATTTGCTTCTGTAAACTTTTCTATTGCTCCTTCAACATCGCTTAGTTTAAGAAAAAGAAAACCATTGAAGATATTTAATATATAATTTAATTCGTTTTTATAACTCTCTTCAATATTAAGTGATTGTACCAAAGACAGCGCTTTTTTCATTTGGTTTTCTGCCGTTTCTTTATCATAAAGGGATTTTTCATATATAAGAATAGTAGTATGCAATATGGTATTAAGAATAAAATTGTTTTGCTCTGTATGTTTTAGTGCTTTAAGTGCTGAAATGGCAAAGTATTTTTTATCGACAGGAGTATCCACAATCACCCATTTAAAATAGAACTCTTTAGTATAATTAAAGTAATCAAGCACAAATTCTTTCGATGCAGTAGCTTTAATATAATTTTCTAATCTCTGAATTAAACGTGAAGATGTTACCCAATAAATTGGCGCAAATTCAAAATTAAGCAGTATTTCATCGTAAGGCGATGGCAGGGAAAACTTACTTTGCTGTAAGGTTTCCTTAATTAATTTAATGGGCTTGTTTAGAAGTTCATCATCAGCTTCAAAGAATTTGTATCCTAAGGACTTAAAATTAGCGACCCGAGACTTTTCTAAAGCCTTTTGTTCGGAAGGTCCATCTATAATTTTTTCTTCTAATATCATAGTTAAAGTAATTAAACACGAAAGTAACTAGCAGCATAGAACACAACGATGCATTAAAGTAGTTTTCAGAATTATCGAAATATTTTCAGAAATTATTAATTATTGAGATTATTTGAAATTCAATTAGTGATGTGAACTTTGATGAGTAACGAGTTCAGATGATTAAAAATGAAGGGAAGTATTATTAGTAAAAATTGATTGCCATTTATAATACAAAATCATTAAAGGCATTATATGATACTAATCATTAATTTAGAGAAATGATTTAATTAATTAAAATAGTATCATCAACAGATGAATTTCCGGATAGGATGTCAGTTTAGTATTCAAAACTAAATTTAATTAGCCCGTAACTAAAATCTTTCTTGTAACCTTCTGAGAGATTATTTTGAATACTGTAATTATAAATAATATCAAAGACAAAATCGCGAACAGGTTCAATTCTTAATCCTACCTGAACCTCATCAACATTTATCCTTATTCCATCCAAAAAGATTGCCGTATCACTTAATCTTGATTCGTGACTAACAAATATATCACCGCCAACATTTTTAATTAAGTTTCCATCATCATCGTAAATATTTTTCCCGCTGCGCTGATGCCTATATTCTAAAGAAGCACCAATCCAACTATTTACGTTATAAGCAAACCTTGTAAATATCTCGTCCGAGTTAGGACCAATACGATGCCCTAAGTTCGTTCCCCACGCTGTATAAGTATTTTTTATATTTGCATGCGAATAGACATACGGACGAATTTTTGTGTACTCTAAGATCCATGATAAATTATTTATAGTAAATGCTTCATACCAGAAAGCACCTAACTGGTAAGCAGTTTTATTTGTAAAATTATCAAAGTCTCCAAGATTAAATAAAATATTTTCATCAAGAAAAAACGTTCCCTGTAATTCAAGATTGGAAATGAAACTTGTTTGAATATCTAAAAAAAGAATGCCGTTATCCCTATCCTGCAAAGACATTTCGGTAAACTTATAAAAACCTACCGGCGATAAGTAAGCTATTTCAATTCCTCTACCTGAATAAACAATCGCCTCGCCGATTCCGATATCAAACAAACCGGGTAATGTAATTCTTAATGTATTGAACGCCCAAAATTTTGTATAACGGTCATCTCGTTCGGGAGCGAAGAGACCAACTGTGGAAGCATGAATTGAGGTGTAATGAACAATTCCATAATCAAAATTAAATTGCAGAAAATCCAACACAGGATTATCCCCCGATAAGACAAGCTTGCTGCCGTAACCATAACCAATCGTTAATGGTTCTCTGCCTAATTGAACAGACAGATTCATACCTTCAACCGGTTCCGTGTGATACTTAATATAAGCATTACTGAAACCGTAATTGCCTATGTTCTCTCCGGCTTCAATCCATTTGAAATTTGTTAACAGTCTTGGTTCAATAATTTCCGCTAAGTCCTTATTACCGCTTACACCCCCCTTTATAAAGGAAAAGAGATAACCGAGATGTTTAAAAACCGTACCTCTTAAACGAAATCCTGTATCATAAAGATTTGCATTTGTAACTTTATGCTTAAGCTGCTGCCCGTGATAAAAGTGTCCGAAACCCTCAGCATAAAAATTCGCATTTTCTTCTTGATAAGCATAAAGGTATTTTACTTTATCTGAACCAACCTCGGATAGAGTGCTGCCAAAACTCTTGCCGGGTGTAAATAATCTTGTTGTTGTTTCATCTAACAAACTATCAGTGTATTCAATTTCGAACCAATGAAGAAGATCTAATTCAGTTCTGCTTAATTGCGCTGATTTCTTACGCACTGTACCCAATAATGCCCTTACTTCAAACCTGGAAAGATTGGGTACATCTTCGCTGATATAGGGAACAATGTTTTTTACCTTCATTTCTTTTAAGAATGAATACACCCTGTTATTTTGCGGCACATTTTCTACCTGTGCTATAGAAAAATGGAAAGTAAATATTATCAGTATAAAAAGAAGCTTCTTGATTCTCATAAGCATCAATAATGAATAAATTTTCCGTTGCTCAAATATAATAATTGCAAACCTAAATTAATATATAAAGATTTAGCTGTTCGGAGTTTGATCAAAATTATTTAACTTTATTAGCAAAAAATAATTAAGGTTAATTTTTATGAGCACTTATTATCTCAGAGTAGAAACACACAATCGTACAAGAAAAATATTAATTGATATGGCTTACCTTGCAAAACATAATATTATCCGGCTGCCCAAATATTATTATGAAGAGGGTTTATATCTTCCCTATAGAAAAAATACGGATGTAAATTCAACCATCGAAAAATATGAGCTAACCAAAGATAAAATTATTAAAGAAGATGAGGATCATTATTTTTTTAAATTTCCATTCAAATATGAACAGGTTGAGGGTGTTGCAGTTTAGAATTTTTCCTAATCATAATACTGCCCTTAATTAATTACATTTACGGGCTTGCCATTCAAATAAGATATTAAATTCCTCACTGCAATATTCATTAATCTTTGCCTTGCAGATTTTGTAGCCCATGCAATGTGGGGTGTGATGATACAATTTTTTGCAGATAATAATGGGTTTGTTTCATCAGGTGGTTCCTTTGAAAGCACATCTAATCCGGCTCCTGCAATTCTTTCAGTATTCAGCGCATTAGAGAGGTCTTCTTCATTTATTAACAATCCACGGCTTGTATTAATTAAAAATGCACTCCTCTTCATCAAATTGATCTGGTCAGAATTAACAAAATGTTTGTTAGCTGATGTAAGCGGACAGTGTAAACTTACTACATCACTTTCGCGGAAAATTGTTTCCTGATCTACAATCTTTAGCCAATCAGGAGGAGATTCAATGGTAACAGCATCATTAGCGATTACTTTCATACCAAAAGCATTTGCAATTTTGGCTGCTACTTTTCCAATTCTTCCAAAACCTATAATCCCAAATGTTAAACCATCAAGTTCAATTAATGGTTTATCCCAATAACACCAATCTTCTGATTTACTCCACTTTCCTTTGCTAACTGAATTAGAATGATATCCGACATTTTGAGTTAACTCAAGAAGAAGTGCAAAAACCATTTGTGCAACAGAACTTGTTCCGTAAGATGGGATATTAGTAATAATTATATTTTTGTCATTAGCTGCCTTAACATCGACAATATTATAACCTGTTGCTAATACGCCAATGTACTTTAAGTTTGGCAGTTGCTCTATGGTGTCTTTATTTATAACTGTTTTATTTGTTAAAATTATCTCTGCATTTTCTGAGTGTTCAATAATTTTATCAAGAGAGGTTCTTTCGTACATAGTAAAATCCCCAAGTGTTTCAAATCCAGCCCAGCTAATATCACCAGGATTTAATGTATAGCCGTCTAAAATAACTATCTTCATTTAATTTCTTTAAATTTTTCTTTGGTGTTATTCACTCCAGGTTTTCCATCCGCGCCTTTTCAAATCCCAGCTTATAAATAATAAAGCAGCCGCTGCTAATATCAACAAACCACATCCTTCTAACAATGAGCCCAAAATAATTTTCCCGACTCCGAACAACGCAGAATAAATAAGCGTAATACCAGCCAGCCAATCAAGTAAATTCCATCCTAATCCATAATCCACTTTAACATCTGGAGCTAACTTTGCTATTGGTTTCCATAGATTTCCGCCGGGTCTTATCTTCTTATAAAATTTTAAAAGAGTTTCTTCACTTTCCGGTTGTGTAAAAAAAGTTACGGATAACCAAACTACAGTGCTAACTAAAACTGTTATAAGCATTACCTGTGCAAAATCATTAGGATCAGAAGTATCCATACCAACAGCAAATTGTAGAAATAGTGATACAACAAAGGAAGCAATCATGGCAGAAATTTCAGTCCATGCGTTTATCCTCCACCAAAACCATCGCAAAATGTAAACAGCCCCCGTTCCCGCACCGAGAGCCAGCAAAAATTTCCACGCACCTGCAATAGTAGTCATTTGTGATGTTACTAGTGCACCGGCAATGACCAATCCTACCGTGGTAATTCTGGCAATTAACACATAGTGTTTTTGAGAAGCATTTGGTTTAAGAAATCTCTTATAAAAATCGTTAACAATATAAGAACTGCCCCAATTAAGATGCGTACTTACGGTTGACATATAAGCTGCTGCAAAAGCCGCAAGCATCAAGCCCTTAAAACCAACCGGAAGATGATTAAGCATAACAAGAATGTAACCTGTTTGTTTGTCCTCGATTGCCGGATATAAAACTATACTTGCTAAAGCAACAATTATCCATGGCCAGGGTCTTAGTGCATAATGAGCAATGTTAAACCAAAGTGTTGCATACAATGAATTTTTTTCATCTTTTGCAGCAAACATTCTTTGGGCAATATATCCGCCGCCGCCGGGCTCTGCTCCCGGATACCAGGCTGCCCACCAGTTTACAGAAAGATAAACGAGAAAAGCACTAACAGGCATCCACACCGATCCGATTTCGGGAAGAAAATTTAATATACCATGATCAGCACCGTGAACACGAATTAATCCTTCTTTTAAACCATCAATTCCTCCAACAGCATCCGTAGCAAAAAATGCAAGTGCTATTGAGCCAGCCATTGCAATGAAGAATTGAAGAAAATCAGTTACAACAACTCCCCAAAGTCCACTCATACCACTGTATAAAAGTGTAATTAAAATACAAATTGATACAGCAATCCATGTATCAACCCCAACTGCTAATTCTATAATTTTAACAAACGCAAGTGTAACCCATCCAAGTATTATTAAATTAATTGGAATTGCCAGATAAAGTGCTCGGAAACCACGAAGTATTGCAGCCGGTTTACCTGAATATCTCAGTTCAGTAAACTCAACATCTGTAATAACTTCAGCTCTTCTCCATAGTCGTGAAAAAAGGAAGACCGTAAGCAATCCACTCAAAACCATATTCCACCATAGCCAGTTACCGGCAATGCCATTATTTGAAACCAGTTCGGTAACAGCAAGAGGAGTATCGGCTGCAAAGGTTGTGGCAACCATGCTTGTACCTGCAAGCCACCAGGGTAAATTCCTTCCGGAAGTAAAATAATCAGAAAGACTACCGCTCGCTTTTTTTCTATAGTAAAGCCCAATTACAGTAGCAATGATGAAGTAAAAAACAACAAATCCCCAATCGATGTAACTAATGCCTATTTTTTATTTCTCCTTATTTATAACATTGTATATTTATTATTAATCTGAAACATAATTTATTTAAATATTTCTTCTCTGCAAATTTAATTGATCTTATTTCTATCATTATTTTTGAACAAATAAATTAAGAAAATTATTTAACCTTTTTATGATATATAATTAAAACGTATGGAAGATAAATTGTTAAATAAACTCCGTGAGGATGCTGTATCACTTTTCTATGTTGGAATAAAAGCTGCTTCACCATATAATCTTATTCCAAACAATATGTTATTGGAGGAAAATATTTTAACTATTTCTGATATTAATGGAACAAGTAAATTATTTGATCTAAATAACTACAACAAAATTAAAGTTATTGGTGCAGGAAAGGCGAGTACATCAATGGCTTATGAAGTGGAAAAAATACTTGATGATAAGATTGATGATGGGCTTGTTGTAACTAAACATAATTTCAGATCGGAATTAAAAAGAATACAAGTGCTTGAAGCGTCCCATCCTTTGCCGGATAAGAATGGAATTGAAGCCAGCAAAAAGATTGTTGAGATATGTAAGAATGCAAAAGAAAATGATTTAATTATCAATTTAATTTCCGGAGGTGCTTCTTCACTTCTTCCCTTCCCTGCTGATAACATAACTTTAGAAGACAAAATAAAAACGACAAAAATACTGTTAAGAGCAGGTGCAGCAATTCAAGAATTGAACACTGTACGAAAACATATTTCTGCAATTAAAGGAGGACAGCTTGCTAAGAATGTTTATCCCGCTACGATTATTAACCTTATTATTTCGGATGTGATATGTGATCAATTAGATGTAATTGGATCGGGGTTAACTGTGCCTGATCCAACAACCTTTGAAGATAGTTGGAATGTTGTAATAAAATATAAACTGGAAAATAATATTCCGTATTCGGTGAATACCTATCTTGGTGATGGAATCGAGGGGAAAGCACCCGAAACTCCAAAACCGGGTAATCCAATATTTAAATATGTGTATAACTTAATTATAGGTAATAATGAGTCGGCTCTATCAGCAATAAAAATTGCTGCGGAAGATAAAGGTTATAACTCCAAAATTATTTCTTCAAAATTAGAAGGCGAAGCAATAGATGCCGGCAAGTTTATAGCTCAAGTAGCAAAAGAATATTCTTTTTCAGAAGCGAAACCTGTATGTCTTATTTTTGGTGGTGAAACTACAGTAACAGTAAGAGGGAATGGTAAAGGCGGCAGGAATCAAGAATTATGTTTATCAACTGCTATAGAAATTGATGGAATTAAAAACATTACTTTTTTAAGCGGTGGAACGGATGGCAACGATGGACAAACTGACGCAGCAGGAGCGATTTGCAGCGGGAGAACTATTGAGAGAGCAAAAGAACTTGGGTTAGATGCCGTGAAGTTTCTTAATAATAATGATTCGTACAATTTTTTTAATGAGTTGGAAGATTTGATTATTACCGGTTCAACTAATACAAATGTAATGGATATACAAATACTTTTATTACGGTAATAATAAAATTGAAAATGATTGAGTAAATACACTGTTTCATTTTGTTCCTCATTTAACAATTATTTATTTTGAAAATAGTTTTTTAGAGTTATAACATTTTTCACACACCGTTTTTTATACACAGATGAATAAAAAAACTTTTACTCTTCTTTTTATGCTTTCAGGGATGTGCGGATTGATGTACCAAATTTTATGGACGAGACTGTTCTCCTTTGTTTTAGGAAACACATACGTGGCAATCAGTATAATTGTTGCATCGTTTATGTTTGGATTATTCTTAGGATCCTGGCTGATTGGTAAGTACATGGAGAGAGTTCGTAATGCTCTAAAATTGTATGCTTCCCTCGAAATATCAATTGGTTTATATGCTTTCTTCCTGTTGTTTATTTTTGGCGTTATTACTTTAATTTTCAATTTTACTCATTCAGTATTTCAGGGGATTGAACTTATTAATTTAGCAGTTAAATTTTTTCTTACACTAATATTAATTGTAATTCCTACCAGTGCAATGGGAGCTACGCTGCCGCTTGCCGTTCAATACTTTACTAAAAACAAACAATCGTTCGGAGATAATATCAGTCTCTTCTATGCAATAAATACTATTGGCGGTGCAATAGGAGTATTGATTGCCGGCTTTTATTTAATTGAATTTTTAGGTATTCGTGAAGGAATTATGATTACTGCTTTCCTTAATTTAGCAATTGGGGTAATAGTTTTAACATTTAGTAAAAAACCGGTTATAGAAGAATCAAACACCAAAAAGATAGTTGTAAAAGAAAAAACTGAAGACCACATAATACACCATAGTAAAAAATCCAAACAAAAAATAAAAACGGCAAAAAGTAAGAGCCAATCAGAATATAAGATTCTTCTCCTAATAACTGCAGGCTTATCGGGGTTTTCTGCACTTGCTTACGAAATTATCTGGACAAGGGGATTAAAATTTTTAATTCTCAACACTACGTATGGATTTGCATCTATATTATTCGTCTTCCTTTTAGGTATTGCTATTGGCAGTTTGATAGCAAAAAAGATGAACCGGAATACTGAAAAACAAATTTATATCTACGGCATTTTACAAATAGCCCTCGGTTTACTTTCTCTGCTTACAATTTATCTTCTGTACAGTTTTGCTTATACGGATAACTTTCAGAACACACTTAATAAAATTCTTTATGATTATTCTTATAGCTGGGAATGGGGAATTGCTGCTTTTATTCTAACAGCAATTATAATTTATATGATCCCTTCATTAATTATGGGGATTCTCTTTCCGCTGTTAAACAATCTATACTTTAAAAAAGTATTCAATAAAGCAGGAAAGACAGTCAGTTCAATATATGCGATCAATACAATAGGAGCTATCCTCGGTTCGCTTTCAGCAGGATTCATACTTATCCCCGCATTTGGATTAAAAATAAGTATATATATTATTTCAATAACTAATCTATTAATCGGATTTGTATTTATTTTTAAATCCGGTTTAAAACTCCGCCCCGTTATTCTTTTCAGTTTACCTGTCTTATTGTTTGTGTTTTATCTATCGGGTGAGGGAAAATATCTTCTCGGAAATAAAGAGAAGAAAACTGATTACGTGCTTTTTTATGAAGAAGGACTTATGGCAACAGTAAAGGTTTACGAAAGAGGGAAAGCAAGGTATATGAGTATAGACGGTATAACTATCGCATCAACAGGCAGAAGCTTGATGCAAAAAGAAAAGCTGATTGCACACTTACCATTTTTCCTGAAACAAAATGCCTATGATGTGCTTGCCGTTGGGCTAGCAAGCGGAATAAGTGTTGGCAGTATGACTCTGCATAACAATGTTAAACAAATCGATTGTGTTGAATTAATAAAACCAGTGTTCAGTGCAGCTAAGTATTTTTCAAATTATAATTTCAATATTTTCAATAATGATAAAGTTCAACTCATTTATGATGATATATATTCTTACCTGATTTACAGTGATAAAAAATATGATATCATTTCATCTGATGGTAAACTCGGTACATTGCACAGCGGGAATACAATTATGCTCTCTACAGATTATTATCAGTTGTGTAAAGAACATTTAAAAGATGACGGCGTTTTTACACAATGGATTCCTATAATAACACCTTATGAAGCAATGCATATAATTATCAAAAGCTTAACGCAAACATATAAATATGTTTCACTTTTTTATTTCTATCCATCGGATTTGCTTATGGTCGCCTCAGAAAAACAGATCGTATTTGATAAAGAACACATGGATAAAGTTTTTGCGAATGAAAATGTTAAACGCGATCTTGAGCAGTTTAATGTATTCAATTCCTTATCAATATTATCAGCTTATGTTGGGCAATACGATGAACAAAGCTCAAAAGCGGCGATGATTAACTCCTTTAATCAACCTGTGCTGGAGTTTACATACTTACGAGATTGGAAGAAGAGCCGGCAGTTTAGTGGGGGTTATCGTGCAAAGAATCTGGAATACTTGACTTTGCATTATGCAAACAGTGATGTCAATGAGTTATTCAGTGGATTTAAGAATGTGGGTAGATCAAAACTCCGGGAATATCTTTATCGCCCAACACTTTCATTTTTAGAGTTTGCTGCTAAAAATTTTATTAAGGGAAATTACAAGATTGGATGGGAAAGGTATGTGAAGTTTAAGAAGAATTTAGCTTTTAACTGAATTTCAATTAAAATAAAAAACCCTGTAAGACTTTATCTTACAGGGTATCTACTTTAGAGGAGCCGACCCGTCTGT
Source organism: Bacteroidota bacterium (assembly GCA_022564295.1). Classification (GTDB taxonomy): domain Bacteria; phylum Bacteroidota; class Ignavibacteria; order Ignavibacteriales; family Ignavibacteriaceae; genus BMS3ABIN03. Next base: position 67,218 of record JADFLR010000017.1, on the reverse strand, counting down.
GATGAATAAATTCATCTTCGCCGGACAAGTGAGACTCAGATTTGCTGGCTTATTACATAATAAAAAATCCCCACAAAGGGGATTTTTTATTATGCGGGGCCGACGAGACTCGAACTCGCGACCTCCTGCGTGACAGGCAGGCGTTCTAACCAAACTGAACTACGGCCCCGGTTTTTTTCAAAAATCGAGTCCAAATATATAATTGTCTTAATCTAAATGCAATAATTTTCCGCTTAATCTCCAAAAGATATTCCGATTGCCCTGGCAGCTCTAACCGCTTGATTATCCATTTGAACTAATTTTTGTTTTGCAATCGCATCTTCAATTTTCACATCCACAATTTCAGTGCCTCTAAGAGCAGCCATACAGCCAAATCGCTTTGTTGAAGCCATTTCTATTGCAAAGGCACCAAATTTTGTAGCGAGTATTCTATCAAATGGTGTGGGGCTGCCGCCGCGTTGAAGATGACCAAGCACTGTTACCCTTGTTTCCCTCCCTGTATTTTTTTCAATCTCATCAGCAACTATTTTTCCAATTCCGCCAAGTTGTATCGGATCAGTTCTTTTATTATTTGTACCTTTAGTAACCATCTCACCGCCTAAAGGTTTTGCACCTTCTGCTGCACAAACCAAGCTGAATCTTTTACCCATCAATTCTCTTTTGTGAATCTTGTCGAACACCTTTTCCCACGAGAAGGGAAACTCGGGTATTAAAATTATATCGGCACCTCCTGCTATCCCACCATTTAATGCAATCCATCCGGCGTATCTTCCCATAACTTCTACAACAATAACCCTGTGATGCGACGACGCTGTTGTATGTAACCTATCCAAAGCCATTGAAACTACATACACAGCAGAATCGTGACCAAAAGTTAAATCAGTTGCTTCTAAATCATTATCAATTGTTTTGGGAACTCCGATAACATTCATTCCCATCTTACTTAATTTATTACTTATGTGCATTGTTCCATCTCCGCCAATTGCAATTAAAGCATCAAGGTCCCAGGCTTTATAATTCCTCAGTACATCTTCAGTCTTATCAACTATTTCAATCTTACCATTACTTTCTACGCACCAGTGGAAAGGGTCTCCTTTATTAGAAGAACCAAGTATTGTACCGCCTGTGGATAAAATTCCAGAAACATCTTCATTTCGTAATTCCTTTGCTTTACCTTCAACAAAACCTTCAAAGCCATCCATAATACCGAAAACAGTCATTCCATAATCCTGTGCAGGTTTTGTAACACCGCGGATAACAGCATTCAATCCTGGACAGTCACCACCTCCTGTAAGTATTCCGATTTTTCTAACATCTGAATTATTAGCCATGTTTTCTCCCGGTAATATTTATTTTTATAATTTTTTTGTAGTTTTAAAATGAAGTTTCACCAACTTCCCCAGTACCTCATTGCCAAGCTGCTTTTTAATATACTTTGCCTTCTCTTCAACTTTCTGAGAAGCTCCTTTAGGCAGTTGAATATTCATTTGTTTCTTCACTATATAAAACCATTTGCTAAATGAATCCCTTGCAAGAATAGATGCAGCAGCAACTGCTGTAAATTTTTCTGCTTTAGTTTCCTGGTGCAGTTTTATTTCTTTGCCTTTTTCCTGCAGTGAGTTATGAATATATTTTTCATTGCCAAATTTATCACTAATTGCTTCAGGTGCAATTTTAACATTCAATACATTTTCAATCGCTTTTGCGTGCGCCCAGCCTAACAGCTTATTAAGATTTCCCATTTTATCATACAAAATATTATACTTCTCAGGACCGATTACTATCACATCGAAAACACATCCTTCCAGTTTTTTAATTTTAGCTGCAATAATTGAGATTGATTGATCGGTTAGTTCTTTACTATCTATTACCCCAATTTCCTTTAACTTTTTTGAAATTGAAAGATCTGCAAATACAGCAGCAATTACGAGTGGACCGAAATAATCGCCTTTGCCGGATTCATCTGTTCCAATATAAATTTTCGGTTCAGTTAAAGTTGTTTTATCGTTGTCAAATAACCGTTCGCCAAAAATAAGGATATTAACTTTTTGATATAATTGAAGTTCTTTATTCCCTTGCAGTACTACCTTGTTTCCTTTTTTGCTAAAATAAACAAGTAATTTTATGTTTCCATTCAAATCTTTGATATCTGCCTGATAATTATATTGAGCTTTGAGCGGTTCGGATGTATGAAGACCTGATTTTCTTATATTTTTAAGATGATTTTCTAATAATATTATTGCAGATTGTTTGTAATTGGGCACGGAAACACTATTTTTTAATTGAATGAATGCCAATATAAATTATTCTTATCAATAAATTAAATTCGGAACAGAATTTGTAGTTTTTTGTATAATTACGGTTGCATACATTGAATTATAATTAAACTCGTGTTACCTTTAATGAGTAAGTATATTTAACAAAGTGAGATTACCATGAAACTGAATAAAAAAGTATCATCGCTAAAAATTTTAATCTTGGCTTTTATAATGTTAATAAGTACAACAATTTTTATCTCAGCCGAAAACATTTTGCAGGATAATAGCAAAGCAAAGGTAAATGAGATGACCATCAAGCTTGTACAAAAGTTATTGTTAACAAAGAACCAGGAAGTTAAAGTAAAAAATATTTTAAATGAATATTTTACAGGGTTAGAGAATATATCCGGAAATGGTTCGGTAGAAGAAAGAGTGAGAAAAATTGCTGATGCAAAAATTGAGAATCTCCTCGATAAAAAACAAAAAATGAAATTTGAAATAATTCATGAAGACTGGTGGGCTTTAGTAAATAAATAATTAGTTGATCAAGCATACATTGAATGCTAACGGTGAAAATTTTTACTGAGGGAATATTTGACTTATTGTGACGATCGTATTACCTTATCGCATCCCTTTTAACAATTTTGATCCTATCAGAGGGTTCTCCCCTGCCCTTTGATACAAAAGGATCGCACCCAGTGCCTCCCCGGTACTGGGTTGTTTTTTTAAAATAGAATCAAATTAGAGATACTGCTTTAACAATTGCAGTTTCGCTTCTTAAACGATGATCGGAAAGGGAATAAATTGAATCGGCATCGAAAAATTTAAGTTCATCTTCGGTAAAACCACCCTCAGGACCAAAGATGAAGTAGTAGCTTTTATCCATCTTAAACTCAAATTGGAATTTTCTTTTTACGTTCTGTTCGAAGATAATTTTTTCCCCGTTTGATTCCGAAATTTCCGATAGATTTCTTAATAATTTAATTTTTGGTAAGAATGCTCTTAACGATTGCTTCATTGCTGCGAGTGCAATCTTCTCCCACCTTTTAATATTCGTTCCTTTTGCAATTGTTCTTTTTGATTCGAAGATAATAAAATTTGTAACTCCAAGCTCAACACATTTTTCTATTGCAAATTTAAACCTTTCGGGATTCTTTAACTTTGGAATGCAGAAGAAAATATTCTCAAATTTGTTTTCGGTTTTAATGGTTTCAATTATCTTAGCAGAAAGTTTATCTTTTTTGATAGTTAAAATTTCAGTTTTGATTATTAAACCAGTACCATTCGTAACATAAATCGTATCACCAATTTTACTGCGCATTACCTTTACGGCATGCTTAAATTCATCGCCGGCTAATAAGATAATTTCATCGGAGATATTCTCTTCAGAGGAATAATATAGTTCTATGTTAGAAAGATGCACCAATATCAAAAATCCATTGTCCTTTAAATTGTTCATTAACTGCATATTCAATCCGCATAGTAAAGTAAGGTAGCAACAATAGTGAAACACCTGTTCCGTAACCAGTGCTGAACTGATTAAGTGCAAGTGGTTCACCGATTAATCGTGTTGTGCCGGTATCAACAAATAATTCCCAAACGAGACCCACACGGTAAGAAAGAAGTGAATTCGGCAGGAGAGGAATCCAATAAAGGTTGAGCCGGTAATCATTTAAAATCCAGTAATCCAGTTCCAGTGAACCAATAAATAAGTCGTTGCCCTCCTGTTGTTCATCCCAATGCCCTCTTATTCTTTGTCCAAGTCCGAGATAGGAATAATCGTAGAAGGGAACTTTGCCATTTGTTAAGCGTGCAGCAAGACGCCATTTAAGAACAAGACTACTAATAATAGGTCTGTATTCTCTATAATCAAAATAAGCTATTCTGTATTTGATATCATTAATACCCATACCCTTTAACTCGAAACTCGCAAATGCAAATAAACCGTTTGAAGCATACTGTCGTAAATCCCTTGTATCATAGTTATAACTTGCTCCGAGTATTACGGTTCTATCTATTCTCTCATTTGAAGCGGAAATACCTTCGATAAAAAAAGGAGTTTCAACGTAATCGTACCCCGCAGTAACAGCAAAGCGGTGAAACAATCCAAAACGTTTACCGAAAGTGAGTTTGGCAAAATAAAACTTATGTTCAAAATCGCCACCAGCTAATTCTTCTGCAGTAGTACTTCTGTTGCTTACTTCCTGTAAACCAATCTGAAAGATTGAGAATAAATCGAGGTTACGTGAAAGGTTTGGATTCGAATAGGAAAAGGTAAGTGATGGGTCGTACCCCAATGCTAACCTGCCCCTTAATGTTTCATTCCTTCCCCTGAAGTTTGCGATCTTTACAGCCACACCGTAAGAAATTTTACTCCAGTCTCTATCCTTCAAAGTAAGAAACGGAAGCGGGTAAATGTACCAGCTCTCTTCAATGGTAATTAAAAGATAATTAACATTGTTTAATTGGAATGGATGTAGTTTTACTTCGTTGAAAATATTAAGACTGTAAACTCTTTCCCTATTATACTCAGCAAGTTTAGGATTAAGAGTATCTCCAAGCGCAACAGTTAATTCTCTTAGTATGATAAAGTCTTCTGTTTGATCATTACCTATTATAACTATGGAATCAATTATTACAGAATAATCACCTTTATAAAAAAGTGTGTCGCTGCCTTCTGCTTTAATCAGGGTTGTAAAGCAAAGTGTTATAAAGATGAAATAAATGTTTTTAATCATTCAAATCCGGTATTAGGTAAATCATATAAACGATGTGAAAAAAAAATTAAAATGTATTTAAAGAGATTAAACAAAAACTTAAAGTGCAAATTTTATACGGTAGTAAACACCGTCTTAATCAACTTAACGGTTCTACCTATTTACCAACGTTTCTTCTTCATAATCCGAAACCGGCACACAAGAACAAACAAGATTCCTATCGCCGTATGCACTGTCAATCCTTCCAACAGCAGCCCAGAATTTCTTTTCTTTTGTAAAAGGAAGAGGGTAAGCTGCTTTCTCTCTTGAATACTTATGATTCCACTCATTTGCTGTTAAAACCTTTAAAGTATGAGGTGCATTTTTTAATAGGTTATCTATAGGATCCTCCTCGCCTTCTTCAATTTCTTTAATTTCATTCCTGATTGAAATTAGAGTATCGCAAAATCTGTCTATCTCTTCTTTCGATTCACTTTCTGTCGGTTCAACCATCAACGTACCCAGTACAGGAAAAGAAACCGTTGGTGCATGGAATCCATAATCAATTAATCGTTTAGCAATATCTTCAACATCTATTTGAACTGATTGTTTAAACTCTCTCATATCAAAGATTAATTCGTGTGCAACCCTGTCGTTCAAACCGGTGTACAAAACTTTGTAATATTTTTGTAACCTGTTAAGAATATAGTTTGCGTTTACAATTGCTGTTTTGGTTGCTTTGGTTAGTCCTTCAGGTCCCATCAGTTTTATGTAAGCATAAGAAATGATCAAAACATTTGCGCTTCCCCACGGAGCAGATGAAACTGAAGCAATTCCTTTATCACCACCAACTTTAACAAAATAATGAGTAGGTAAAAAAGGAGCCAAATGCCCGGCAGCACAGATCGGACCCATTCCCGGTCCGCCGCCGCCGTGCGGTATTGCAAAGGTTTTATGCAAGTTAAGATGGCAAACATCAGCACCAATTAAAGCGGGATTGGTTAATCCAACCTGCGCATTCATATTAGCACCATCCATATAAACCTGTCCGCCGTTCTGGTGAATAATCTCACACATCTCAATTATTTTTTCTTCAAACACACCATGCGTTGATGGATAAGTTACCATAAGTGTGGATAAATTATCCTTAAACTGCTCTGCTTTGTTTTTAAGATCATAAACGTCGATGTTCCCCTGCTCATCACATTTAACAACCACTACTTTCATTCCTGCCATAACAGCGCTTGCTGGATTCGTTCCATGTGCCGAAGATGGAATTAAAACAACGTTCCTATCTTTTTCGCCTTTACTGTGATGATACTCTCTAATAACCATTAAACCCGTGAACTCTCCCTGTGCCCCCGAATTCGGTTGAAGTGACACTGCAGGTAAACCTGTTATTTCAGCAAGGTCAAATTCAAGTTCATTTATTATCTGTTGATAACCTTTCGTTTGATCAGCCGGTGCAAATGGATGAATATCAGAAAACTGAGGCCAGGAAATTCCAAGCATTTCGGAGGTGCCGTTTAGTTTCATTGTGCATGAACCAAGTGGTGTCATCGAATGAGCTAAAGATAAATCCCTGTTTTCCAGTTTTTTTAAAAATCTTAACATTTCTGTTTCTGATTGATAACTGTTAAAAGTTTCGTGAGTAAGAAAATCACTTGTTCGCGATAGAAAATCAGGATATTCTGTCCTTGCTTTTATAAATAATTTTTGAAGATGATCATCAGGAACTTTATTATTCGATACAACAGCAAAAAGTTCTACCAGTTCTTTTATATCCTCCCCTCCAGTAGTTTCATTAATTGATATTCCGATTCTGTTGTTTCCGATATATCTTAAATTGATTTCTCTTTTTAACGCTTCAATTTTTATTGCATCAATTCGTTCGTTTGTATCTTCAATTAATAATGTATCGAAGAAGTTTTTGTTCAGTTGTTTAAAACCGAAATCATTAAGTGATGCGTCTAACATCCGGGTGAACGTACTTATACGATTAGCAATATCTTTTAATCCATCAGGACCATGATAAACTGCATACATTCCCGCGATTATTGCAAGCAGCGCCTGTGCAGTGCAAATATTGCTTGTAGCTTTTTCTCTTCTAATATGCTGCTCTCTTGTTTGAAGAGCCATACGATATGCCTGATTCCCTTCATTATCAACCGAAATACCAATAATTCTTCCCGGTATATATCTTCTAAATATTTCTTTGGTTGCAAAGAATGCTGCATGTGGACCGCCGAAACCCATAGGAACACCAAACCTTTGTGAAGACCCAACAACTGCATCGGCGCCAAACTCTCCCGGGGGTTTAAGTAAAGTAAGACTTAGCAAATCTGCTGCAATAACTTTAAATATTCTTTTCTCTCCGGCGACTTTAAAAAACTCAGAATAATCTTTTATCTCACCATTTCCCGAGGGATACTGAACAAGAACACCGAATATGTCATCGGTAAGTTTTTCAGTTTTGAAATCGCTAATTTTTAGTTCTATTCCTTGCGAAATTGCTCTCGATTTAAGTACACCAATTGTTTGCGGATAACACTCTTCCGAAACAAAAAACACGTGCGCTTCCTTTTTATCTTTTGGGCGCAATGCGTGAAACATTAACATTGCTTCGGCAGCAGAAGTTCCTTCATCTAAAAGTGAAGCATTGGCTATATCCATTGCTGTAAGATCTGAAATCACTGTTTGAAAAATGAGTAATGCTTCCAATCTTCCTTGTGCAATTTCTGCCTGATAAGGAGTGTATTGAGTGTACCATCCGGGATTTTCCAAAATATTTCTTTGTATAACGGAAGGTAAATTTGCAGGATGATATCCCATTCCTATGTAAGATTTAAAAACTTTGTTCTTTGATGCAATCTTTTGAAGATTTTTTATAAAAGAATGCTCGGTTACTGCAGACGCCAAACTAAGTTTCTTATTGAGGCGGATATTGGCGGGGATTGTTTCATCAATTAATTCATCTACTGAATTTACACCGCAGGTTTTTGCCATCTCTTCCAACTGATAATCGCGCGGACCAATATGGCGGTTTACAAATTTATCGGGATGTTCTAAATTTCTCATATATATTTCTCGTAAACTCGGTATAATTACAAGTTAAATTAAATAAACAAAAACATTTTAAATTTTTGAAATATTAATTTAGTCAATTATCATAAATGAAGTTAAAAAAACAGAAAGAAATCGATGGACATATTTTTCCCATACTTTATCAGTAAATCAATCCGAAGTTAGAATTTTATTAAGTGCGATCCGGGCTGCACTTTGCTCGGCGGTTTTCTTACTCATTGCTTTACCCATGCCTATCTCATTTATACCAACAGAAACCCGAACTGTAAAAATACGTTCATGCTGCGGTCCTTCTTCTTTTATCACTTCATACAAGGGAGACGCCATTTTATTTGCCTGAGTGTATTCAAGAAGTTGACTTTTATAATTCTCGTCAATGAGATAGTCATCGTCTTTTATATTTGGTTTGATCAAAATTTTAAAAATAAATTTACGACATTCTTTAATCCCACGGTCAAGGAATATTGCCCCGATCAATGCTTCAAGCGTATCTGCCAGAACTGTTTTGGAGTTGTTTACAAAAGTACGGGGAAGATTATCACCTATAAAAATGAAATCAGCAATGCCTAATTTTTCGGCTGCATTACCCAAAGAATTTCTGTTTACAAATTTCGCTCTAATTTTAGTGAGAAACCCTTCATCTTCATCGGGAAAATTTTCGAACAAAAATTGAGCAACAACTAAACTTAAAACGGAATCACCAAGAAATTCAAGCCGTTCGTTTGATACTCTTTTACGGTCATTCGATTCTAAGTAAGAACGGTGAGTGAGTGCCTGAATGTAACACGATTTGTCTTCGATGGATACGCCTAATAACTTTTCCAACTCTCTGAATTTTTCAGAGTTTAAACCAAACTCTTCCGATGAATTATTATTCCTCAGCCGTCTCCGTGATGAAGAATTTCGGAACCAGGAAAAGAAACGACTCAAGATCAATCCTCAACTTTTTTAAAAACAATAGAAGTGTTGTGCCCGCCAAAGCCAAATGCATTACTTATAGCTACTCGTATTTTTTTATCTGTTGGTTTGAGCGGACTATAATTGAGATCACATTCAGGGTCGGGGTTTGTAAGATTAATCGTAGGGGGGATTTTATTATTTTTTAATGCTAATACAGTCGCAACAGATTCCACTGCTCCTGCACCTCCTAAAAGATGACCTGTCATGGATTTAGTAGAACTAACAACCAAATCATATGCGTGACTATTAAAAACAGTTTTAATCGCTTTGGTTTCGTTAATATCGTTATATGGTGTTGATGTACCATGCGCATTAATATAATCAACATCCTCGGGTTTAAGTTCAGCATCGCGGATAGCTTCTTTCATCGACCTTGCAGCTCCTTCACCATCGGGTGCTGGTACAGTAACGTGATATGCATCGCCTGTTAAACCAATGCCAACAATTTCTGCATAAATGGTTGCTCCCCGTGCTTTAGCAAGTTCATACTCTTCCAACACAAGTGAAGCCGATCCTTCACCTAAAACAAAACCATTTCTATCAGCATCAAATGGTCTCGATGCCTCTTTAAATCTATCGTTCCAAGTTGATAGTGCTTTCATAGAATTAAAACCACCGACTGACATTTCCTGAATGGCAGATTCGGAACCACCCGAAATCATTATATCGGCACTTCCTCTCTGCACTAAAATAAAAGCGTCTGCAATAGCGTTAGAAGAAGTAGCACAAGCGGAAGTGGTTGCATAGTTAGGCCCTTTTAATCCAAACTTAATTGAAATTTGTCCGGCAGCCATATCCGAGATCATCATTGTAATAAAGAAAGGACTGATTTTTTTTGGAGTGCCTGATTCGAAGTAAGCAAAATGCTGATCTCTTAATGTTTTGATACCACCGATACCACTTCCAAATACGACTCCGAAGCGCTCAAGGTCAACTTTTTCTAAGTCTAACCCTGAATCTTCGATAGCCATGGTGGATGAGCCAATGGCAAACTGGGCATACTCATCCAATCGTTTGGCACCTTTTTTATCAAGGTAATTTAAAGGATCAAAGTTCTTTACTTCAGCAGCAAATTTTGTATCAAATTTGGAAGTATCGAATTTTGTAATGAGATCAACCCCATTTCTGCCTTCCATTAAACCTTGCCAGAATTCCTGGAGCCCAATACCGATGGGGGTAACTGCACCCATACCGGTAATAACAACTCTCCGCTTATTCATATTAAAAAGAATTTTTCAGTGATATTATCCTTCGCCTACTTTTTCATTCAGATAGCTAACTGCATCACCAACAGTACCGATTTTTTCAGCATCTTCATCAGGAATAGAAATTTGGAAAGCACTCTCAAATCCCATAACTAATTCTACTATATCCAATGAATCGGCACCTAAATCATTTGTGAAAGAAGCTTCTGGTGTTATTTGAGATTCTTCAACACCAAGTTTGTCGATTATGATCTCTTTTACTTTTGCTTCTGTGTTCATATTTTTTTCCTCTATGTTGTTATTATTAATGAAATATATTAATTGATATTTTAATTTTTTTAAATTTAATAAAAATGCTATCTAATAGACAAATTTACATTGTCATTCCGCCGTCCACAACAATTATTTGTCCTGTGATATAATCAGCTTCTTCGCTGCATAAAAACCCAACAACTTTAGCAACGTCTTCCGGCTTTCCTAATCTACCCATTGGAATATTTTGAGTTATCGCCTGCTTCTGCTCATCAGTTAGTTTATTAGTCATATCAGTTTGAATAAATCCCGGGGCAACTGCATTTACTGTAATGTTGCGTGAAGCCAGCTCTCTTGCCATTGCTTTTGTAAAACCTATAACTCCGGCTTTAGAAGCAACATAGTTTGATTGCCCAGCATTGCCAATCAGTCCAACCACTGAAGCGATGTTTATAATTCTGCCGTATCTTTGTTTTATCATCGGTCTGATAACAGCTTTCGTATAATTAAATACACTTTTAAGATTTGCATTTATTACATCATCAAAATCATTTTCGGACATTCTTAATAATAAATTATCTCTAGTAATTCCTGCGTTGTTAATCAGTATATCAACACCGCCTAATTTTTCGATTGCAGCTTTAACTGTGTCTTCCGTTTGTTCGTAATTAGACACATCTGCTTTAAATGCATAAATTTGGGTTCCGGAAACAGAAATTTCCTGTATAATTTCCTCAGCACATTCATCACAACTGTTATAAATAAATGCAACATCTGAAAAGAGGACACCACAGCAGCTTCTAGCGGCAAGTTCTTTAACAATAGCCCTTCCAATTCCGCGTGTTCCACCTGTTACAATCGCTCTTTTATTAGATGTCATTTTTTATCTCCCAAAACTAAAGTATTCAGGTATTCTTCTTTATAATTATCGAGCTCTTTATAACTATCTTCGCCCAAAAAGTAAATTAATTCTTCTTTGCAAGCATCAAAAATTGACGTTTCCGAATTCGGATTCACGTTGCAGGTTTTAAGCCGATCTATATGCTCATCATCAATAGTAATTGCGCCTTCATAAATGGTTAAAGGGAATAATATACAATACAATGGTTTATATTTCCATTTATGAACACCTTCTAAATTAGCCAATCTTTGCAAGGCACACAATCCGTTTTTATCTAAAAATGTACACTTCCCGTTTATTACTTCCGTACCAACTGCAACCCCCGATTCAAAATCTTCATCCTCTTCCGGCTCTTCGAACCATTTCTTGATGTCCTTACACTGTGTTTCATCAAATAACGGTAATATTTTATCTTTTAATTCAAGAATAGTATTGTGCTCTTTTAAATCTGTATAAACACCGTAATGGCAGCACTCACCGCTGCATTTGCAGCTAAATTTATAAGTAAAAATTTTAGGGTCGATGAACAGCCCGTTAATCTTTTTAGTAAAATTTTTAGTAAAGTCTTCTTCAGCTTCAGCCATTAAAGGTATTTCTCCACATCAGCATATTTATCAATTGAAACACAAATTACATCAGGATTGATTCTTTTAAGAAGACCGGTAAGAACTTTTCCAGGTCCTATTTCGTAAAACTCATCATAACCATCTGCAATCATGTTAATAATTGTTTCTTCCCATCTTACTGGCGAAGTAACCTGTTCGTATAAAAGATTTTTAGTTTCATCTTTAGAAGTTACAGATTTAGCCGTTACATTTGCATAAACAGGAAATTTTGAATCATAAAAATGTGTTTCATCCAAAGCATTTTTTAATTTATCTTTTGCCGATGACATTAAGGGTGAATGAAATGCACCGCTTACAACAAGTTCTTTAACCAATTTAGCACCTCCTGCTTTACATAATTCCATTGTTTTGCGCACACCATCCACTGAACCAGAAATAACAACCTGACCGGGCGAATTAAAGTTCGCACAATTAACAATTCCTTCCGACTCTGCTTCTTTACAAAGTTCTTCAACTTTATCAGCATCCATTCCAATAATTGCAGCCATAGTACCGGGTTTATCAATTCCTGCCTGCTGCATAGCCTGTCCGCGTATCCTAATTACTTTAATTGCATCATAAAACTGTATTGCACCCGATGCAACAAGCGCAGAATATTCGCCAAGTGAATGCCCTGCTGCGGCCGCCGGAAAAATAATTCGCATAATACTTGTAAGTACAACACTATGAAGAAATATTGCCGGTTGAGTAAACTCCGTTTGTTTTAATTCATCAATTGGTCCGTTAAACATTATATAGGAAAGATTGATTCCAAGCGCATCGTTTGCAGTAAGTATCATTTCTTTAGCTTCAACAGAATTATTAAATAAGTCTGATGCCATACCAACATATTGAGAACCCTGACCAGGAAATAAAAATGCTATTTTACTCATTCTTGTTCAAAGATTTCAGTTAATCAAATTGCCCACACAAGATAGGATGATCCCCAGGTATAACCGGCTCCAAAAGCCGATAGAATTAATTTATCACCTTTTTTAATTCTACCATCTCTATAATATTCTACCAAACAAAGGGGGATAGTTGCAGCAGTAGTATTGCCGTACTTATCAATATTCATCATAACTTTATCACTATCCAAACCCATCCGTTTTCCGGTAGCATCTATTATCCTTTTATTTGCCTGATGTGGAACAAGAAAAGCAATGTCATCGGAAGTAAGATTATTTTTTTGCATCAACTCATATGAAACATCCGCCATTCCAATAACAGCAACTTTAAATACTGCTTTGCCATCCTGATAAAGGTAATGCATTTTCTTATCAACGGTTTCGTGTGTAGGTGGATTGAGGCTTCCACCGCCGGACATTAAGAGTTTATCCTTACCTACACCATCAATTCTTAGGGTTGAATTCTGTAAACCCAAATTCAAGTCTTCCGATTGTTCTAAAAGAACAGCAGCAGCACCGTCCCCAAAAAGAATGCAACTATTTCGGTCAGAATAATCAAGAATCGAGCTCATTTTATCTGCACCAATAACCAAGACTTTTTTGTATTGTCCGCTTTCAATAAAAGCACAGCCGGTTTGATAAGCGAATAAGAATCCCGAACAAGCCGCAGAGAGATCGAAACCCCATGCGTTGTTAGCTCCAATTCTTTCCTGTACTAGGCATGCTGTTGCGGGAAATAACATATCGGGTGTTACCGTAGCAATTATTATTACATCAATTTCTTCCGGATTTACATTGTGCTGTTGCAAAAGATCTTCAGTTGCTTTAGTAGCAAGATCGCTGGTTGCACCGTTTTCTAAAATTCTTCTTTCCTTTATTCCTGTACGCGTTGTTATCCATTCTTCTGTTGTATCCATAGTACTTTCAAAGTATGCATTATCTAATACTTTATCAGGAACATACATTCCCACTGCTGTTATAACTGCGCTGTATTTTTTTGTTTTCAAAATTATTTCCAATCAATTTTTCTTGTTTATGAATATTGTCCAAATGACTCTTCAATTATTTTGATGAGATTTTTGTCGTACATTTCCTTTGCACGCAGCACCATATTCTTTATTGCTAACGGCGTACTCGAACCGTGTCCGATAATACTGATACCATTTAAACCCAGCAATGGTAATCCGCCATGCAATTCATAGTTCGCATTTTTTAACGCTTCTTTTAGAGGAGTTCGGGAAATGCCTGCTTTAATTTTATTCATCAAACTCTTGCTTGCGTAATCTTTAATTCGTGCCCGCAAAAATGGAATTATACTTTCTGCAAACTTTAAAAGTATGTTACCTATAAAGCCATCACAAACAACAAGGTCTACCGTTCCCTTAAAAATATCCTTTCCTTCCACGTATCCAACATAGTTAATGTCCGATTCACTCAATAAATTACTCGTCTCAGTTATTAGCTGATATCCTTTCCCTTCCTCTTCACCAACATTTAATAAGCCAATTTTAGGCTTTTTTATGCCATAAATTTCTTCAATAAAAACCGAGCTTAAAATTGCATAACCAAGAAGATGCTGAGCTTTTGAATCAACAAAGGCACCTACATCTGCAATAAAAGTAAACCCATCATTTTCATTAGGGAAAGGTGCTGTAAGAGTTGGTCTTGCAACACCTTTAATTCTGCCAATATTAAAAATAGAACTGACAGACATCGCACCTGTATTTCCGGCGCTTACAAATCCATCGGCTTTATTATCTCTTACCAATTGCGCACCTACAACAATAGATGAATTTGGTTTTTTCTTTAGCGAGCTCATTGGACTGTCGCTCATCTCAATCACTTCATCTGTGTGAACAATCATATCATCACTAACAGAAAGATTATGAGAAGCAGCTACTTTTAATATCTCATCTCTTCTGCCCACCAGCAGCAAATCGAAATTTTTTTTTTGCTCGTACGCTTGCATTGCACCCACAACAGCATTCGTCGGAGCAAAATCTCCGCCCATAGCATCAACAGCTATCCTGCAATGCATTTCGGAATTCCTGGATTCGTCCATTTAATTAAGTTGTAAATTATCCTTTAGGAATGAACATAGAGCGCTCGTTATAATATCCGCAGGATGGGCAAGCGCGATGTGTTAACTTTAACTCTCCGCAGTTTGAGCAAGTACCCATAGCAGGAGCAGTTGCTTTGTAATGCGTTCTTCTTTTATCTCTTCTGCTTTTCGATATTTTTCGTTTTGGATGTGCCATTATATAAGAACTATTCCTTTAGTTTTTGTTTGATTTATTTTTCAATTCCAATAATACTTTCCATCTGTTATCAATTTCATCATCGTTGCAGTCACATTGTTTTTCATTTAAATCTACTCCGCACTTAGCACATAACCCTTTGCAATCTTCTTTACAAAGTCTTTTCATCGGGGTAGAAAGAATCATATAATCCCGAACATCTTTTGAAATATCAATTATATGCGTATCAGGTGAAAGATAAGTAATATTTATTTCTTCCTCTGCACCTTCAATTGATCTAAGTAAGTATATCATCTTATACTTACTTTTAACGGTTTGCTTTAACGCCGTTCCGCATCTATCACAAATGAAGTTTGCACCAGCTGTTGTTGATGCTTCTAAAATTATCTGATCATCAAATTTATTAAGAACAACATTCGTAGTATATTTGCCAAACAAAGGTTCTATTAAACCTATCTTTTTAATATCAGCTTCAAAATCATATTCATTCGTGCCGTTTTCAAGACCGGAAATCTTAATTCTCATAATTTTGCGCTAAGATTTGATAAAAATGACCACAAATATATTGATACTTTTAATGACAGTCAAACATATTCATATCCGGAAGAACCATCTTAACTCTATATTTTACAAGTGTTTAGCTAAGGTCATAATAATTTGAACGAAACAATAATATTATTCTCACATTATGGCAGTGTTATTTCTAAAAGATAACTATTATCTTTTTGTACTTAATTTCAGAAAATTTTATAAAAGATGATTAATGCTCTTAGTTGAAAATTTAGTAAAAGAGTTTCAAAATACTACTGCCATAGATAATATTTCCTTCAAAGTTGAACCTGGTGAAATTTTTGGATTATTAGGTCCCAATGGTGCAGGTAAAACCACAACCTTAAGAACTGTGTTGAATATTATCAAACCAACTTCAGGCAAAGTTCTTTTTAATGATCAATTGATAACAGGAGATTTTTTAAACCACATCGGTTATCTTCCTGAAGAAAGAGGATTGTATAAAAAAAGTAAAGTGATAGATGTAATACTTTACTTTGCTGAACTAAAAAATATGAAGAGAACCGAAGCAGTAAAACAAGCGGACAGCTGGTTAAAGAGATTAGATATTTTTCATTATCGTAACAATAAAATTGACGAGCTATCAAAAGGTAACCAGCAGAAGGTGCAGTTTATCATGTCGGTTATTCATAACCCGCAACTTTTAATATTTGATGAACCATTCACCGGATTTGACCCGATCAATCAACAGGAAATTAGAGAACTGATCTTTTCTTTTGTATCGGAAGGTAAAATCATTATTCTTTCAACTCATCAAATGGAAACCGCAGAAAAATTATGTACTGATATTTTTCTTTTAAATAATGGTAAAGAAGTTACGAGTGGAAAATTATCGCACATAAAAAAAGAATTTGGCGGAAACCATGTAGAGATTAAATTCAGCGGCGATGTTTCCTTTATTTCTTCGATGGCTGAAGTTATTACTGTAGATACATATAATAATTATGCCGAGGTTCATTTAAAAGCTGTAGTTGAACCATCAGATTTTCTAAAAAAGATAACCTATAAAATTGATATTACTCATTTCTCGGTGATAGAACCTACACTTAACAGAATTTTTATTGATTTAATTAAACAGAATTAAATTTTTATCGAATGAAAAAAATATTAACAATAGCCAGGTGGGAATATCTTGAAAAAGTAAAAACGAAAACGTTCATTATATCGTTGGTAATTACCCCGTTGATAATAATAATGTTTTCCTTACTTCCTACTTTATTAACACAAAAAGAAGACCAGCGAACAAAAGTAATTGGTGTTGTAGATACATCAGGAATTTTCTTTCATCGGTTAAATGATGAACTAGAACAATATAAATTAGATGACAATCAGCCGAATTATATTTTGTTAAATTTAGCCGATAACAAAAAAACACTTGAACAATTAAAAACCGAAGCTGATAAAAATGTAATTGATAATAAGATTGAAGGATTTCTGTTTATCCTGAACAGCGGAACCGACTCGCTTGAAATTGAATATAGAAGCGAAAATTTAGGGAACTTTAAAGATTTAAGACGTTTCGAAGAAAAAATTAATAGGATAAGAATTCAAAACGAGTTGAATGCGAGAGGAATTGATCCATCACTCGCTGCATTTGTTCAAAACAGTATTGAAATTGAACAGATAAAAATTGAAAAAAGCGGTGAGGAAGGAAAGCAGAATTTTTTAGTTGTTTTCTTTTCAGCTTTTATTTTCATAATGCTTTTAATGATGATGGTTATCTATTCCGGGCAATTGCTTGTTAGAAGTTTGATTGAGGAAAAATCGAATCGGCTGATTGAAATATTGATTTCAAGTTGTACATCGGAACAACTGCTTGCAGGAAAGATTTTGGGACTCAGTGCTCTAGGTTTAACACAAATTTTTATCTGGTCTTTAATCGGTATAACACTTGTCGGCGGAGCAGTCATTCCACCGGCAGCGTTCGATAATATTTTAATTATGCTCGTTTATTTTATAACCGGGTTTATTTTTTATACGACAATTTTTGTAGGTATTGGTTCGATAGTTACCACCGAGCAGGAAGCACAGCAGATGACAACTTACATAAGTTTAATTTTGATCTTGCCTGTTGTAGTTGCAATGCCCGCAATTCAAAATCCTGACTCTATGATGGTTAGGGTGATGTCATATATTCCTTTAACCATTCCATCAATGATGCTTCTACGTTTTAAAATTGCTCCTGTTCCTTTAATAGATATTATCATCACACTCAATATAATGTTTGTTTCTACAATTATTACATTAAAAATTGCTGCTAAAATTTTCAGGATAGGAATTTTATCTTACGGTAAAAAACCTACAATTAAAGAACTGATTCAATGGTTAAGAGAAGAATAAAACAGCAGGCACATCAAATATAATTTGAAATTTATTCATCTCTTTTAATATCTTGTATTGTGCTTCCATAATCATTTTTAATTTTTTGTCGGAATTGCTTTTTTAACATGTTTATTTTCATTTCGGCGCTTGCTGCAATAATACCAATGTCTGCTTACCTTGTATTCATTTGGTGGCTCGATAAATATGACAGAGAACCGTTTAAGCTGGTTCTTCAAAATTATTTGTGGGGAGCGATTGGAGCAATTATCTTTGCTGTGCTTGGTTCAATTATATTCTCAACAATTCTTTCAGAGTTTATTTCAAATAAAGATGAATTAAATTATCTCGGGACTATTGTTGTTGCTCCAGTCGTGGAAGAAATAACTAAAGGAATTTTTCTTTTAATTACAGTTACCAATAAAAAATTTGATAATATAACTGACGGAATAGTTTATGGCGGTGCAATCGGTTTGGGATTCGGGATGACTGAAAACTTTCTCTATTTTATTTCCTACGGTGTAACAATGTCCGATTGGATTACAATTGTAATTATAAGGACTCTATTCTCTGCTGTTATGCACTGTGTAACAACTGCTACTTTCGGTGCGTTCCTCGGTTATGCAAAATTTAAAGGAGCAGCGCACAAAATATTTCTCCCGGTTGCAGGATTGATAATTGCAATATTAATTCACTTTTCGTGGAACTTTACTGTTAGTTATCAATCAACAGCCATTCTCGGATTTTTATTTCTTGGAGTTACTATCATTATTTTCATCGCAATATTTTCAGCATCGGTGATGAACGAAAAGAAAATTATAATTGATGAACTTCTCCCTGAAGTTGCACTTGGCATAATCCCAAATGAACATTTAATGATACTCTGTTCTACAAACAGAAATCATCGTGGCTGGGTTGATGAAAACATCCGAAAACCATATATAAAAGCAGCAACAACCTTAGCATTCAGAAAAAGACAAATGCAAAGTTCTAAAGGACACAGTAAAGAATTTTATGAGAGTGAAGTAAATAATTATAGGCAGTTTATTAAAAACCTTTTCGCATCTTCAGGGGCTGTTAATGCATAAAAAGAAAAACTGTATTTACGTTTTAAGTCTTCATCCTGTTTTCAATGGTGAGGCAGCATCGAAGTTTGAAAACTTATCACTTCGGGATTCGATTGTACTTTACAGCCATCTGCTTGCAAACTTTATTGAAATATTTACCGGTACAGATTTGAGTTTTAAATTAGTTTTCTGTCTTAATGAAAAAGATGAGAATTATATTCCCAAAAATTTTTTCCCTGATGATTCAATAATATTTTTTAACACTTCAGAAAATATCAATTCTAATCTGGAACGGCTTGAACAAAATTATTTTTCTATTATTGAAAATAATATTCTTATAAGAGCAGATATAATCGGTGTATCTGAAAAAACCATACAAAAAATATTTAATTTGCTTGCAATTGAAGACGATGTTTTAGTGATAGGTAATAGCATAAATAAAAAAGTTGTGTTATTAGGATTCAATAATCCCGAAATAAATTTATTAGATACAATGTTTTCCGCAGCTCTTAATTATGATAAATTTTTATTAGAAGCTGGTAAAAGTGATTTGTTTCTTAACACTCTCAATGGATTTCAACTAATTGAAAATTTTAGTGATTTTAAAAATCTGTACATTGAACTTTCTAAAAAGGAAAGTCTTTCTTATTGCAGCCAGCAAATGCATGAACAGTTCACAAATTTATTTATAGAATACAAGGATTTATTAAATGAGTAAAGTTGGAATTTTTGGCGGTACTTTCGATCCAATTCATCACGGGCACCTGATAACAGCCCAATCCGTGAGAGAAATACGGAATCTTGATAGGATCATTTTCATCCCTTCTTTTATTTCACCGCATAAAGCTGATGTAAATTCGGCAAGCCCAGAACATAGAATGAATATGTTAAAACTGGCAGTAGAGGAAATTGAATTTTTTGAGGTATCGGATTATGAAATTAAAAAAGAAGGGATATCATATACCATTGACACTTTAAAGGAGTTCAAAAAAAAATATGATGAGCTGCAATTTATAATTGGTTACGATAATATTTTTAAATTTCATACCTGGAAGAACCCCGATGAAATAATGAAGATTACAAAAATATTAGTGCTTAAAAGAAAATCCTCCCTACCACCGCCTCACGAAGATAAATATGTTAAATCTGCTTTGTTTGTTGAAACAAGGGGAATTGAAATAAGTGCAACAGATATAAGAGAAAAAGTAAAGCAAGGTATGCCTATTCATTATCTTGTGCCCGAAAAAGTAAAGGAATATATTTACAGTTTTAATTTATACAAATAGTAAAATGAAAATACTTGTTACAGGCGGAGCGGGTTTTATCGCCTCACACATTGTTGATAAATTTATTGAGGAAGGACATGAAGTTGTAATTCTTGATGACCTCTCAACTGGTTTTGAGAAGAACATCAATTCAAAAGCAAAATTTGTTAAGCTTAATATTCGGGATGATAAAGTTTCAAACCTGTTTGAAGATGAAAAGTTTGATGTAGTTAATCATCATGCCGCGCAGATGGATGTACGAAGATCTGTTGCTGATCCTGCATTTGATGCGAACACAAATATTTTGGGTACAATTAATCTTCTGCAAAACTCTGTAAAACATGGTGTTAATAAATTTATGTTTGCATCAACAGGCGGTGCAGTTTACGGCGAACAGGAATGCTTCCCCGCTGATGAAAATCATCCAACCAATCCTGTTTCACCTTACGGAATATCAAAGTTAAGCGTTGAGAAATATCTTTACTTTTATTTTAACGAACATAAATTGAACTACACGATTCTACGTTATGCAAATATTTACGGACCGCGGCAAAATCCATTTGGTGAAGCGGGTGTGGTTGCAATTTTCAGCGCAAAACTTTTAAATGGCGATCAGCCTATCATCAATGGGACAGGTGAACAGACAAGAGATTATGTTTTTGTAAAAGATGTTGTAAAAGCAAATCTTCTAACCCTTTCAGATGATGAAAGTGATATTTATAATGTTGGGACAGGAATTGAGACAAACGTTAACGAACTTTATAATATGCTTAATGATATCGCAGGAAATGGTCAGGAGGAAAAACATGGTCCGGCAGCAGCAGGCGAACAGATGAGAAGTATTATAACATCAGAAAAATTATTTGAGAAGTTTAACTGGAAACCATCAACAAAATTAATTGATGGTTTAGAAGAAACCGTTGAATTTTTTAAGAAAAACATTTAACGATATAATAATTAATGCAGAACGATCTGATAAATAAATTACTTAACAACGAAAGAAGAGCAGTTGCACGTTCTATTTCAATTGTCGAATCAAGTAATTCCGCATCAACCGAATTACTAAAAAAAATCTTTCCGAATATTGGCAATGCATATAGAATCGGTATAACCGGTCCGCCGGGATCAGGTAAAAGTACAATTACAAATCAGATTACAAAATATTACAGGAAGCAAAATAAAAAAGTTGGGATAATCGCTGTTGATCCGACAAGCCCTTTTACAGGCGGTGCTCTTTTAGGCGATCGTGTTCGTATGTCCGAGATCGGGCAGGATGAAGGTGTGTTTATAAGAAGCATGGCAACTCGCGGTAACATAGGCGGTTTGAGTAAAAGAGCTGTTGATGCGGCTGATGTTTTGGATGCTGCAGGTTTCAACTTAATAATTTTTGAAACGGTTGGTGTCGGTCAATCGGAACTTGATATTGCTGAAGCGGCTGACACAACTGTTGTAGTGCTCGTTCCAGAATCGGGTGATGCAGTACAAGCAATGAAAGCCGGCTTAATGGAAATAGCTGATCTGTTTGTGATGAACAAAAGCGACCGTCCCGGATCGCAGCAGGCAGTGACTTCACTTCAAACAATTTTGATGATGAGAGATCACGATGAAAAAAGTTGGATGATAAATATTATCAAAACCATTGCAGTGCAAAATAAAGGTATAGATGAAATTGCAAATGAAATTGAGAGGCACAAAGAATATCTTACCTCAAATAACCTGCTATTAAAAAAACGGGAGCAAAGAACAAAAAATAGAATTAAAAATCTTGTGGAAGATAAAATAAGAGAAGAATTGTGGAGTGAAAGTGGTGAAATTTCATTAAATTCATCTTTAGAGAAAGTTGTTCTCGGTAAACTATCACCTTATCACATTGCAGAAAAAATAATCGAAGAATTTAAATTGAAACAAGGATGAAAAAACATTTACAACCGAGAAAATAATTTTAAGGCAAGTTCCCCGACTTGTCGGGGAAAAAAATAGAATTTATAAAAGGATCAAACGTCTGGTTGAATGATTGAATGGTTGCATGAGAAAAAGTATCCAAGCATTTTAACATACAGTCATACATCCATGCATTCATACTTAACAAATATGGAAAGTATAAATATAAACAGAAAAAACTATCAGGAATAATTATGACATTTAACGATGGACCATTTATTGCGGAATTAACTGAAGACCAAATATTTATTAAAAATACAATCCGGGAGTTTGCAGAAAATAAGATAAAACCGGTTATTATGGAATATGATGAAGCTCAAAAATTTCCAATGGAACTACTAAAAGAATTAGGTGAGCTAGGGTTTTTAGGTATTCTTTTCCCGGAAGAATATGGTGGCGCAGGATTAGGTTATGTGGAATTTGAAATTATTATAGAAGAGCTTGCACGAATTGATCCTTCCATCGCACTTTCAGTTGCAGCACATAACGGACTTTGCACAAGCCACATTTATCGTTTTGCAAATGAAGAGTTAAAGAAAAAATATGTGCCTGATCTTGCATCAGGTAAAAAGATTGGTGCCTGGGCACTTACCGAACCATCATCCGGAAGTGATGCTGCAGCTTTAAAAACTGTTGCTGAAAAGGACGGTGACAATTACATACTTAACGGATCAAAGAATTTCATTACTCATGGTACATATGGTGAAACTACTGTTGTAATGGCAATTACAAATAAAGATGAAGGCAAAAAAGGTATAAGTGCATTTATAGTAGAACAACGAACACCTGGATTTATTGCAGGGAAAAAAGAGAACAAACTCGGTATGCGTTCCTGCGAAACATCACAAATTATTTTTGAAAATTGTAAAGTACCTGCCGAAAATCTCATTGGTAATGAAGGAATGGGATTTGTTCAGGCAATGCAGATACTTGAAGGCGGAAGAATTTCCATTGCTTCATTGAGTGTAGGTTTGGCGCAAGGATGCCTTGATGAATCTATTAAATACTCACAGGAAAGAGAGCAATTCGGTAAACCGCTTAGCGCTTTTCAGGCAACACAGTTTAAACTTGCTAATATGAAAACTGATATTGATGCTGCTAGAATGCTAACGTTACGCGCTGCTTATATGAAGGACAAAGGAATACCAAACAGAAAAGAAGCTGCAATTGCAAAATTATTTGCAAGCGAAATTGCAGAGAAAGCTGCGAGCGAAGCTGTACAGATTCACGGTGGTTATGGTTTTATTAAAGATTATCCGGTTGAGAAATTTTACCGTGATGTAAAATTATTAACTATCGGCGAAGGTACTTCGGAAATACAAAGGATTGTTATTGCAAGGGATTTACTACAGGATTAGGTGTTTAATTGTCAGTTTGAATGGAGTGAAACAGAAGGAAGAATCTCTACAATTACAAAGTTGAGACTCTTCACTGCGTTCAGAGTGACAATAAATCGTCATTCTGAATGGAGCGTTGCGCCTGAAGTATCTCAAGAGAAACATTTTATATCAAATCATTATGAAAAAAATCGGAACCAAAATAAAAGAGACACCCGGATATCTTAAACGGGAAGACTTTCAAAAAAATATTCTCCGCAAACTAAATGCAGTAAGGGAACAGGTAAAACTCGGTGGTGGTGAAAAAGCAATTCAACGGCATAAAGCAAAAGGAAAATTAACCGCTCGCGAAAGAATTGACCTCTTGCTTGATAATCCAAAAGAATTTCTTGAACTAAACACATTTGCAGCGTATGAAATGTACAAAGAGTTTGGCGGTGCACCATCAGCAGGAACTGTTTACGGAATCGGGAGAATAAACGCAAATTACTACCTTGTTGTTGCAAACGATGCAACTGTAAAAGCCGGTGCATGGTTTCCGCTTACAGCAAAGAAAAATCTCCGTGCGCAGGAAATTGCAATGGAAAATCATCTTCCAATAATTTATCTCGTTGATAGCGCCGGTGTTTTCCTTCCGTTACAGGATGAAATTTTTCCCGACAAAGAACACTTCGGAAGAGTCTTTCGTAATAATGCTATAATGTCCTCGATGGGGATTCCTCAAATTGCAGCTATTATGGGACCTTGTGTTGCCGGCGGTGCTTATCTCCCTATAATGAGCGATGAAGCACTTATTGTTGAAGGAGAAGGTTCTGTGTTTCTTGCGGGGTCTCATCTAGTTAAAGCAGCTATTGGCGAAGATATTGATAACGAACAGCTTGGCGGTGCAAGAGTTCAATCAAATATTTCTGGGGTTACAGATTATGTAATGAAAAACGATGAGGAATGCCTTGCTCAAATCAGAAGTCTTACCGATAAATTTGGCGAAACCGCAAAAGCAGAATTTAACCGAAGTAAACCAAAACCGCCTGCTTTTGATCCGAAAGAAATATACGGTGCACTTCCTGAAGACACACTTAAACCTTACGATATGTATGAAGTTATTACAAGAATAGTCGATGAATCAAAAATTGATGAGTATAAAGCCGGTTACGGTAAAAGTATTATCACTGCTTATGCAAGAATTGATGGCTGGGCTGTGGGAATTGTTGCTAACCAAAGAAATGTTATTAAAACAGAAACCGGAGAAATGCAGGTAGGGGGAGTGATCTATTCTGACAGCGCAAACAAAGCAACAAGATTTATAATGAACTGCAACCAGAAAAAAATTCCTTTGTTGTTTTTACAGGATGTAACAGGTTTCATGGTTGGCAGCAGAGCCGAACACGGCGGTATAATTAAAGACGGTGCAAAGATGGTTAACGCCGTTGCAAATTCAGTTGTGCCGAAAATTACAATTATCATAGGCAACAGCTTTGGTGCAGGTAATTATGCAATGTGCGGCAAGGCTTACGACCCGAGATTTATATTTGCATATCCCAACGCGAAGATAGCAGTAATGGGTAGCGCTCAGGCAAATAGTGTTTTGTTAGATATAAAACTTAAGCAGGCAGAAAAAAAAGGTAAACATTTTAGCGATGAAGAAAAGAAAAAACTGCTTGATGAAATAACTGCCGCTTACGATGAAAAGAACCATCCTCTTTACGCCGCAGCAAGATTATGGGTTGATGAAGTAATTGACCCCGCAGAAACACGTAAATATGTTTCAATGGCACTGGAAGTTGCGAATAACAATCCTGATATACCGCGGTTTAATACTGGAGTTATACAGACTTAGCAAACTATTTTATGTTTAAAACGTATTGCGTTTAATTAAAAGTTAGCTTCTAAATGCGTTCAATATTAATAACAATAATACTCACGACATTAATCTTCCCGCAACAAAGTAAACTTTCTAAGGCAGTAAATTATTTATCAGATTTTATTGCTTCGGATCATTTCGTTGAGCTAAAAAAAACTAATTCCGATTTGGCTTTGGTTGATTCAATTTATTTAAGAGCAATTGCATTTACAAAAGAGGACTATTCCGAAGCTTTGCTTGCTTTAACATTTGCAACAGTTCCTTACAAGAAAATACCGATTGTTATTCCAATAATAAAGGAAGTCATTTATTATCCTTTAATGGCGGCTGATGATTCTACCTTCAATCTTAAAAATGAAAATCTTCCACGGTATTTATTTTTCGATTCTCCAAAAACCAACCATGGCGATGTGGATAAACTTGCTCACTTTTTCGGTAATGCCTTTATTGGTTACTCCCAAAACATCTTTGACTTGTCTTCTCTAATTGGTTATTTTGTGGAATCTTTCGAGGAGATTTTTAAAGTGCAGTCGAAAGTTGATTACCGTGATTTGGATGTTAATTGGTACGGTGATCAGTTCGGAAAATTATTAAAAGAAAGTGAAAAAGTTCTTCCATCTCAAATAATGCTAATCCGTTCGTTAAAATATTTTAGTTTCGTATTATGAAATCAATACTAATAATTGATGATGAAATACAGATATGCGAAAGCATAAAAATGATACTTGATTATGCAGGTTATGATTCGACTTACACAACCGATGCAAAAGAGGGGTTAAAAAAACTTGCCAATAATCAGTATTCCGCCTTGCTGCTTGATATTCAAATGCCTGAAATAACTGGCTTTGATGTGCTTAAAAAAGTTAAGGTTTCAAACAACGATCTGTCCGTAATAATAATTTCTGCACACGGCAGTGTAGAGAATGCAATTAAGGCAACCAAGCTCGGTGCATTCGATTTTATTGAGAAACCAATTGACCGCGACAAACTTTTAATAAGTGTCCGCAATGCAGTTGAACAATCGAATCTTTTAATTGAAAATAAAGAGATAAAGAAAAGTTTAGAGGGTGAAGGAGAAATACTTGGGGAGAGTAAAGCAATTAAAAGTATTTTAGAAATGATCGATAAAGTTGCTCCGCTTGATACACGCGTATTAATAACCGGTGAAAACGGAACCGGTAAAGAATTAGTTGCCAGGGCAATTCATCAGAAAAGTTTGCGTAAGGATAAGCCGTTTGTTGAAGTTAACTGCGCCGCAATTCCGAATGAACTAATCGAGTCAGAGTTATTCGGGCATGAAAAAGGTTCATTTACTGGTGCTGTTCAAAAGCGTATCGGCAAATTTGAACTTGCAAACAAAGGCACATTGTTTTTAGATGAAATTGGTGATATGAGTCATCAAACGCAGGCAAAAGTTTTGCGAGCCATAGAAGACGGAAAAATAGAACGTGTGGGCGGCGGTAAAAAGATTGAAGTTGATGTAAGAATTATTGCGGCAACAAATAAAAATTTGAAAGAGGAAATTGAAAAGGAAAATTTCCGGGAAGATCTTTTTCACCGGTTGAATGTAATCCCTATAAACATTCCGCCACTAAGAGAACGTTTGGAGGACATACCCATTCTTATTGAACATTTTGCAGATGATATTACTAAAAAACATAAAAAAGGTACTGTTAATTTTAATGCTGATGCAATTCAATTTCTTAAAAGTTTAAACTGGAGCGGCAACGTACGAGAGCTAAGAAATATAGTTGAAAGAATTATTATTATTGTTGATAAAAGAGAAATTGATAAAAAAGATATAGAATTTTTATTTGCACCGGGTCAGGCATCTATGGATGATATAATTGATGGCAGTAATTCATTCCAGGAGTTTAAAGAAAAAGCAGAGCGCGCTTTTATTTTAAAACAATTAAATATTAACAATTGGAACATAAGTAAAACAGCAGAAATGCTGGAGATACAGCGAAGCCATCTTTACAACAAAATGAAAAAATACGAAATTGAAAAGGGAGAATAATTATGAGTACAATCTTCTCCAAAATAATTAATAAAGAAATTCCTGCCGATATAGTTTTTGAATCGGATAATATTTTAGCTTTTAAAGATATAAATCCGCAGGCACCGGTTCATATTTTAATCATACCGAAAATTGAAATTCCAAAAGTAACAGATCTAAACGGAAAGGAACATGCATCACTCTTAGGTGAGATGATTGACGCTGCGAATAAATTAGCAAAAGAAAATGGTATTGATGAATCAGGTTTTAGATTAGTTTTAAATTGCGGTGATAACGGTGGACAGGAAGTTTATCATCTGCACCTTCATCTATTAGGCGGCAGGCAAATGAAATGGCCGCCGGGTTGATCGATCCCTGAAAGTGATTTACATTTTAATGTCCAATTTGAATTTTATCATATCCATATTGTGCTCTGATAATATTTATTGCACGTAACATCCCTCTTCGTTTTATCTCTTCAAATTCAAATAACTCTTGCTGTTCCGAATATTCTTTGAATTTACTTAACTTAATTCCTATCAATCTTACAGCAACTCTTCTTGTGTGTGCTTTCATCATCATATCCCAGGCAGCATCAAACACAATCCTGTCATCATCGGTAGGTTTGATTGTTTTTGAACGCGTTAATGTTTGAAAATCAGAATAACGCAGCTTAATATTTATTGTTGATGCCTGCCAACCTTTATCTCTTAATTCCTGGCAGACTTTGCCGGTAAGTTCGAACAGTTTATTTTTTAAGAATTGTTTACTCGTTACATCTTTGAATGTTTTTTCGTGCGAAATACTTTTTTGTTCACGCTCAACAGTTAAGTATTCACTTCCGCTGCCGTTTGCTTTTCTGTAAAGATCGATACCGTATTTACCGTAAGCAGCAGCAAAGTAATCCTGCGGCAGCTTTGTTATATCGCAAATTCTGTAAATGCCTTTTGAGTGGAGATCTTTTAAGGTTACTTTGCCAACTCCGGGGATTGTTTCCACAGGCATTGGAGCTAAAAAATCTTTTTCCATTCCGGGCATTATGTAAGTTATGCCCTTCGGCTTCATACAATCGGAGCCAATTTTCGCAATGGTTTTGTTGCTGCCTATTCCTATTGAACACGGAAGTGAAAGTTCATCCCATATTTCCTTTTGCAGAAAAGATGCAAAAGCAAAGAGCGAACCGTAAACATTCTGGCAACCGGTAAAATCCATGTAAAACTCATCAATTGATGCTTTTTCGACAACCGGTGCATACTGCTTAAGAATATTTTTTACAGCTTTTGAAAAGTATGAATACTCGCCATGGCTTCCGTGAATGTAAACGCCGTGAGGACAAAGTCTGTAAGCAGTTCGTATCGGCATTGCGGAATGAAGTCCAAATTCACGTGCCTCGTAAGAGCAAGCGGCTACTACTCCCCTGCCGTATTTCGGATCGCCGCCAACAATTACCGGCTTACCTTTCAGTGAAGGATCGAGTATCCTCTCAACTGAAACGAAAAATGTATCGAGATCTAAATGAAATATGGTGCGCATGGTAATTCAAACATAACTATCCTCTTTAGTATAGTTTAATGCTTACCCCCTATAACTAATAAGAAAGAAATAGAGAAACTAATTCAAATTAAACCGGAGTTGTATCATCAGCACCGCTTGCAGATGCTGCTTCACCTTTCGATTCATTATACATTGATATTGCCATTTCCGTAAGCTGCTCCTTTAGTTCTTTTGGAACGTACACACGATCGTAATATTTATCATCTTTTCCTTTTTCACTCGGGACACCTATAAATAATCCATTAGTGCCCTCGACCAAAGTAAATCCTTTGATATTAATACCTTCTTCGGTTTCTACATCAAAGAAAGCAACAGTCTTGCTGCTACCATCAAACGGGTTCATTCTTGAAATTTTCATAACTCTCCTCCATTTAAGTTTGATAATGTTAATGATTAAAGTTAGTGTAATTTTTATCTAATATCCATAATGAATCGATTAATTTTTTACTGAAAAATTGTATGCATATTGTAATATCATGCTGATGACGCAGATTACGATGATTTACACAGATTATAGATCAGTGATTATCTATTTGCCGGCGGAGGCAGGTCTATATTCTCCGTGTTTCATTTCTCCTTAATTAATTGATATCTCCTTCAACCTCGGATAAGCTTTAATTATGGTTCCCGGCATTTCAATTTTATCTTTTCCTTCAAGTAAGTGAATCAACTCAAATGCATTTGCAACAGCATCGCCCTGCGGATGGTTATTCATTATTACATGTACTTCCTTAACTTTTTCCTGTACCAATTTTATCTTCTGTTCAATCTCAATCAGTTCTCCGGGTGAATACAAATATTTATATCGTTCACTGCGTTCTTCATAAGTTTGTTTCTTCCCATAATTATTAATCGAGTTTTTCCATGCCTTTTCATTTCTTCCGTGAAAACGAATATATGCCTTATCATTTGTTATGATCGGCTCAAATGAAATTGCCCTTCCAATTTGCGGCTGGTCAATCGTACAGAAAGTAATGCCGGTTGCCTTAAAGAAATCCATCGCCTTATTATTTTGCCAGGATGAATGCCTTACTTCAACAAAACAGTTATAGTTTGGAAAGGTGTCTCTAAGCTTCTGAATATATTGAATTGCTGAACTATCAAAAGAAAATGAATATGGAAACTGAATAAGTAATCCCCCAAGTCGTTCTGCTTTTGCAAGCAAATCGAGATTGTATCTTACTGCTTTTATGTTTTGCTCATCAAAGTTTCTTTTATGTGTGAAATCCTGATGAAGTTTTATATCAAAAATAAAATTATCTGAATCGGATACTTTTCTAATCCAGCCTTCTACAACTTTAGGACTAATGTAAGCATAATAAGTTGAGTTAACCTCAACGCAGTTAAAGTAATGAGAGTAAAATTGTAGCCAGTCAAATCCTGCTATTTGATTTTTAGGATAGAACGACGGGACCCAATCTTTATAAGACCATCCGGCTGTACCTAAGAAGTGTTTTGGCATTGTTATATTTCTTCATTGTTTAATTGTCCAATCAGCTTATTCTCTGAGTAAAGATAGAAAGTTAACAAATGTGTTAACAATCTGTATTTAATAAGATTTAATTATCAATAGCATGCTAATGACACTGATCAAGCAAATTAACAGATCTGCGACGATCAGTTCAACCTGCATACCGGTAGGTAGGTCTGTGTTATCTGTTGCCATTTGTTCTATCCCACCCTTCTTTTTTCCATACTTCTGTAAACGCCTACAACAATTCCTACCAGTTTAAATGAAGGATGTCTTTTATCAATTATCATTGGTTTGTATTCGGGATTTTCGGAAATGAGTTCTATCTGACTTTTCTTTTTAAAAAATCTTTTTACTACTACTGCATCATCCAAAATTGCAACGACTATCTGCCCGTTGCGCGGTTCCAAATTCGGATTAATAATTACAATATCGCCACTGAAAATGTATGCATCTTTTAAGCTATCACCTTTTACTCTAAGCAAAAATGAATCCTTTGGCATTCTGACAATTGTGGGCAAATCTATTGTATCAATCGCATCGGGATAAATTATAAGCGGGCTGCCTGCAGCTACTTCACCCAAAACCGGACGCGGTACAAAAAACTTATCTTCAAGTGTAAGTTCTATTCCACGTGATAGTTTTGAACTTTTTCTGATGTAACCTTTCTTTTCAATCGCACTTAAATGCTGCTGAACAGTTGCCCTGTTTTTATAACCAAAGTGTCTTGCGACTTCTGCTAAGGTTGGCGGTATCCCCTTCCCTTTGATCTGATCAATAAGATGCTCAAGTATTTTTTTCTGGATTTCAGTTAATTGGCGTGACATAGACATACCTTCGGTTAGTGAGTTACAATAAAAAAGTTGCGGGATTTAGAGCTTTGTTCAGTTAATACTAAATACCATACATTTGTATGGTAATAATAATAATGTGAAGGGAATTAATCAAGAGCTAAATTTAAGTAAGGATAAAAAAATCCTCTCATCAGATCAACTGCGAGAGGATAAAATGCAAATTAGTAATAATTATGCTTTTTGAAGAAATATCTTTTCTAATGATTCAATCATCTTTTCACGGAAAATGGGCTTTGAAATAAAATCATTAAATCCTGTTGCTATAAATTTTTCTTTATCACCCGGTAGTACATAAGCAGTTACAGCAATTATAGGAATATCCCCGTAGCCGGGCATTTTGTGAATAATTTTTAATGCATCTAAACCGTTGTACTCACCTTGAAGGTTGATATCCATCACAATAAAATCGAACTGCTCGGTATCAAGCAGAGGAAGAGCTTCCTCAAAACTTACAGCATATTTAATATCTTTCAGCCCTTTCATCTGAACTCTGAAAAGAATTTGTGAATCCACCTGGTCTTCGATATATAAACAGGTCAGGTGGTTGAGATCCAACTTATCATCCGGCTGTTGAAATTGTTGTTTTACAACTTCTTTAAAAGTTAATTCTTCTTTAGTTTCAAATTCAACTTCCTTCTGCGGTTCTATAACTTTTTCAGGAAATGATTCAGAAACTTCAAACTCTTCCTGAATTTGTTCTGATTTTTCCTGCTCTATAATTTCTTCCTGTTCAGTAATTTCAGTCGGTTCAGAGATTTGGGTTTCTTCGATTACGATTCCCTGGTCTTCGGGTAATGGAATTTCCTGCTGAACAACTTCTTCTTCAGCAACAACGGGCATTTGTTGATCTTCAGTTCCCTCAACAATTTCTTCTTCAATTTTATCTAAAGGTTCCTCTAATTGAGGAGTAAACTTTATGGGAAATAAAAACCCGCTTTCATGTTTACCCATCTCATCAACAGAAGAAACAAATTTAACCTGAAGCATATCTAAAAGCGATTGAGTTATTTGCGCATTTAATTTTGAAACACCAAATTCTTTCGGGTCCTTTTTATCGACAAATAATTTTCGAAGTGTATCTGCAAGATAATCTGAAGTTGAAGCGTAGCTATCCGATATCATTATCATAAAATTATTTTTATCAACCTGGTAAGCTGAGAAATAAATTTTATTTCCTTTAATCATCCAGCAAACCAATCGTATAAGATTGTTTATCAAGCAGTCAAACTTTTGTTTATCCGCTTCAAACTGGAGTGAAGATGAAATTTTACCGTAAGCAAAATTGATATCCCTTGAGCCGGTAATTTCATATATGTCTTTATCTATTTCCTCAACAACTTTTGTGATATTGAGATTGATGATATTCCATTCGTCTTTGTTTCTCTGAATTTCGGAAAACTCAATAATAGCATTCATAGTGCTTAGAAGTTTACCGCGATTCTGGTTTATAATTTCAACTGCTTCTTTTTGATCAGGTGTCAGGTTTTCTATCCCTTCGGTAAGTTCCTGTGCAAAACCTAATATTACATTCATAGGTGTTAGTATTTCGTGGAAGACACCTGAGAGAAATACGGATTCCAATTGTTTGGTTTCTGCTGCAGAAGACATTACAGGTTTTTCAACAATAACTTCCTTAATAACTTCCTTAATTTCCACCTCTCCGGAAGTGTGTTTCTCAAACTTTCCGATAATAACAAAGGATTCTATGTTTCCTTCAAAATCAACAACGGGTGTTGCTGTTAATTCTGTTTCTATAAAATTACCATCTTCGGTTTTTAATCCAATATGTAAAGAGACTGATTCCTTCAGGTGAGATTGAAAAATTGAAGTGTTTATTGTCGCACGGTCTTCATCGTTTGCAAGGGAAGCCATTGAAGAATTTTCTAAATCAAGTTTTGAAGTGCCGAGTATATTAACAACGCTGCTGTTTATATAAGTTATTATTCCATCGGGATCCGTAACAAAAATCATATCAACTGTATTGTCAAACACTGCTTTGAAAAGCTGATTTTTCTTTTCGAGTTCCAAATTTTGCGTAACATCTCTAACGATATTGAAATGCGCATCTCTATCATTAAACTTAAAACTCATTTTACTCAGCTCTACAAATACCGATGAACCATCCTTTCTTTTATGCCTGAAAGGTTTGCTAAACTTTCCTTCAATTTCCCCTTCGCTTGAAGAACCAAGCAATGATTGAATATCCTCGGGGTTATACAGATCGGTAAGATCCATTTCTAAAAATTCCTCCCTCGAATATCCATATAATTCCAATGCTGCTTTATTTATTTCGAGAAATCTTAAGTTTTCTTTATCGTATATGTAAATTGGTTCTGGGTTATTTTGTATTAAGAATTCAAACATTCTTCCTCTACTCTTTATTAAATGTTGCAGGTTTTCTGCATATTCAACTTTTTCAATTAAAATCAAAAATCCTTCCGGTTCATTTTCTCTGCCGAAAATTTTAGTTAGGTTAACTGTGTACTCTGGTTCACCGTCTTTATCAATCTCTAAGAATCTGTTTAATGGTAATGTTCTATCATTATCAGGTGATTCTAAAAACCGATTAACACTTTCTAAAAGACTTCCGGGTAGAATATCCACAAAATTCAGGCCATTCAAATCCTCTGGCTTTCGGTCAAATAATTTACAAAAATCTTCACTCGAATGCTTGATAATACCCTGAGAAGTAATAAATGCAACCGGTTTAGGAAAATAATCAATTATTTTATAAAGAACACCAAACAATTTCTCATCTGTTTTTTGTTCCATATCACTTTCTGAGTACTGAGAAAATCCGATTACTGCTTGTATATTATTTTCTTCATCAAATAAGGGCAGCTGAATTATTTCTTTATTTTTTAGGTTTTCATTTTCTCTGAAATGTACCCCTTCCGAAATTACACAATTCATCGTGTCTCTAATAAATTTATCAATAAAAAGGTTTAGTTCTTTTAAAAATCCGGGAACAAATTCATCGGCTGGTTTACCTTCTATTTGAAATGGTTTTAGCCCGATGTTTTTAGCAAGATATTCATTAACCAAAAGAAAGTTTCCTTTGTCATCGGTAATCCAAAAAATATCTTCTAACTCATCTGCAAGTTTGTGTATTATCTCTTTCCCAATAAATGTAATAGGGTAAAGGGCTTCCACTTTGTTAATAATTTCAATCAGTTTTTCACTTTTAATAATACTCTGCGAGTCTGTTTCACTAATTTTAATTTTACTTTTACCTGTAAAAGTAATATCGTAGTTTTTTGGGATTATGGTGCAGAATATAAATAGATTCCCGCCACTCTCAAGAGTATTTAAAATAATTTGAGCATTTACCTTCCTGCCGGAACTAAGGTTGAATTCAAAATGATCGAGTGTGAGTGTATCGTTTTTTTCAACTGCTTTATCCAATAACTCATTAAATTTTTCCTTAGAATCAGATTCGAAATTCTCCATTATAGAACTTTGTGGTTCGGTTATATTTAAAAGATTAAATCCTTGTTTATTAGTGAATAATATCTTCCCACTGCTCTCAAGAATGAAGAATGGGTCCCTAATTGAATGAGGAATTAAACTTAATATTTTTTGAATGGTTTTTGTCACATCAATAATTTAATTATTAGCAGATACAAAATAATATAATTAGAATATTTTTTCTGGAATATTTTCCGATTGTTAAAAATACTTACAAAAATACGAATAGTCTGTCAGAATGTATGTCATTATCAGGGGTGGTTATTTCCTGTGACAACTGTTACTTTGTTAGAGTAGTCAGAATAATAAACACCGTCTCCAGAACGAACCCTGTAAGTGTAAGATTGCTGAGGTAATAAATTTTCATCAAGGTAAGTACTTTGGTCGCCCGGCAAGCTCGCAATCGTTGTGAATTGTTCTTCCCCATCTACCTTTCTTTCTACTTCAAAAATTGTGTTTGTATCATCATCATCATTCCAGGTAAGCACAATCTTGTCGTCTCCCAAATAAATTCCCTGCAAATTTGTTGGTCTGATTATATCGTACCAATAAGTTTGCGTAAAACTTTCATTCGACCAGGCAGAATCTGTATTTGAATATGCTTTGATTCGGTAATAGTATTTTTCGCCTGCGATTAGCCCATTTGCACTATCGGCAAAATTGGTAACATTCCTGTCTACAACACCAATTTTTAAAAACACTTCGTTTTCTTGTCTTCTTTCAATTGCAAAAAGATTTTCATTTTCGTTGTTATCCGTCCATGCTATTCTAACCAATATAGTACCCCGGGCAGTTGCCATTAAATTTGTTGGAGGATATAATTCTCCGGAACTACCTACTCCAAAAGTATTAACTTCATCACTAAATTCTGATTCTCCAAATTTATTAAATCCCTTTACCTTGTAAGAATACATTATTGCAGAATCTAAGTTTTCATCATTTATGTTAAATACGTTTCCCTCAACATCAAGATATTTTTGATAGGTACCATCAAAGTTTATTTTCCTCCATATTTCATAATTGCTTACAAGAAGAGATGAATCTTCCCAGGAAAGATTAACACTCCCTGGAGTTAAATTTATAAGATTAAGATTGAATGGTACGAATGGTGGATTAACAGTTGCAACTACATGAACATCTAAAATATCATTACTTTTAAGTGATGTTTCATGAAAATCATAATATATCAAATAATAATCGATTGAGGTTCCGATGAACGATTCATTTAACTGCAAATAGATTTTTGGCTGCGAACCATCGGAGTTAGGCGGATAGTTTCTAACAAAGTTTCCGTTTACATAAAGCTCCATAAATTTTATAGAAGTGGGTGTTGATATTAAATAATCAATTTCTGTATCACCGGCATCCACTGAATCACCATTAACGGGTGAAAATATTTCCAAAGTTGTGCTGCTGCTTCCGTCAGACGGAGGATCGGTTGCAAGGTTTGTACAGCCAATAAAGAGTGGGAAAATACACGTTAAACAGAACAATATTCTTTTTTGAATTTTCATCATTCTCCACCAAATTCTAAATCAAAGATCTGCTTTGTTCCGGCTTGAAGATATGGAATTATTATTATATAAGATTTTAGCTGAGCGTCATATTCCAAATGTAAATTTGTTCGAGATAACCTTGGGTTGAATTTACCCGCCGGTAATATTAATTGTACTGCTGCATTTTTAATTTCATTTTGACTGTGATTTTCTACCCGGATTTCAAATTTATTTTCATCGTATGTTTTTTTTGTTTTGATTACCACTTCCTTGCGAGATAACTCCCAATCAATTAAATCGGAATAAGTCGTTATCCAGGCATTTTGGTTTTTTAGATATTCGGAAATTGATAAAAAAAGATCATCATCAATCGATTTGCTGCCCCATTTTGTTTGGTCAATAAAATTTATAAAAACTGTTTCACCATTTTTCTCTGCATTTTTATAAAACGATGAGAAACTTTTTAGTGTTTCTTGGTAATTATTTTTACTTACTAAAAAAGAACTCGCGGAACCGATTATTTTTTTCTCCTCTGACGTATAAAGTGAATTATCAGGCAACAAGTAATAAGTAAAGGGGGAAATAATTGATTCATCAGATGTTTGAATAAGCTGAGTGTTGTTCAGTTTAATACCAAAATATTTCTGCCGGCTGCTAAGCTTTAGTCTATCATAAAGTGATTCTAATGAAGTAGAAATTATATACTCTTCAGATAAATTTTTGTTAAGAAAAAGATTTATATCTCCTGCTGCTGCAAATTTACTTAATTCATTTCCTGGTTTATCAATTTCCTTTGCATCAATAAAGAAATTTGCATTAACATTATTTAAATAATACAGTTCGAGTGATGTGATAGATATTGATTTAGTATCGATGATAATATTAGAGATAATAACCGGGACATTATATTTCCCAGGTAATGGTTTAAGCATCAAAAATGGAAATGGTGAGAGCCATTCGATTGAGTTAAAAATTAGTTTTTCAACAGTATTTTCCTGAGATTTATTTCCAATAATTTGAGATAGCTGAAAACCAAACCAAACTATTCTACCTTTATTTCGTTCGGATAAAATTAAGCCGGAATTTTCAGTTTGTTTTTCGTTATCACTATCCAAAACATATTTTCCCAACTGAATAATATGTTTACCAATAATTTCAACAGCTAACGGCTGAAACTGATTTAAAATAAGCAAGTCTTTATCTACAGCAATATTCCTACCCAACACCGATGAATATTGTATGGTATGTCTTTCTCCTATTTTGCCTTTGGTGTTTAATTCATTTACACTAAAACCTCCTAACTCACTTAGATAGTTAGAAAAAGTTTTTTTTCCATCTTTATCATAAAAACCAATTTTTCCGAATATCAGTAAGCCTTTACCTTCATTCAAAAAATTTTGCAGGCTCTCTTTTGCGTCATCAGAAAGGACCTCAACCGAAGGAAGGATTAATACATCTAAAAAATCGAATTCATAATCATCAAGCTGCTCATCATTAATTACAGTATAAGAAATTTTTCTGTTCAGAAAAAATAATTCCCAACCCTGAATTGGATAAAAATCTTTATTCTGCCGATAGATTAACTGTTTTGTTTTTGCGGAATGGACGATACCTATTTTTACATTCCTTAAATCCTGCGCACAGATTGCAGAAACAAGAATCAAAAATATTATGGGAAATGTATGTAAATATATTTTATTCATCTGTTTATAATTTCTGGTTTTTGTCAGATGGAACTCGCATAATAATCATTTTCTTGTGTATAAATATTTTTACTTACTCGTTTCACTTTTATTAGAATACACAACTTTCAATGATCATTAAAATTGAATCATTTACACCAATGTTTAATAACTTTTGAAAGATTCCTTATCAGGATTGAATAATATCAAAATCAATATAAAATGTTCTTGATTCACCTGCTTCAAGATCATCAACATACAAATGCAAAATCTCTAAACCTCTTTGATGAGAATACGTCGCATTTTTTGTGCCTATTACTTCAGTCTCTATGGAAATGCGGTCTGCTTTATTATTCAGATCAACATAAATAACAATATTTGTTATTAATTCATCGCTCGGATTAGAAATAGTTACAGCCACCCTGTTCCTTCCTCTTTTTTCAGATCTTATTTCAAGGTAATCTTTGGCTTTATACCATTTATATATTTTCTTAGTGGTTGTTATCCAGAATTTCTTTTTTTTCAGCTCCTTTATAACATCTTTTACAACTTCAATATTTTCTAATTTACATTGATAATCAGTATGCATTTTATAAACATATAAACCGCCTTCAAACAATACCCTGTCAATATCTTCTTGATATGTGTACAATTGAAATTCCGGCTGGTGCAAACCAAAATTTCTTATTACTTCGTAATCGTCTCGGGCCGTTTTAGTTATTGATGAAATTCTTTTATCACCTTTAATAACTATTCTCGGAACTGATCTGTCGGTTAGAGAATCAGATAGAAGATAATCGTATCCTGCTTTAACAATTGCCATAACTGTATTTTTATCGAACAATCCGTAATATGGCACGAAACCGGAAACAGTTTTTCTTGTAATTTTTTCAATAGTTTTTTTAGCATTTAACAAATTATCAAGCTGCACCTCATAATCGTAAAGTTTGTTTATCGTATCGTTAACTGAAGCAAGATATCCAATATCAACTATTGCAGCAACTTCACCAAATTCTGCAAGGTATTGAATCAACTCGTTATTACTTTGAGCAAAGCTGGGTTCAACAAAAAATGTAGCTTCTATATTTTCGTTTGTAAGTAAAGGTAACAGATTTCTAACATTTTGTACTTCATTCGAAAATGTTGGCATAAGTACTGCTGCCGCTCTAAATCCCGAAGGCCAATCTTTAATAAAAGCAATAGGCTCTTTTTGTAACCAGCTTATGCAGTTTCTAAACATTCTGTCGAAATAGATATAGTCTTCCTGCACACCAATAACAGAATTTATATCGAATCCCATCCATACAAACCTCCCAAAGCCGTACTTACCATAAACCATACCGGCAGTTTTTTTAATACCTTCACGTACCAATCCTTCTTCGAGTCGGTAGTTGTACCAAAAACTAATTTGTTCTGTTCGAGGATCGAGAACTTCTACAGCTATGGGATTATCCCAGGTTGCTATATGAAGAGGATAACCAGTTGGAACATTTGCCGTAATAGGTAATCCGCCTCTTAACGTATGAATTTTAGTGAGGTCACCGTCACCAATTTCCCTGGAAAATTTAACCCCAAAAACTTCCGAGAAAAAACGCCATCCTCTCCATTTTCCATCATGCGAATAAGATGCGGTACCGCTTGTTGCAAAGATGCTTCCGCCTTTATCTAAATATTTCTTAATGTGTATGATCTCTCTATCGCTTAGAGATAATGTGCCTGGCAGAATCAATAATTCGTACTCAAAGAGTTTTCCTCTTTCAATTTCTCCGTCGGTGATGATTTTAAATTTATTATCACCGTAACCAAGAAACCTTTCCCAGGTAGTAATATTTTCCCAAAGCCAGGTGCTGTTTTCAGGTAACATATTCTGTGTATAGTCAGAGTATAAAATTGCGACATTCGGTTCACGACCAAGTAAAACATTT
The DNA here is from genome assembly GCA_022564295.1 of Bacteroidota bacterium. Lineage (GTDB taxonomy): Bacteria > Bacteroidota > Ignavibacteria > Ignavibacteriales > Ignavibacteriaceae > BMS3ABIN03. Next base: position 27,282 of record JADFLR010000017.1, on the reverse strand, counting down.
TTTATTACTCTACCATCAGGAACAAGTTCATTTACCGAAAATTTTCCGAAAACACCTCTAAGAACAAATAGAAAAATCATTATTGCAGCAATAACAACAATAAACCCAATGATCAAAATTAGCCATTGGTTAATTCCTTTTCTTGTTGAAGAAGTTACTGCCAAATTATTACTCCGGCATCCTGATCTTTTCGCGTTTCCACATAACCCTCAGAAGTGAATTTTAAGAATTTAGGTTCTGTCGGCTGTCTTTTTATTTTCCTTCTTTCCTTTCTCTGAGAGGTACGATAAATTTTAGTTTCTTTTCCTACTGTTTCCACTGGATGATAATGATGTTGCACAAAAACCTGTTTCTGTTTGGGTTCTTCTAAAATAAGTTTTTTACCTCCATAATCAGCCGGCTCTAAAAGTTCAGCTTGTTCTTGCTCAACTTCTTTTCTCGCATATTGATCTTCTTTTTTCTCCTGCACTTTGTACAAGATATAAGCACCAACAGCAAGTATAAATGTACTGATGGTTGCTACAAGTATAATTGTAGACAAGATTGGAATTAGTTCCATCTTACCCTCGCTTAATTAATTATGAAATAGTTTTATTACGGTTTTACCCGACTCTCTCTAATTTTCCCCACCTCATTTTTATACCTAGAAATTCTTCTGCGGTTGACATTGCTTTACATATGTCTATTATCAAAATAAAAACCATTCTGTATATTACTCCATAGGCCACTAACCTGAATTCTTCCTTCTCCGCGGCAACACAATAAATTGCCGTCATTATATCAAGCAAAGCTAATCCTGCCCACCAGTAAAATAATAATGATGTAAATCCAAAATACATGGCTGCAAAAATAAAGAATGCATTGGCAGCTATGTTCATTGATGGCCAAATCAATGCTTCAAAGAACATTGTCCACAATACAAATGTATTCCCAAAATTGATTGTTGGATTGACTAATAAATTTTTATGTTTCCTTATTGATTGAAGTATTCCTCTCGTCCATCTATATCTTTGTTTTAGCAATTGCCTTAATCCCGTTGGTGCTTCAGTAAATGAAATCGCTTTAGGTTCGTATAATATCTTCCAGCCCTTAGAAAGAATCCTAAGTGTAAGATCAGCATCTTCAGCAAAAGTATCATTTGTGTAATAACCTGCGCTTTCAATTGCTTCTCGTCGGAAAAGACCAATAGGGCCAGGAATAATATTTACAAGTTTCATATAGCTCTGTGCGCTTCTTGCCATATTCAGCCCTTCTATATACTCAAGCGCTTGCAAATCGGTAAGAAAACTTCCTCTGTTTTGAACTTTAACGTTTCCTGCCACAGCACCAATTTCAGGATTAGTGAAATGCCTGACTGCCATTCTTAAACTATCCGGCGATAACTGCGAATCACCATCCATACAAAGAATAAACTCAGCACGAGAAACTTGAATTCCTGCATTCAATGAATTCGCTTTACCGCTGTTTGATTTATTTATTAATGAAACTTTTATCTGACTGTAAATTCCATTTCTGAAACCAATTAATTCTTCTGCAACTTCTTTTGTTTCGTCGGTTGAACCGTCGTTTACTATAATTATTTCATAATTAGAATAGTTTAGCTTCAGTAGTGATTCTATTGTTTTCTCCAAAATTTTTGCCTCGTTAAATGCAGGAATGATGATAGAGATAAACGGTTTATAATTATAATGATATTTAAATGTATATTCGTTCAAGTAGAGATATGCAAAAATCAAAATGCCAAAATATCTTATCAGTAAAATCAAAAGGAAGATTACAAGTGTAACTATTATTGCATATTCAAGAAGTGATGATACAGTTAATACAGTCATCGGCAGAGTATAAATTATAATAAACAGGAGCATAAGAGAGAAAATTCCGCTGATGAATATTCTTCTGATTATTCTGTTTTTTTTATTTGCAGTTGAATGAATACCCGCCGATTGAGTTAACTCAATAACGCTTCTTCTAATTTTAGATTTTATATTCATATGAGGATATAATTAATGACCCTTTAAAAATTCAACAATAATGCCATCAATAAGTCGAAATTCTTTCTCTATTGTAAATTTTCAAACGTTGTTAGTGAAACAATATTGGATATTAAACTATTGTGTATCATTCTAAAACAAGAGATAAAAAAGTGATATTTTTATTAGGATTGACTGCAAATATAGTCACTAAAGTTAAAGGTCAACTAATAATTGTTATTATAAAGTCCAGTACACAGACAGCCCAAAAGATATCGAATTGTAACCTTGACTTAATCGCACAGAACTTGCAAAAGACATTCTTACCTGCAGTACAAAATTAGAAGTAAAATTATAACTCAGATTAGTATGAAATTCTCTAACAATAAAATTCTCGTTTGGAATAAGTCCCAGTTTACCTTTTAAGCTCAGTAAAAAATCGGCATCAGCTATTGCATCCCAGTCGCCCCAAATACTGTGTGATTCAAAATTATTAGGCGACCAGTAAAGAAGTGTCTGCTCATTGAAATTGTAATAGTAATACTCATAGCCAACTCCATAAAATTCATCAAATATTTTCCCTATTCTTAATATCACCTTGCTTCCCCTGTTATCATCGGATACAGCAATAAAAGCCGCATCTGCTCTAAGCAATACTCCATCTTTAGTAATATACTCTCCGGTTAATAAAGTATAATTTGCAGTGAGTCGAAGATCAACTAAAAACGGAGAGTACAATATCTGCACAGCATCGGAAGAATAAAAGCTTGCCGAAAAATTATATTTTTTTTGCTTTGATGCTCTAACAGATACTTCAAAAATATCAGTGCTCGTATCGTTTTTGAAATTTGTTACTCCATAAGCAACCGAACCCGTTACAAGTTCACTGAATCTAATATAACCATCTGCGCGGATAATATTAAGATTTAATCTCGTTTGCTCGGAAGAAACAAAACCGAAATATCCGCTTGCAGCAAGTGATAAGAAACTTGCAACTCCCAACTCTAATTTTGCACCTTGTGTGGTGTAAGTGAAATCGAGATTATCGCCGAAATAATATCCATCAGGAATAATAGAAAAATGAGTGGGAAACGAAGTAGCAGAATAACCATTAAAACCAGCATCTCCGAGCCACACCATTCTTGTTTGTACAATATGTGATGATGGTGAAATTACTAAAAGTTCTTCATAAACCCTTCTGGCATTCTTGTAATCACCCACCTGCATATAAGTATCACCGAGGAATAATTTTGCTTCAGCGTCGTCAGGATTTTCAGCAGATAATTTTTGAAATTGATATAATGCGGCTAACGAATCTCCACTCCAATAATATAGCTTAGCAAGCTGCTTGGCTAAATCGTAATCATCAGGATATTTTAAAATGAGATAATCATAAATTTTAATTGCAGCACCGTAATTGTTATTGCACAAATAAGCTTGGGCAAGTTCTTTTTTTAAGTATATATCTGCGGCTGGTTCGTTGAAATACATTTTATAGTAATCTATTGCTTCATTGCATTGCTTTTTGAATGTGTATTTGCGTGCCTGCTCTAATAAACTGTAAGTTTCTGATTCTTTATTAATTTTCTTCTGCAACTCAATTGATCTTTCCAATTGCATAAGGTCATTATTTTTTGGATCAATTTTAATTCCATTGTTAACATACAATTCAGCACTTGCAAGATCATTCTTTTGAAAATTCAGAATTGCTAATGTGATTAATGCATCTACGTTTTCCGGATCTTTACTTAATACATTATTAAGATTTTTTTCAGCCACATTAAGATCTTCTTCAAGCCAAACTAATAATTGTCCGTGCAATAACTGATAATTTTTATTATTGGGTACGTGGTTCAACACAATTACCATGTCATCCCGTGCATCATCTAATTTACCTGCCTGGGATAATAACCTTGCTTTTTGATAGCGTACTTCCTCGTCGCTGTAATAGTTTAGGAGATAATCATCATAAAGTTTTATGGCATTAGCATATTGTTTGTGGTATGAATAATATTTCCCCAATTCTAGAACTGTTTTTCTATCGTTTGGATTGAATGATAATTTTCTTTCAAGCGTACTGATTTTATTTTCATAATATTGATTTTTTTTGTTCATCACTTCTGCCACAACCATCAGAAATTTGCTGTCCCCGGATTGTGTTTCCGATAGAATATTCAACTGCTGATCTGCTTCATTATAACGATTATTCTTAACCAGCTCATCTATAAGAAGATAGCGTGTTGCAATATCAGCAGAATTTTTTTTAAGCTTCCTGTAGTATCTATCAATTGGATACTGTTTATATTTTTTGGGCGATGGCATCCCGTAGTAAAATCTTGTGGTTGTATCATTTACTGTGTAAACATATCCTTTACCTCTTACCATATCATAACCGTCCATCGCCTCTTTAAAATAAGGTCTTAATTCCAAAGCATTTTCAAATGCGTAGAGAGCAGTTTTTTTCATTCCCAGCCACATAGTAAAATAACCGTACCGAGACCATAAACGGTGATCGTCAGGATATTTTTGTGTGTATCTTTTAAGTATTGGCTCACCTTTAGAGATATGTTTATTCTTTGCAAGTATTTCTGTGTAACGCAGTATTTCATCGGCTGATGCTTCTTCCCTTCGCCGATAATCATCATACCATTCTTCTGCTGTTTGCCAATCGCCTAACTTTTTATAACTTTTACCAACTTCTAAATAGTTCTTTGCTTTTGATGGATTAATTGCAATTTCTCTTTTATAACCAGAAATTGTGTTATATAAAAGCTTATGAAATTCTTCTGTTGTGCGGGATAAATTTGATTTGTAAACTGAATTATCCGAATCAAGTTTTAAAGCTGAGCGATAATCATAAAACGCTTTCTCATACTCACCTCTTTTTTCAAAACAAGTGCCCCTAAGATTGAAACCTTCGGACGTTTGCGGATTTGCTGAAATGTAACGATTTAGTAATTCGATTGCTTCACCGTATTGTCCCTTGTTGATATTTTCAATAGCTTCAAGCCGCAGTAATTCAGAGGATGGCTGAGCAAAGACAGGTATGAGTATAGTAAGAAACAGTATGCACGTTAAAACGGATTTCATAATAGATATTAAAATTAAAAACGACGGGGTTTATCATCTTTTGCTGCAGTGTCTTTAAGAATTTGAGCAATCATTCCCTCCGCATTTTTTACATCTTTATTTACCACTATAGCATATACTGAGATGTGTGGTGAAATTGCCTTGAAAAAACTAGGATCGTCATTAGGCAAATTAGATCTGATTTTTGTTACTAAATTAGCAACAACATTCTTTTTGGGTCTGGTAATTAACACGAATAACTTACTACCGATCGTACAAATTTTATCTTTAATATCTGTTGAAAGTCTTATCGCATTTCTCAATTGGTTAAGAGTAAGCATTCCTTTTCTTTCGGCATATTCATCCAATCGAATTGAAACCAAAGCAAATTCCTGTCCCGTAATCTGGAAAAGTGCAATTTGATTATTAATTATTAGTTCGAAATCTTGAAGCGAATAAACATTTGAAAGTGTAATTACATCACCTTCCATATTTATATCTGCAAAGCTTTCGTACTTTTGTTCAGCGGTGGGAGTAATAAATTCAGGTTTTATCCTCTCCGCTTCACTAGGTGTATAATCAACCAAGATACCTTTATACGGTTCGATATAGTAGTTTGCAGAGAACTTACCTTCTGTATGGCCAACATTTGGAGTGATGGTCATTATGCCAGAATGATATTTATTTACAACTTCTGCTTTTTTCTGAAGACCAATTATACCGGTGGAGCAATCTATTAAAGTGTCTATGATGTTCTGTGATGCAGGATTAGCAGGTTCGGCAAGAATATACAGACTTGTTATTTCTGTATTTTCTATACCATCTATGGTATGTAAAAAAATATCCTTTAAGAATTTAAGGTCTTTAAACCCAATAAAAGGAGTAAGTTCATCGAAAACAATTTTATTGGGATTGTACTGTTCAACAACAGGAACTATATCCTTAATATATTCGGCTAAATGTGTATCTGGATCTTCCACTTCTTGTAAATCTTCCGGTGGAGTAACTCTAACAACAATTATCAAATTTTGATTCATATAATGCTGTAAATCAAAATCAATTGAAGCCGCATGAATCAAAAGATCTTTTGGACGCATAGTAGTGAAGAAAAGACATACTTCTCTCCTCTGTGCACATTCCAATGCATATTGTAATGCTAATAAAGTTCTGCCGGATTTACGTGGGCCAATTAAGAAATAAGTTCCAGCTCTATAAAGCCCTCCCCACGCAAAATCAACCAGAGGAATTCCCGAAGGGAATAACTGAATTTTTTTTGTCATATTTTTAGAAATTTTACTCTTTTAAGCCAAATATTGTGCCGAATGAACAAATTGCATTGTAGCTAAATATTTAATAAGGGTATTAATTTTAAGACTAAACAGAGACAATTAGAAAATTGATGTCCTATTCTGTTACATTAAATTTTTGCAATTTTTAAATAAAGATTGATATGTATAAGATAATGAAAAAAATATTCGTGTTCTGACAGAGATAAACAATTAGCAAGTTTGTTTGCGATAAGTTATTTCCGGTTTGAAAAGTAACCATAGACAAACAAAGCGGTAGCATTCCCAAATATAGTTGCTTCATTTGTTATATAATCATTCCAATCATCAAAATATTCTACAGCCTGAGAATTGAAACATGAAAAGCTTGAATCTGAACGAGTTATCTCATATTTATTAATGATTGAAACAGGTGCGCCGCCTGCCGATAATGCACCAGGTAAATTTCCGTTTTTAAAAAATGCAATTTGTGAGTGAATATGTTCAGGATATTCTTCTCCTATACCGTTGATAAAAGACAACCCCCAGGGATTTCTCCCAAGAATATAATCTCTCTGAAGAATTATTAAAGAATCGAACTGTTTACTTCCTGTTAATGCTTTGTAAAGTATTGCCTGTAATGCGGAACCTAATAGAGACGTTGTTGTTCCCCAGGTGTAATTAACTCCTTCATTAAAAACAGAACTATCTTTTTTTGCATTAAAGTAATTGATGTTTGATTTAATATAATCCCCAAAACGCGTGATAACTTTAGATAATTTATAATGAGCTAAAGAATTAACATCTCCCCAGCTCCACCAGAAGTCTTGTTTAGCACTGTCGCCGTAAATAACCGCATCTTTCAAATAGTTTTTTATTCCGGTAGCATTATATAATTCTATAGCACCGAGAGCAAGTTTTCCGTAATAGTTTTTATCATTATAAAATGCAGTATGAATGTTGTCAATGTCATTTATGTTTTGATGTATAGAATATTTTTGAATAGCAGAAGTTAAACAGCGGTTAGCAAATTCATCGCTTAAAAATTTTTCATTCCATATCCGCGAAGCTAATGACAATACTGCAGAATAAATTCCCACAAGATTTTTACTCAATCCGGTAAACGCAGGTCTGCCGAATTGAAGGGAATCGTTTTCCGGTAATCTCCAGCCAACCGCATGGTCTTGCAAATCCTGCACCTGAACAACAAACAATGTATCCGAGATATTACATCGTAAAAGCCAATCTAATCCTACCTTTGCTTCTTCAAGAATATCCGGCACATTGTTATTATCGTTATCGAATCCGAATTTTTCTTTATCAAATTCATAAGCAAACAGCAGCATATAGGTAGTTAGAGCTGAGGTAGAAAAAAACTTAATATAATCACCTGCATCGTGCCATCCCCCTGTAACATCAACTGAACTATAAGAAGTATCTAATGCGGAGCTGATAATTGTTGAGACATCAGAGAGATGACATTTTTTGTGCATTAAAGGGTGAGTAGGACCACAGCGCTGAATTCTAAAGAATAACATTAACGAATCAACAACGGAATTGTAAACGTCTTCACCTATTATGAAGGGGAAACTTGATTCATTGCCAACAGTAATAATGAATTTCCCAGTATCGTTTAATTTTGTGAAATCAAAGTAGTAGCAATTATTAAATTTACTGTAATTGTTATCAGATTTTCGGATTTCGCCTGCATATACTTTTCTGTTTATTATTTGATCGATTACAGCAAATTCGTTTAAGGGAATTTCTTCTTCCGAAAGTATCACGCCGGATTTCATATCATCTGGTAAAAACCCAACCTGGTTCAGCCGAATATAAAAACTATTTTCCTGAGGAGAGATATTTGAAGTGAACAAAAGACAAATTGAAATGATCAAACAAGGTGAGATGAAGTTCATCTAATTATAAGATTAAATTAATAGATTATATTAATTAAGTTAACCGTTTAAAAACTGATAAATCAAAAACCTTTGAAACGGTTAATTTATTAGGTTGGTTATTAAGTAACCCAAGACTTAAGTCGTGGGTTACCGAAATAAAAAAGTGCCTTTCTAACCGTTTTAACAGTTTTATTGTAGGCGGTCAACTTGAGTTATTAAATAAATTCATCTCACTTAGCTGAACTAAGACAACTGCCAATAGAATTAAGCAGCACCTTCTTATCGAGTGGTTTTTCCAAATAATCACAGGATAATTTCATTAGTAGATCTTTTTCATCTTCTTTTATATCGTATGCAGTAATAATAATTACCGGCAGAATGGAATAATCAGGTTCTTTCTTAATCATATTTAAAACATCCCTTCCATCTTTACCATTTCCTAAATTAATATCAAGTAAAACAAGATCGAAACTATTGTTTTTAATTAATGAAATGGCGTCATCTGCATTATTGGTTATCTCAACATCGTAAACATCCCGTAAGTTAACCTTTATGATAAGCTGTGTTTCGGTATTATCTTCAACTACTAATATTTTATTTCTTTTAGATGTCACTGCAATTATGCGAAGTACTAACTAATTAAGAATTATTTTTACAATAAAATTAGTCTTTTTTCTTTGCATCATAACCGGTTTTTAATATTAAATCCCATAAAGGAGAACTAACACCAAACCCTAACTCCGGTCTCTGATAATGATGAATCATATGATGATTTTTTATAACCAACCAGAATTTACTATGCATATTAAAGTGATGAATGGCGTAATGCGAAATATCATAAAATAAATACCCCGCAATAAAACCAATAAAGAAAGGCGCTACAAAAATATCGCCAACTAAGACTTTAAAGAGAAAGAAAAATCCTGTAGCTAAAGGAATGCTAACCGCAGGAGGCATAACTAATCTTTTGGTGTCGTTAGGATAATCGTGATGAACGCCATGAAACATAAAAGTTATACGCTTCCCAAAATTGCTTGTGGTATGAAAGTGAAAAATAAATCGATGTAATAAATATTCGGTGATTGTCCAGATAAATAATCCCGCAGCAATTAGCCCGATAATTTCTAATGCAGGTATTTTATCAACAATTGTTAAATAAAATAAATATCCAATTACAGGAACGTAAATAAAAAGTGGTACAGTCCAATGTATTTTTGAAAATGCTTCTAAAAAATCGCTCTTAAACATTCTGGCTGTTTCATCTTTGTTTGAAACAAATAATTTACTCATAACAACTCCTTAATATTTTTATATTCTATTGCTTAAAAATAAGAATTATTTTATCAATAATAAATCGACTAATAATATGCTTTTTTAAACAATATACTTTTTTTATTCAATAAATCAGAATTTTTTTATCAATCCAATCCCCGGTAATTTGTTTATTTTAATCTCACCCTTAATATACGATATTCCATCAAACAAATCATTGGAAATCATAAGCGGACCATCCAAATCAATCCAATCCGCAAGTGATGAAAGATGTGCTGCGGCACTTACTGCACAAGAAGTTTCTGTCATACATCCAAGCATAACCTTTAATCCAAAATCCCTTGCTTTATTTATCATCAATAATGCTTCTCTTAATCCGGTTGATTTCATCAACTTAATATTTATACCTGAGTAAATGCCTTTTACTTTGTCGATATCATTCAATCTCTTAATTGACTCATCTGCGATAATTGGTAAAGGACTTTTTTCATTCAACCATGCAATATCATCAATATTTTCTTTTGGCAGCGGCTGCTCAATTAAAATTACATTTTTCTCAAACAGCCATTCAATCATTTCTAATGCTTCTTGTTTATTGTTCCAACCCTGATTCACATCAACATACAATGGTTTATTTGTTACCGATCGAATTGTTTCAATTATTTCTTTATCGTTTCCCCTTCCGAGTTTTATCTTCAGATATTTAAAATCATTTCCTTCATCTATTTTTGTTTTGATGATTTCTTTGCTATCAATACCAATTGTATAGGACGTGTAAGCGTTCACAGGTTTTGTTAAACCAAAATATTTATATAGCGGTATCTTTAACAGCTTTCCGATTAGATCGTGTAAAGCAATATCAACAGATGCTTTAGCAGCGTTGTTTCCTTCTTCAATATTATCTACATAATTTAATATGTTTTCACTATCCAAAGGATCTTCAAATTGTCTAAAATCAATTTTAGATAAAAAGCCCATCACACTTTCCTGGGTTTCACCAAGATACTGGGGCAGCGAAGCTTCACCATAACCAACTTTGCCGTCGTATTCTATCTCTGTTAAAACTACCGGTGTTTCATTTCTTGAAAAAGATGAAACTGTAAAAGTGTGTTTCAGTTTTAGTGTGTATGGAAGATAACTTAATTTAAGAGTCTTTGCCATCTAAATCAAAATAGTATTAAGTATGATAAGATAATATTAAACTTATGTAAAATAATTAATTCTCATTCGATAAGAATTTGTATTGAAACTAATTTAATATTTTTTAACTTTTCATTTGAAATTAAAGTTCAAAGTCTTCATATTCCTAATCAAATTATTCAAAATTAAAAGTTTCAATATCTTAAAGTAAAAACCAACCGGAGCAGTATGGAGAATAAAAGAGAAAGTTGGGGATCAAAAACCGGTTTCATTTTAGCAGCAGCAGGTTCAGCAATCGGACTTGGCAATATCTGGAAATTCCCTTACATCGCCGGAGAAAACGGCGGCGCATCTTTCATAATAGTTTACTTAATATGTATTGCAGTAATTGGTCTTCCCGTTTTAATTGCAGAAATACTAATAGGCAGAACCACACAACGAGACCCGGTTGGTGCATTTCGCAAATTAAGTAATTCAAAATTTTGGGCAAGCGTTGGCGGAATGGGCATTGTCGGTGGATTTTTAATTTTATCATTCTACGCTGTTATAGCTGGCTGGGCACTCGGCTACATTGTTGAAGCATTAAAAGGAAGTTTTTTCAATTTCACCGAACCAACTTCATCAGCAAATTATTTTAACGACCTCGTAGGAAATATTTTCTGGAATCTCGGATATTTTATTTTATTTATGCTGATCACTGCTGTAATTGTCTGGGCGGGAATTCGAAAAGGAATTGAACGCGGCAGTAAAATTATGATGCCAATCCTCTTTTTCCTTTTAATTATCCTTATGATCCGCGGACTTACACTTGAAGGTGCAGAAAACGGAATGAAGTTTTTATGGGACCCGGATTGGAGTAAAATAGGTCCTCAATCAGTTTTAATTGCTTTGGGTCATGCGTTTTTCACTTTGAGTTTGGGGATGGGTGCCATGCTTACTTACGGCAGTTACATGTCTAAAAAAACAAGTGTTCCTAATTCTGCTTTGCAAATTGTCTTTCTCGATACTCTAATAGCATTGATAGCAGGCATTGCAATTTTCACTTCGGTATTTGCAGTTGGCTTGGATCCCGCAGCAGGACCAGGATTGATTTTTCATACTTTACCTAGTGTTTTTATAAAGATGCCTGGTGGCTACATTTTTTCAATTCTATTTTTCGTGCTGCTTACAATTGCTGCCTTAACTTCATCAATATCTTTACTTCAGGTAGTTGTATCTTATTTTGTAGATGAAAGAGGATGGCAAAGGCATAGAGCCGTAATTGTACTTGCTTTAGTTATTTCCATTCTTGGTATTCCAAGTGCTCTTTCGTTTAATGTGTTAGCCGATTTTAAAATTTTCGGATTAAACTTTTTTGCTTTTGTTGATTTCATTGCATCCAATATATTACTGCCTCTTGGCGGTCTTTTGATTTCCATATTTGTTGCCTGGGTTTGGGGATTTGATAAAGCACTCGTCAATCTTCGTGAAGGAGCGGAAAAGCTTTTTGATAATAACCCCTGGGTGATAAAATTCTGGAAGATATTTTTGAGATTCTTTGCTCCGGTTTTAATATTTTTAGTTCTGCTACATTCCATCGGAATATTAGATAAAATAATAAATATGTTTAGCTGAAGACAGAACATATACGAATAATAGTTTCAATTCTTACTAACTAAGAAGAGCATTTAATAAATGAAAAAAAGTACAGCCGGTATTTTAGCTTTTGGTATTATAATAATTGTGCTGATTATTGGCGGGGTTGAATTTTTCGAAACCGTTTGGTCATTCCCGGGTAATTTTGATTTCTTCAAATCATTCCCAAGTAAAGATCTCCCGTTAGGACTTATTCCTTTAATGGTTATTGCGTTAGTTGGTACGGGTGTATTTATAACTATTAAACTCGGCTTCCCCCAGCTTCGTTATATGTGGCATGGTATTAAAGTAACCATGGGTAAGTACGATAACCCGGATGATCCGGGCGATTTGAATCATTTTAGAGCTTTAACAACTGCTCTATCCGCTACTGTTGGAATCGGAAATATTGCAGGTGTAGCTACGGCAATTTATTACGGAGGACCGGGCGCATTATTCTGGATGTGGATAACTGCATTCTTCGGTACAACTTTAAAGTATGCCGAAGCATCATTAGCAATTGAATACAGAGATATTGATAAAGATGGAAATACTGCCGGCGGACCGATGTACACTATCGAAAAAGGACTTGGCAGAAACTGGCGCTGGCTCGCTGTTGCATTTGCCAGCTTTGCTGTTATCTGCTCGTTTGCAACAGGTAATGCAATTCAATCGTTCACAGTTTCAGATCAGATTTATTCCGAAACTGTTCAACTGCTTGGTGCAAATCATTTCCTAACAGTTAAACATGTGCTTTGGAGCAGCTTTGCAGTTTCATATCAGCAAGTTATAAACGGATTAGTTTTAGCTGCACTTGTTGGTATGGTAATCATCGGAGGTATAAGAAGGATAGGGCGTGTAACTGGTTACCTCGCTCCAATTATGGCAGCTATTTATGTATTCGCAACTCTTCTTATTTTAATGGCTAACTATTCCGAAATAGGAAAAAGCTTTGATCTTATATTTAGTATGGCGTTTAACCCTCCCGCACAAATTGCCGGAGTAACCGGAGGAATGTTTATTGTTATTTTAAATACAATGCTCTGGGGTGTAAAACGCGGATTGTACTCGAATGAAGCGGGACAAGGAAGTGCGGCAATAGCACACTCAACTGCAAAAACAAATTATCCTATACGCGAAGGTACGGTTGCAATGTTAGGTCCAATTATCGATACAATTATAATTTGCAGCTTAACCGGATTGGTTATTCTTGTTACAAATGCATGGCATCACACACAATTTTTTGTTGAAAGGATTGACCCGAATTTCAGTGGTGAAATGCTTAACAGCAGTCTTTTAACATCGTTTGCTTTTAAAGAAGGACTAAGCTGGTTAACTGCGTACGGTGATAAAATTGTTACAGTTTCAGTTTTACTTTTTGCAATCTCAACTGCAATTAGCTGGTCGTTTTACGGAGACCGTTCTGCTAATTATTTATTCGGTGAGAAAGCTATTTTACCATATAAATGGTTATTTGTTTTATTCGTATTTATTGGGGCTGTAGCCGAGTTGGAAGCTGTGTGGTCTTTCGGTGATGCAGCTTTAGGATTTATGACCTTCCCGAATCTTATTGCAATTGTTTTACTTTCCACCTCATTAAAAAAGATGACGAAAAAATATTTTTCTGAGGAACATTTTGAGTATAAGAAGAAATAGAGTAAAAGTTTAGAACGGTATTCATTTTTACTCATCGTCGAGCTGAATTATAGCCATTGTTAGCAGACGTAATTAATTTTTATATCTGTAATGCCCAATTATGTTAAAGTCGAACAAACAATCTTCCATCACCTGTCCTGCTCCTATGTTATGGACAATTAAATATCTTAATCCGTAATCAGATTTTATATGAACTACAATTCCAATATGTAAAATTCCGCCCCCTAAATTCCAACAGACTAAATCGCCTGGTAAATAATCCTCTGGTTTTATCGTAATCGGTTTTACGGTTCCTTTTCTTTCAAACAGAGTCATTAAATTAGGAACTCTTCTGTGATCAATATTTTTATCAGGTTTTTTTAATCCCCAATCTTTAGGATATTTATCAAAGTTAGCTTTCATATCCTCGTGAACATCTTTTTGTAAATCAATTCCAATTAATCGGTATGCCCTAATAATTACATCTGTACAAACTCCTTTATCACTCGGAATATCACCATTTGGATAATCGATCAAAAAATAAGCTGGATCATAAGTTACTTCTTGTTCCGTCAATTTCAGTGCTGATACACTCAACGTATCTTTAACCTGACTATATGCAAGGTTAAAAATTAGTAAAAATATTATTAGTAGTCTGATTTTCATCTTATGTGTGCGAACGATTTGGCTATGTGCAGTAGCTGCTCTTAGCAACTATTATCGTCATAGCTTTTGTTTGCGGCTGGCATTCTTTTAATTAATTTTTCCATTCTTTCTTGTTTATTAGATAGGTGAAATCATTTTGATTTTTTTTAATTAAATGCTGATATTTTGGTTCTGTTATTCTAATACCACCAATTTTCTCAACAGCCTTTTGAGAACGTGTATTTTCTTTTCCAATATAGAAAATGACATCTTCTATTGATTCGAAAGCGTAGTCAATCATTAATTTCTTCATAGATTTATTAAATACTCCGCCCCAATATTTTCTTGATAGAAACGACCATCCAATTTCAACAGCAGATTCAGCTCCAATAATTTGCTTAAATCTTGTGCTTCCAATTACTTCGTTGCTTGATTTATCTATTACAAGTAAAGCTCCTTTTGAATCCATAGACTCTTTAAAAAAGTCTGCATAAACATCTCTTCTAAATCGGTCTTTACTTGGATGTTGTTCCCAAATTAATGAGTCTTTCGCCACTTGATATAATGATTCAAAATCATTTTCACTTATTGGTCTTAAGATGATCAATTCATTTTCTAAAGTTGGTTGTAAATCCAAAATCATTTTCATATTGTTTAGCTTAAATTCAATGAATTTCAATTACCTAATTCTGATGATTTGATTTGTCCAATTGTAGTTTTATTTTTTCCCGCTTGTAGCTAACGGTGAGTGTAAGAAGCGTTTGGCATTTTGAAACGCTTCATTTTCGGTTTATATCTTAGTTTATATAAAAGCACTAACATTGATTTAATCATTTATTGCCCAATGATTTATACACTTTGTTGTAGCCAGTTTTTATTCTGTCCCAGTACTTCTTTATTTATTACCGTTAGATTTCCAATACATATGGAAACATAAAACTCAATTCCATCATCATACTTTGTTAAGTTCTATGTTGTTCATTTCTTTTTTGATTTTCGATTAGTAAACCGAATGAGTGAAAATCCAATTAAAGCAATACTTAGATTTACTAATATCCACAAAAAACGACCATATTCAGAATTGATTTTTCCAAACCAATAATCAAGTTCAACATTATCAAAATAAAAACTTGCAATTCCTCCTATTAAAAGTGTTAATCCGATACCTATTAAAATTTGTCCAAATATTTTCATATTATGTTTTTTTTCAATTGACTACAACGTTAAGTATAAGAATAGTAGCCGATTGTGGTTGTAGAAAAGTTCAGTTTACTACTAATTTTATTCGGGATACAAACAGTTAAATCTCGCATAATTTAGGCTATTATTTTTATACGTTGTTGTGTGTTCGTTATTTTTTTCAATTTATCTTTATAACTACATTTCGGGCTTCATTCTTGCGTTAGTCCTGTTAGTAAAACCAACTCATCCCACAACCTTTTTCCTAATACCTCATCGTTCATTGCTTTATCAGGTTTATTGATGCGTTTATATAGTTTGAACAAAGCACCATTGATTGCACTACGATCTTTATGAGAGAGCAACAGGTCTGCCATAGGCTCACCCGCGACCGCAGGTGGCTTTGCAAAGAAAACTGACCCCATATAAAAGAAAAACCCCACGAGTGTGGATAGCCACCTTTTCTTTACCTCCGGATCTGTTTTATCGATGATGAACGTAGGATTGAATGCGACAGAGGAGATTTTTCCTTCATATCGTCGAGCCAACTCCGCAGCGATAACTCGGTGCATTGTCTTGGTCCTTTCGTACGCCGTATTTGTGCTGTGTTTCTTGATGCTTTCAAGATCATCCAAGTCGATTTCTTTATAGAATGGTGCAATCACATGAAGGACCAATCCGTCTGATTGCTGCATCCTGTCTAACAACAGCTGGGTAAACAGAAACGGCCCCATGACGTTTGTTGCAAAAATCACCTTATGACCGCTGGGCAGGATGTTCGGACCCTTTTTTGGGGTTTGGGCAACGGCAGATAATATCAGTCCATGTATCATTGGAAATCGGTTCAACGCCTCCGCGGCCGCGAGCCTTACGGACTCCATATCAGAGAAGTCGATTACCAGCGTGGCAATGTCCGTATCCTGATAATCGATCTGCGCTTCAGATAAAGCCACACGGATAGAATCCACCCTGGCTTCTAATCTCTCGAGCTTACGCCCGAGCAACACAACTCTAGCGCCACGTTTTGCCAGTGCGACCGCAGCTCCTCCCCCAATGGATCCAGTCACTCCAGTAATCAGTATTGTCTGTTTATTTGTCATTTTATTAATATCCATTGTAATGATACGGATTCATACTCATTTGTTAGGCTTTGTTATGATGTTCCACAGTTATGACTACATTTCCCCTTTTGTGACCCTTGTCAACATAGCTATGAGCCTCGGCAGTCTGTTCCAACGGATAGCGTCTATCAATGACCGATTTTATCTTTCCCGCCTCAATAAGTTCTTTGAGGAAATTCAAATCTTCAATTCTTTCGGGTGGTACCCCAAATATTACTTTCTTGCTACCTATCATTGAAGTCCATAGTGCCTGAAGAAGAGGCCAATCAAGTGTAATATAGACCCCTCTTTCCTTTAGGGAGCTTTTACAACGCGAAAACGAAGTCTTGATAGCCATATCACAAATGGCGTCATAGGTCTGGCCGCTTTTGGTAAAATCCTCTTTGGTGTAATCAATGACCGTATCGGCTCCCAGAGATTTCACCAGTTCTACATTCGTGGTACTGCATACTCCGGTCACTTCTGCCACGAAGTATTTGGCAAGCTGTACTGCAAAAGTGCCTACACTTCCAGAGGCTCCATAGATAAGGACTTTTTGTCCGCTCTGGATCGCTCCTTTTCTAAGAAAATGCAATGCTGAACCTCCCCCAATAGGAACGGCGGCGGCTTCTTCATAGGTCATATTGGCCGGTTTGAGTGCCACCATCCCGTCTTCAGGCAAACATTTGTACTCGGCATTTGTACCACCAAACAATAACCCGCTGGTCGCTCCAAACACCTGGTCACCTTTCTTAAATCGTGTTACATCTTTGCCTACTAATTCAATTTCCCCAGCTAGCTCATTCCCTGATATTTGTTTTCTTGGTCCTGTGAGACCATACATTATTTTCCCGGGGAGCCAGAACCAGGGAGCGAATGTGAAACTTCGAATCCTCACGTCCCCTGATGTTACTGTCGAGGCGTATATTCTTATCAGTACTTCATTATCTTTCGGAGTAGGTTTGTCTACCTCTTTGAGCTGAAGAACATCAGGAGGTCCGTATTTTGTGCATACAATTGCCTTCATTTTGTTTGAATTCATTTTTTATAATGACGCACAACGGTTTGGCTATGCGTAGTATCTGCGCTTTGCAGCTATTATTGTCAATACTTTGTTTGCGGCTGGTATTCTTTTAATTAATTTTTCCATTCTTTCTTGTTTATTAGATAGGTGAAATCATTTTGATTTTTTTTAATTAAATGCTGATATTTTGGTTCTATTATTCTAATACCACCAATTTTCTCAACAGCCTTTTGAGAACGTGTATTTTCTTTTCCAATATAGAAAATGACATCTTCTATTGATTCGAAAGCGTAGTCAATCATTAATTTCTTCATAGATTTATTAAATACTCCGCCCCAATATTTTCTTGATAGAAACGACCAACCAATTTCAATAGCAGTTTCAACTCCAGTAATTGGTTTAAATCTTGTGCTTCCAATTACTTCGTTGCTTGCTTTATCTATTATAAGTAGCGCTCCTTTTGAAGCCATAGACTCTTTAAAAAAGTCTGCATAAACATCTCTTCTAAATCGGTCTTTACTTGGATGTTGTTCCCAAATTAATGGGTCTTTCGCCACTTGATATAATGATTCAAAATCATTTTCACTTATTGGTCTTAAGATGATTAATTCATTTTCTAAAGTTGGTTGTAAATCCAAAATCATTTTCCTATTGTTTAGCTTATATTCAATGAATTTTAATTACCTAATTCTGATGATTTGATTTGTCCAATTGTAGTTTTATTTTTTCCTGCTTGTCGCTAAGTTCTCAATAAACGAATGTTTGAGTTTAATCGTTTTATAATAAATTTCAATTCACACTCCCTCCAAAATAATCTTAAGAATGGGAAACAGCAACTGATAGATTTTGTGTTAAAATTATTCAATAGTAATATTCATTTTTTTGCATCCATTTCAATTATAGCTTTCTTTATATTTAAATGCTCAGCATTGATTTATTCTAAATAATTAATTAGATAAGCATTTAATATTATGTTATTTATTCATTTTACAAATAATTGGTAAACAATGAAGGGAATTGATCTCTGGAATTTTATACATAAGACAATAAACTCTGATAAAAAAGTTGTATTGCTCACCGTTGCCGAATCCTCAAACTCCTCACCGGGAAGGCAGGGATTTAAAATGGTTGTTAGCAAAGATACAGAACAGTTCGGAACGATAGGCGGCGGAATTATGGAAAAGGATATGATTGATTATTCTCTCAATCTTATTTCCGGGAATGAAACAAAACGAATAAAACGACTGCACCATACCGACAAAACAAAATTTGAAAAATCGGGTTTGATTTGCGGTGGTTACCAAATAATACTTTTCAGTGTTATCGATAAGTCGTACATCAGTTTAATTGAGGAGATAATCTCCACAATCAACGAAAAACAGAGTGGGGAGTTATTAATTTCTCCCCAAAAAATTGGGTATAATAAATCTAATAAAATTAACCCGATTTTATTTACTCATAAATCCGATGATTGCTGGGAATATAAGGAAAGCATTGGACTTCCATTGATAGCTTACATCTCAGGAGGGGGACACGTTGGTTTAGCCGTTTCACGTATTATGAAATCTATTGGATTTTATGTTGTTGTGTTTGATCACCGGGCAGATGTCTTTACAATTAAACGAAATGAATATGCAGACGAAATAATTATTACAAAGTATGAAGAGATAGGAAGTAAAATTATAGAAGGTGAACGATCGTATATAATTATAGTTACACCTATGCTTGAATGTGACAGTGCTACTTTGAAATCAGTAATAAACAAAAACGTAAAGTATATCGGGTTGATGGGCAGCAAAAGGAAAATAAAATCAATATTCGATTTACTGCGCCAAGACGGAGTTGATGAAAAACTTTTTAATCGTGTGCATACACCAATTGGCTTAGAGATTGAAGCAGATTCTCCGGAAGAAATCGCAATTAGCATTGCAGCCGAAATAATTAAAGTAAAAAATGTAATGGAATTCGAAAATTAGTACTATTATTTAATCTAAACATGTTAACAATTATAATAATTTGGAATGAATAAAGTTTATGTCTGAACTATTCGGAATAGATCTGGCTACACATCTAAAAGCAATTTTCACTGAATTTAAATCGCATAAATCAATTTATAGTTATCGGGATAATAAAATTTTCAGAGGATTCCCCGGAAAAGATTTTTCAGTTAATTTTTTTGGGAGAAAAGCTTTTACTTCGTTAGGACCAGCATCCGGACCGCATACTCAAATGGCTCAAAATATCGTTCTTTCTTTTTTAGCCGGGAGCCGGATAATCGAACTAAAAACAATTCAGATACTTGATGAGCTAACGATTCCCCGCCCCTGCATTAATATACCCAATGTTGGATATAATATTGAATGGTCTCAGGAGTTGAAGCTTGAGGATTCTTTGCGGGAATATTTAATTGCGTGGATCATCTTAAAGATTATTGAGGAAGAAGAACTGCTCGGGATTAAAAAAGGAGATCCATTCTATAACAAAATATTTGACATTTCGGTCGGCTATGATTTAAAAGGAATATCATCACCACCGGTAAACGAGTGGTTGAAAAAAATAATGAATGCTGAAGATGAGATCAGTATTTTACTCGCATCTCTCCCGGATGAATTCGCACACTATAAAAATTTAAGTGTCGATCCAAACATATCACACACAACAACTCTTTCAACTTTTCACGGCTGCCCGGCTGATGAAATTGAATCAATAGTAGAACACCTGATAGATGAACACGGCTTACACGTAATCGTAAAAATGAATCCAACCATATTGGGCTACGATTTTGTGGATAATATTTTACACAATGAATTAGGTTATAAACATATAGCATTAGATCATGCTGCATTTGATAAAGACCTGAAATTTGATGAGGGTGTGGCTATGATGAAAAGACTTGAGAAATTTGCCGAATCGAAAAATAAAAAAGTTGGGGCAAAGTTTACAAATACTCTGGTTGTTAAAAACGATCAAAATGTTTTTGAAGGTGATGAGATGTATCTCTCCGGTGCTCCTCTTCATGTACTTTCAATGAATGCGATGCATAAATTCAGATCGGAAATGAGTCCCGATTTTCATATTTCCTTCTCTGCAGGTATTACAAAAAATAATATTGTTGATGCAGTAAAATGTAATATGAAACCTATTACATCCTGTTCGGATTTATTAACTACAGGCGGTTATGCACGAATGTATGAATATTTAGTTACGCTTAATAAAGAAATGAATAAAGCAGAATGTAATAATATTGATGAGTTTGTGATTATAAGTACTAATGATAAAAGGGTTAAAGATGTGAATTCTGCTGGGGTAATAAATGCTCAACGAATTGTTCCGCTGCTGGTAAATAATCCCAGGTACCATCATAATAAAAATAAGAAAGAACCACCCAAAATTGATAGTCATCTGGTTTTATTTGATTGTATAACCTGCAATAAATGTATTCCTGTGTGTCCAAATGCTTCTAATTTTTCTATACCAATTGGAAAGAAAAATTTTGAATATGTTGATTATCAATTTTCAAACGGTAAGCTTATTCCGTCAACACATCAGCATTTTGTACTGGATTATGAACATCAAATTGCAAACCTGGCGGATTTTTGCAACGACTGTGGAGATTGTGATACTTATTGTCCGGAATTCGGTGGACCGTTTATTGAGAAGCCGCGCTTTTTCTTTAATGAAGAAAACTATTCGAAGTATAAAAATGATAACGGTTTTTATTTTACTGATTCATCAACTCTACGTGGGCGTATAGGCAATTCAGAATATGAATTATCATATATTGAAAATGATAATAAATTTAAATGGACGAATAAGAATTATGAACTATTTTTAGATGAAAATGATAATCTGGTCGATTTTAAATTGTTAAATGATATAGATGATGGTACTAAAATTGATATGAAGGATTATTATATTATGAAAACTCTTTTCTTAGGAATAAGAAATAATAAAGAAATATATCCTGCAGTATTATTATTAAATGATTAGAAAACTAAAGATTTAATTTTTATGGAATTTATACTTAATAATATTAGTAAATCCTATAACGGTAATCCCGATTTACCGTTACTATCGTACCTAAGAGAAATTGAAGGTATCATTTCGCCTAAAGATGGCTGTGCACCACAAGCAGCTTGCGGTACCTGTACTGTTGAGCTTAACGGCAAAGCTGTATTATCATGCGTTTTTCCGATGAGCAAGGTTGAGAACGGAGTAGTAGTTACAACTGAAGGATTAGGTGAATATAAACAATCAGTGATGACAAATGCCTTTGTAGAAAAATCCGGAGTGCAATGCGGATTTTGTATTCCCGGTATTGTAATGCAGGCAAATGTTTTAATTAAAAACAATCCGGAACCATCGAGAGATGAAATTGCTAAAGCGCTTACACCAAATTTATGCAGATGTACAGGTTATAAAAAAATTATCGATGCAATAGAGTATGCCGCTGAAGCAATAAGAGAGAACCGCGAAATCCCAAAACCAAAAAGTGATGGGAAGATCGGGAAAAAACATCCTAAGTATGATGCCGATAAATTAGTGCTTGGACAATTTCCATACGTAGCTGACATAAAATTTCCTGATATGTTACACGGGGCACTTAAGTTTAGCGATCACCCGCGAGCAAAAGTTATTTCGATAAATATTGATAAAGCGAAAGATCATCCCGGCGTTATTAAAGTTTTTACTTCTAAAGATATTCCCGGCAATAGATTTACAGGATTAATAATTCCCGATTGGCCGTTGATGATTGAAGAAGGTGAAGAAACAAGGTACGTTGGTGATATACTTGCCGGCGTGGTTGCAACCGATGTGCAAACTGCACGCAATGCCGTAAAACTTATCGATGTTGAGTATAAAATTCTTCCGCCTCTTTCCGATCCGGAATTAGCTTTAAATGAAAACAGCCCGAAGATTCATCCAAAAGGAAATCTTCTTTCCGATACTGTAATAAATCGTGGCGATGTAGAGTATGCTTTAAAGAATGCCGCTTATATTTCTGAAGGAACTTACTATACGCAATGTATTGAACATGGCTACATGGAACCTGAGTGTTCAATAGCAAAACCGGGTGCAGATGGAGTGGAAGTTTACTCGCAGGGGCAGGGTGTTTATGAAGATAGAAAACAACTTGCTAAAATTCTTGGCTTACCTGAAAAAAATGTCCGTGTTATATTTGTTCCAAACGGTGGCGGCTTCGGTGGTAAGGAAGATCTTTCTGTTCAGGGGCATGCAGCTATGTATGCTTACCTTCTTAAAAAATCTGTTAAAGTTTTACTAACAAGGGATGAATCGATACGAATGCATCCGAAACGTCATCCGATGAGAATGAAATATACACTCGGATGTAACAAGGAAGGTAAACTTACAGTTATTAAAGCAGATATACTTGGGGATACCGGTGCATACGCTTCTGTTGGAATGAAAGTACTCGAAAGAGCTGCCGGGCATGCAGCAGGTCCTTATCACATTCCAAATGTTGGTATCGTTAGTAAAGCTGTTTATACAAACAATCTTCCCTGTGGTGCAATGCGCGGTTTTGGTGTAAACCAGGTTGCATTTGCAATTGAAGGTTGCATAGATGATCTGTGTGAGCAAGGCGGTTTTGACCGTTGGCAATTTAGATATGATAACGCTTTGACTGAGGGTGCAATGACTGCAACCGGGCAAATAGTAAACAGAGGAGCTGGTGTTAGAGAAACTTTGTTAGGTGTAAAGGATATTTTCCTTAATGCGAAGTATGCCGGCATTGCCTGTGGCATGAAAAACACCGGCATCGGTAACGGTATTCAGGAGGAAGGAAGAGTAAAAATTGAAATTGTCTCTCCGTCTAAAGTTATTTTGCACCACGGATGGACAGACATGGGACAAGGAGTAGATACAATTGCAGTGCAGTTCCTATGTCACGAATCAGGAATAGATCCTGCTATAGTTGAAATTAAAGTTGATACAAAAGAGGAAGCTTCAGCGGGGATGACAACAGCTTCAAGGGCTACTTCTATCATCGGTAATTCAATTGCAAAAGCATGTATTCAGTTAAAAGAAGATTTAAAATCAAAATCTTTAAGCGATCTTGTTGGCAATGTGTACAAAGGACAATGGGCTTGTAATTGGACAACAAAAGTTGGCGATGATGTTGATGAAATTATAACTCACTATTCTTACAGTTATGCAACACAGATTGTTGTCTTAAATGATGATGGTAAAATTGATACTGTTTATGCTGCTCATGATGCTGGAAAAATTATAAATCCTGGTTTATTTGAAGGTCAAATAGAAGGTTCCATCCATATGGGTTTAGGTTATGCGCTCACCGAAGATATTGAACAAGAGAACAGCGTTCCTAAAAGTACACGGTTAAGAAAGATGGGAATTTTAAGGGCAAAAGAAACTCCCAAAATGGAAGTGATCGGGATTGAAGTTCCTGATCCACACGGACCTTACGGTGTAAAAGGCGTTGGAGAAATTGGATTAGTACCGACAGCCGCCGCAGTTGCAAATGCGTTTTATCAATACGATGGAACACGTTATTATAAATTACCAATTAAGAAAAGAACAATAGAACAAGGAAAACACTGATAATACGGATGAACAAAGATAATTATCCGCGAAGATCAGCTCCATCCATGCCACCTGCGTTCTATTGATTTACAGATAAATCGTCTTCCATATCCACATCCTGAATAATCTCTTCAAACTCGCATTCGCAAAATTTCTTTTATAAGTACATCCTTGTACAAAAATCTGATTGAAGCAAGTGCCTGTTCCATTGAGGAATATGAGAAATGTTTTATAGTTTTACGATCATTGGGATAGTTTATAATGACTTTGTCGAAAAAAATTTTTATATTATGTGCAGATAAATAATTGAGAAACAATCTAAGAAAAAGAATATACGATGAAATAGTTATCGTAGTGTAGTTAAGTATTCCTAACTATTTTTCGTATTTGTATAAATTTCTTTTTGTTTCCCTCTTTATAAGTGAAACATCTTCCCAATCTTCAGGTGAGATAATGAACAAAGAAAAAATCATAGAATTATTAACCAAAATCAATACAAAATTAGGATTTATAATAGGAAATAAGTTAAATCAATCTGAAACTAATGTTAATGATAAAGTTGCAAAGTTAGCCAAATTTAATTTTGATTATAATGAAATCTCAGAAATTTTAGGTATAACTACCTCTCATGCAGCAAAGGAATTATCAAAAATTAAAGGTGCAAAAAAAGATGATAAAGAAGCCAAAATCAGATAATGAATTACTAATTGAGATTAACTCTAAATTAAATACTTTAGTAGCTTTGAGTGCAATACAAGGTAAAGAGAGAGATG
Source organism: Bacteroidota bacterium (assembly GCA_022564295.1). Classification (GTDB taxonomy): domain Bacteria; phylum Bacteroidota; class Ignavibacteria; order Ignavibacteriales; family Ignavibacteriaceae; genus BMS3ABIN03. The sequence continues at coordinate 2,134 of JADFLR010000017.1, read as the reverse complement.
ATAAGATAAAGATTCTTTCAGGTTTGGAATTTACTAATGTTGAAATTAGTAAATTACTAGGGATTCCAAAAGGAACAATTGATGGAGTCAGAGCTAAGAAGAAGGGTGGGAAAAAATGAATCCAGACCAGTTTTCAATAATTGAAAGCAAACTTAACATTGTTATTAAGTTATTGGCATTACAAGCAATTGGTGATAAAGAATATCGTCAACAAGTCATGTTTCTTGATTCTATTGGTTTACAGCCGAAAGAGATTGCTGAGTTAATAGGAAAAACTGCAAATAATGTCAAAGTAACACTTCATTTAATACGGAAGTCACAACAAAAAGGAGGGAAGAAAGATGAATGATAAACAGTTCACTGAGATATGTAATAAGCTTGACAAAATCTTTGCAATCTTAGCTGTACAGAGCATTGAGAATAAAGACGATAAAATATATACTATTAAGAGACTAGGATTTTCAGGTGATGAAATCAATCCGATTGTAGGTGTGAAGAATTGCAGGCAGATGGAAGGGTGGAAAAGAAAATGAGCGGGCTGGATGTCAATGACATAAAAGAGCAATTAGATATCATCATCTCATTAATGATACCACCTTTTTTTTAGAGTAACTGTGATATCAAGAAAGGTACTCAAACCGAATTACTGAAGCTTTATGATTTACAGTACACTCAACAAGAAATGGCAACTAAACTAAAGAACACTAAAAAGGCAATTGAAAAAGCAATTGAAAAACTTACTTCAAAAAATTTGATCAAATCTGTGAAAAGAGGTAATCGAACTGTTTACTTGAGGTTAAAATGAAAGAAGACGAGATTCTAAGGAAGTTGGATACAATTATTGCTGTGCTTGCTACACAAGGAAAAGAAGATGCAGATAAGCTAAAAATTCTTAAGGCGTTGGGATTTCCATATAGTGAGATAAGAAAATTGTTATGAGTCCCAGAAGGTACTCTGAATACATGAGATTTTAAGCGGAGGAATTCAAAGAAATGACAGATATCGACAATCTAAAAAAAGCAATAATAGATATTTGCAAAGGCAAACATGGTGAATCAGTACTTCGCGCAGTTAACAATAAAAGAGATTACAAAGAGATTGCAGCAAAAGCCCAGTGTCGTTCCAACCAGAGTTCTAGTTTATTGAACAAAGCAGAAACATTTGGGCTGATAAAAAAGGAAGGAAATGTTTGGAAAAAGACCCCGGAGTTCAGACACCTACAAATCAACCAAGTATTAAGGGATGCGTCACTTGATTCTTCTACTGAAAAGAAAATCAAAGTAAAGAAAAGGACAAAAAAAACAAATACAGACCACATCAAAAAGGATATAATCTCCTATTTTCTTATCCATTTTTCAGAAGTGCCACATCCTTTTTCAGATAGTCTTGAAAAAATCGATGTCAAACTATTGCAGAAAGCTGCTGAAGAATTGTTTAATAATTTAGAATGCGATGGACCTAAAAGGCTAAAAGGATTATCCAATAGATTCTATGAATCTTTTTCTGCCTATTTTTCATCCGATAGAATAAAAAAAAGTGAATTTATCAACAATTTTAGAAATTTAGTAAATTGTTTTGAACCATATGTTAAGAAAGTTGCAGCAATAAAAACTCAAAATCCAGAAGAAGCAAAACCTAGCTTGAACAAAAATATGATTTCAAAAGTAGTGTCATTCAACTCAAATCTTAATAATAATACAGATTCATATTGGCATGAAAAACCTATTCATGAAGCTTCAATTAGAATAATATTTCCTTACCGCCATATAGAATCACATGAAGCTAGAGATTATACTCTTCATGAAATGGAGCGGATTATTTTCTATTTATTTGCATCAATAATTTTTATTAACTTAGATTATTAAACAAGAGTGCTTTATATTTATGTTCTTGAATTAACGTTTCGCTTTTTGGATGGAACGGAACCCCTCAGTCCTTCGGAAACCTACAAACAACAAAAAATAAAAGCCATTAACCTGTTCGCCGATAGGCAGGGGTGTTGAATTCACCGCTTACCATTTAAATTATAATCTATTATAATCTAACGAGTACGCTTACCAGCTTTAATATCTTTACAAGCTTTGCAAAGCTTTCTTCCACTTGTCCCCTTCTTCCTTTTCTTAACACCTTTTCC
>JADFLR010000016.1 GCA_022564295.1 Bacteroidota bacterium | reverse complement strand
GAGAAGCAGTAAATGAATACTACATCCATCAGTTTGGACAAGCAGCACTAACTAATGATGTTACCGGCTTACCAAAATCGCCAAGACAAACCCTTGCCGAATTAAGAGAGATGTTTAAAAGTGATACTATCGATATAAGAACACTTACATTTTTTAGACCACCGCCTAGATCTGGCGCACATACTGTAGCTCCATATAAAGTCCAGAGAGACCCGGTAATTCAAACTAATCTAAGAGTGTATGTTTATGATAGTAATAATCCGCTGAATGATAATATTTATCTGACCATCGATTCATTGAATAATAAATGGATTGATACACAAATATTTAATTGGGGAATAGGCAGCAATAAATTTTATCTTGAGATACCTATAAGTAATTATCTGAATAATCCTGTGCTTAGTCCAATCGAAAAAGGAAATCAACATAAAGCAGGTAATTTGATAGAGTTTTATAACTCATCTTTCGCTTATACTCTGTTCATATCAAGTTCGGGTGATACTATTGGGTTTGTTGATAGTATTATAGTAAACACATTTAGTGATGGATTTCCAATAATCCCAAAGACGGGTTTCCCAAATGCACTAATAGGATATTATATACCAGAAGATAATTATTTAGTAAGTATGTCTGATTTTACTGATTCAAGTACTCACTTTTCAGTGTTTACAGATTTATTGGTATATAATTATAGTAGAAAAGATGCCGCAGAAAATCAATCAGATAGATTTTATTATGGAGAAAGTTTTTCCGTCTCATCAGATGATGCAGTAATAAAGAATATTGAATTAACAACCATAGTGGAAGTCGATAGTTCTGAAAGAGTATTTTATCTTAAAAATACTACTCTTCAACAGAATGATTCGTTAGATATAAGCATACAAGAAAGTGATAAACTTACATTTAAGAATTACGGAACATCAAAGAACTATGATTTAAGACTTAAAACAGCTAACTCAAGCGGCGGTGCATTTTTCCTTTATGAGAAAATAAACTTGGCAGCTAACACTTCGCACCAAATAGCACCAATGTGGGAAGACCTGGTAAACACCCCTGTAAAGGTATACATAGATATTGGAATAGATGGAGTAATAGATGACTCACTTATTATAAAGAACCAAATAACTGATGTTGAAGATCAAGGGAATCTCTTTATTCCAGACAAATACAAGTTGGAGCAGAATTACCCGAATCCGTTTAATCCTGTTACAAAAATCAGGTACTCTCTGCCACAGCAAAGTAATGTGTCTTTGATAGTGTATAACATCTTAGGTCAGGAAGTAATAACACTCGTTAATGAGCAGCAGCCTGCAGGTAATTACGAAGTGAGTTTTGATGCCACATCCGCCGCAGGCGGATTATCCAGTGGAATATATCTATATAAAATTCAGGCTGGAGATCCTTCGGCAGGCTCAGGACAGAGTTTTACTGATGTGAAGAAAATGGTTTTATTAAGATAGTTAGTGGAACGAAGAACCTGCCTGTCTTGCCCAACCGGTAGGCAGGTCGTGGGTTAATGATATTGGCTAAACTTACTTCAAATCTTCCTATTGGCAGACTGGTTAAATCTCTTCCTCTCGTTAGGATCGAGATAGAGTTTTCTCATTCTTATTGATTTTGGTGTAACTTCGACAAGCTCATCATCTTTAATGTATTCGAGTGATTCTTCGAGAGTGAATTTTGTTGCCGGAGCAATCTTTGCAGCTTTATCAGAACCGGAAGCTCTCATATTTGTAAGTTTCTTTCCCCGCTGAACATGCACTTCTATATCATTATCTTTATTATACTCACCAAGAATCTGTCCGCGGTAAACTACATCTCCGGGTTCGATAAAGAACTTACCACGATCCTGCAATGAGTTAATTGCATAAGCTGTTGAAGGACCATCGTGCATGGAAATGAGTACGCCGTTTTGCCTCTGAACAATCGAACCTTTAAAAAATTCGTACTGATAAAAACGATGATGCATTATTCCTTCGCCTGAGGTAACATTTAAAACACGATTTCTCAATCCCATTAATCCCCGTGAAGGAATATGAAACTCAAGTGCAGTGAGTGATCCTTTCTTTTCCATTTTAATCATTTCACCACGTTTTTGTCCTACAAGCTCAATCACTTTCCCTGAATAATCAGACGGAACATCAACAGTTAATATTTCAATCGGCTCGGCTTTTTTACCATCAATTTCTTTGTAGATAACTTTCGGTGGACCAACAGCAAGTTCGTAACCTTCGCGGCGCATGTTTTCAATAAGAATCGACAGATGTAAAATTCCTCTGCCCGAAACTTTATAAGTATCCGGCGAACCCGTTTCCTGAACTTGTAAAGCAACGTTGTGTTCAAGTTCTTTGTACAACCTTTCTCTTAAATGCCTGGATGTTACATACTTTCCATCTTTACCGTAAAACGGGGAAGTGTTTACTGTAAAGTTCATGCTTATCGTCGGTTCATCAATTGCAATAATGGGTAACGGTTCCGGATTATCACTGTCGGCAATTGTATCGCCAATATCAATGTCATCTATACCAACCAGAGCACAAATATCGCCGGTGGTAACTTCATCAACATCTTCTCTTTCAAGTCCTTCAAAAGTAGATAATTGCTTTATGGAAATAGTGTGAATTGTACCATCTCTTTTTATGATGCTTAATGAATTGCCTTTTTTTAATGTTCCCCGGAAAACTCTTCCGATACCAATTCTCCCAACGTAATCGCTATAGTCCAAGGTGGTTACAAGCATTTGCGTTGAACCTTCATTAAATTCCGGCTGAGGAATGCTGTTCACTATTGTTTCGAGAAGCGGCACAAGATTTTTTCTTTCATCTTCTAAATCCGTAACAGCCCAGCCATCTCTGCCGCTTGCGTATATTACTGGGAAATCAAGCTGCGCATCATCGGCATTTAAATCAATGAACAGGTCATAAATTTCATCTAACACTTCTGCGGGACGGTTATCCGGTCTATCAATTTTATTAATTACTATAATTGGTTTTAAATGAAGATGTAGTGCCTTCTCAAGTACAAATCTTGTTTGAGGCATCGGTCCTTCAAATGAATCAACTAAGAGCAGAACACCATCTGCCATTTTTAATACGCGCTCAACTTCTCCGCCGAAATCTGCGTGACCGGGTGTATCGATTATATTAATTTTTACATCTTTATATGGAATGCTGATATTTTTCGATAGGATTGTAATTCCGCGTTCTCTTTCAAGATCGCTCGAATCTAAAAAGCGTTCCTGAACAACCTGGTTTTTTCTGAATACATTATTTTGCTTCAGCAGTTCATCTACTAAAGTAGTTTTTCCGTGATCGACGTGTGCAATAATTGCTATGTTTCTAATCTGTCTCAAGTAATACTCAATAATTAAAAAAATGGAAGGACAAATATCGTACTTTTTTTTCAATATTCAATGTCATTCGGTATTCTGTAACAACGGTATTGCCGCTTTTTAAATCGAACTAATTGTATTCGATTTAGTATTAAAAGTAACAATAATTATGGCTGAAAAAGTGCTTTAGGGAATATAACAGAATTAACTTGAGGAAATTGTAATGCTGTTTTTCTTAGTTGTGATTTAAGTATACTAACACGGCAGCTTCCACCACTTGAAAACCACTCAAGATCCAAAAAATCCAAAGTAAGAACACTATCACTAGCTGCTAATTCAATATTTGTTATCAGAAAGGTGATAGGAAAATCGCCAGAAAAACCCTTATCTATTTCTTTTTTAGAGAGTTGGTATAAAAGACGTAAACGAATCGTATTTTCAATTATATTTTCGGTTAAAGGAATCCATTTTTCAATATATGAAATAGATTCAGAAGAGCAAGGGTTATTAAGCTTATTTGCCGCATTATGATTAAAATAATACAATTTTATTTTTACTTTTTTTTCTACTTCAGTACTGAATAACTCTCTTAAACCAATTGCTCTAAAATTTTCTTCATTATCTTTAATGAACTTTGTCAATTTTTTAATTTTTGTTTTTTGCTCTTCATTAATGCCTGAAAGCCTATTTAATTCATAAATATTCTTGTCTAAATTCCGCTTCTTATTTTTAAGCTTTATATTTTCTTTTTTTGATTCTTTATTTTGATACTGATCTTCTTTCACAGAATCGCAACCAACACTAAAGGTGATGGCTAAGTATAAAATAAATATTTTAAATATTAGTATTGTTCTAATCATAGTTACTTTTACAAGTTAAGACAGATAACGGCATTGTTTTTATACCCCTACCTAAGACAGCAATGCAACTTAAAACACCAATATCAATAATTTGTAAGTAATTTTTTTATAACCTACTTCAAAGAGCAACTAACTTTTACAACACAACTTTATAAGTACACAAATACTGCACTGAAAAACGCTGTCCGTGTTGAGCAGCGTGTTAGCTGTAAATTACTTAGATATTTTTCTTGGTTTAGATAAATTTTCAGGAAAATTCTCTTTATCCCAAGACTTTCCAAAATATTGAATCTCCTCGCTATTCAATTTAGATATACAATTCTCAACAATTGAAAGATATTCTTCAATATAATTCTCATTTACAAACTCAACTGACATATAATCGCCAAACCAGTGTAACAAATCATAAATTGAGAATTTTTGTTCATCTATTTCTAAAGTTCGACCTTTATATTTTTCTTTAGGTAGTGGAAATTTACCGTGCCAATACTCATAATTTGAATATGTTGCAGTAATTTTTGTTGTGGATGGGTTAAAAGAAGCGTTAAACATAATCCCTCGTATTAAAACTATAAAGAAATATATTGTGCCTCTTTTATCGAAATACAATTCATAAGGAAATAATCTATGATATATTGAATTCATTACCTCAGTGTGGGCAGCTCTAAGAATAGTCCTACCTTCTTTGTCCACTTTATCTCCAGTAAGAACTGTATAATTAACTATTCGATTTTTTGTTGAAAATAAAGGTAAGTCCTTCAATATTTTTGGAATCTGTCGCTGTTTTTCATTATCATCAATTATCGGTGTAAATTTAATATTGGTGCCAAAACGAAGGTAATGGTGAGGTTCTGTAAAAAAAACAAATTGTTTATTAGTGGATGATTTGCAAGCTATTCTAAGTTCAATTCTTCTATTATTAATCAACTTGTAACAAAGAATATCTAACTCTCGAGAAGTATCAGTAAAAGGATCTTCATAATCTACAGAATGAAAAATATTCCAACCCAACTGGGTTAATTTTGCACCGATTTCCAATTCAAGTGGATATCCAGTTTGCTCTAATGCTTTTTCTACTTTTATTAATAATTCATCATTCATTTTTTTATAGCTAACTAATACTTAACAGGATTATAGGACTCTCCTCTAATCCCGATAAAAATCTGTCTCGTTTTATAACATTTTATTTTTATAAAAAATTACCAGTTTGAATTAACTGTATATGTAATTTACCAAAAGATAGATTGAAATATTATCCGTTAATATCGTCTGAAGTAATTATAATTGCACCGGCATTTTTCATTTCATCAAATGCATTTTCAAAATCGTCTTCATTTTGTCTTAGCCCTTCTACTGCATCTTTAATTACTAAGGTTTTAAAACCATATTTTAATGCATCAAGAACAGTTGATTTAACACAATACTCTGCTGTTAAACCTAGGATGTAAAGTTCATCAACTTCTTTTTCTTTAAGATATCCCCCAAGATTTTTATTCGTTGCCTCAAATGCTGAATAACCATCATCTTTACTACCCGTACCTTTCTCGAATATTTGAATAATCTTTTCTTTCTTAAGGTCAGCGGGAAAATCTGCTCCGTGCGATTCCTTAACACAATGTACGGGCCAGCGGTTAAAATGAATCGTATCTTCCGGATGCCAATCGCGTGAAGCAATAACCAGATCAAATTTATCCATTAATTTGTTTATCACAGGCACAACTCTATCTCCTTGCGGAGTTGGTAATGCTCCTCCGGGGCAAAAGTCATTTTGAACATCAACTATTAATAAAGCGGTTTTCATTTTACATTTCTTTTAAGATTGATAAAATTTTTGCATCAATTTATTCCGCAGCTCGAACAATTTTTCACTTATTCCAACTTTATATATGTGAGGATTCTCAAATCGTTTATGCTCGTCAGGTAAAAGTTCTAATCTTTCTTTAACGTATTCCGAGATTTCTTTTACGCTGTAATTTTTAATTTTTATATCACCTTTATCCATTACTTTCGTAATCAGGTTTTCCTTTTTGAGTTGCCCAACCTCAGTACTTTTATGCGAATGAAATGGATGAATAATTTTTTGAATGTTTTCTTCGTCCGTTAAAAGAATTCCATCTGCATAAAACTTTCCGTTGTCATTGTAATACCGGTAAATCTTTTTTGTTCCGGGTAGTGTAACTTTTTCTAAATTATCTGAAAGTTTCAATGAAGGACTTTTATCAATCGTGTTCAGTTTATAAACACCATCGAGTGCGGCATCATTCTGTCCGGTTATTAAATTTGTACCAACACCAAAAGCATCAATGGGTGCACCTTGCTCTAATAAGCTTTTGATCAAGTATTCATTTAGCTGGTTTGAAACAACTATTTTAACATAATTTAAATTTGCTTCATCAAGCATATCACGGGATCTTTTACTCAGGTAAGCCAGGTCACCGCTGTCAAGCCGCACTCCCCAGAGTATTTCCCCATCCTTTTCCATTTCTTTTGCAACTGTAATAGTATTTGGAATTCCGCTGTTCAATGTGCTGTAAGTATCAACAAGAAGAACACAATTTTTTGGAAAAGCCTTTGCATATTTTCTAAATGCGGTTAATTCATCGGGATAGCTTTGTATCCACGAATGTGATTGTGTGCCCGAAGAATCAAAACTAAATGCAAACGCACTATAAACATTTGATGTACTGTTAACTCCGCCTATTACTGCTGCTTTACTCGCGTGAATGGCTGATAATCCCTGTGCTCTTCGTAACCCGAAATCAATTACAGTCCTATCACCGGCAGACTTTCGGATCCTCGATGCTTTAGTTGCAATGAGTGATTGAAAATTTAGCATATTAAGTAAAAGTGTTTCCATTAATTGTGTTTCAATTATGCTGCCTTCCACACGTACGATCGGTTCGTTGCTGAAAACTATTTCGCCTTCTTGCGGAGCAAAAACATTCCCTTTGAAACTGAAGTCTTTTAAATAATCTAAAAATTCATCGTTGAATCCTATCTTTCTTAGATGATCAATAGAATCGGAATTAAAATTATAATTTGATATCATCTCAAGCAGGTCATAAAGTCCGGCAAATATTGTGTAACCGGAATTGAACGGGTTCTTCCTGAAAAAGTAATCATAACAGGCAGTGGAATTTTCTCTTCCATCTAAAAAATATCCCTGCGCCATTGTAAATTCATAATGATCTGTAAACAGACCGATGAAGTCGTTGAAGTTTATCATATATTTTTAATTTCTTGTTTTGGTCAAATGGAACTTGTCCTGATTCATCGGGACTCGTTTCATAATAATATTAATACATAATTAATATATTTATATACAGGTAATTTAATGATGTAATATTAATAAATTCACACATTATGAATAGCATTTTAGACCGGTTCTTCGATTACCAATATCCAAAGCGTTCGATATCACCAAGTAGAATAGAAAACAATTGAGATAAGATGTATATGATATACATATGAAGCATTTAATATCAATAGTATTAAACTTAGGGCTACAATCTACCCTTTGCAGCCCAGGAGAATGCATTAAGGATTTTTTATCAATTGTTAATTATTAGTTGGATCAAAACCAAAATTAGCATGAACCAGTTTCCAGGTTCCATCCATCTTTACATACACGCGGGTGGATTTTGCTTTAATATTGGTTATCTCACCATCTTTATTTTGGTTTACACCAGCGTAGTTGTAAGTAAGAATAGCAACATCACCATATACCTGTACTTTGGGGTTAAGCATTTCGGCCGCAATTACTTGTCCCGAGCCTTTATCGAAGGCTTCCCCGAACCTTGAATTTAATGCTTTACCATCAACACGGGTGGCGAAACCCCCATTGAATTCGGTGTAATCATCAGCAAGAATTTTATTTGATTCTGCTGTGTTCTTTTCCATGTTTGCCTTCCATTGAGCATAAGTAATTGCAATTACTTCATCTTCTGCAGATGTTTGTGCAAACAAATGCGTACTTGAAAACAAAAATGCCAAAAAAGTGAAACTTATAATTAAAGCTTTCATATTAGTACCTCCTAATATTAGTTGATTAGAGTTATTTATTCTGATCACCTGCCAGAATAATTTGTAGATCAATTTGATTTAGATCCTTAAATAGAATTGAAATAGTATTCTAAATGGTTTAACGAGTTGAATCGATTATTGGTTCTCATAATCAATTAAAATATTAGCCCTCATTCGAGTGCGAATCCATATGTAACTTATAAGCTAGTTTTATTCTGAAATAAAGTTATACATTTGTATTAATTAGTTGCAAATTAATATTTTTCAATAATTTTGATAATTCTTTTATTTTGTAGATATTGAAACAAGTTTATAAAACACATCTTCTTATCTATTTTATTGCTCAGGGAATTATATAAAAGGTAAATTAATGGCAGATGAAAATATTAATCTTGAAATAAAATTACCAAAAGTACCAGATATAGAATTAGTTGCACTTGAGGGATTAGATAAAATGGGTAGACATCTTGGAATTTCAGATGAAAAAATTGGTGAAGCAAGAATACTGGTTACTGAAGCCGTTATAAACGGGTTAGAACATGCCGGAGATGATAATCCGTATATTAACGTTGAGTTTACCATGACAAAAGAAAAGTTAATAATTCTTGTTACCGATTACGGCAAGGGATTTAATCCTGAAGAGATTGAGGAACCTCAAATTTCTGATAAGATTGGCGGTACAAGTAAAAGGGGATGGGGATTAAAACTAATGAAATCAATGTCAGACGATTTTATTATCGAATCCGGGCCAACCGGAACGAAAATAACGATTATTAAAAATTTAGTTTAATAGGAGAAGTAAATGTTAACGGATTTTAATCTTACATCTGAATTCAAAAATAATGCTTTGATTATGAAAACAAGCGGGTATATAAATAATACTGCCGGCGAGAAAATAACGGAAGAATTTATGAAGCATAAAGATGAAGGGGTAAAAAAAGTTATAATGGATCTGCAGGATTCTAAGGTGGTTAACTCCATAGGTATTTCTTACCTGATTGAGATTATTGAAAAGTTAAATGAGAATAAAGGTAAACTTTATTTTACTGGTCTTGATCCGACTATTGAAAAAACGTTCAACATTATGGGCTTGTTTACATTTGCTGAAAAAGCCGATTCAATTGAAGACGCGCTGAGTAAGTAAAGTAAATTGATCATCGAATAAATAAAATCCTAAATTGATAAACTATATTCCGCGTTCTTAATTCATTTTTTTAAATACAAATAATGATTAAGATTGATGATATTCGCGGTAAAAATTTCGATTACAATATAAATCATTACAACAAATTTTTAGTAATTGCTTTTTGGATCCATCACAAACAAATATCGTAGAAAAACTTGCACTCCAGGTTGATTCCTTTCAGGAAGGATTTGAAATACTTTCCGAATCAAAATCAATTAATGAGATGGCAAAACACTTTGCGACTTTATTAAGGGGGAATTTTCTGGTTACTGATGTTAACCTCTTTTATAAAAAAGATTCAGATGCAACCTGGAAGATGATGTATGGTAAAAAAGAAAAAAACACGGAATGTTTGATAACCAATAACGGTAACAGGATGCAGATTGAATATGATTTGAATGAAGATGTGAAAGTTTGTGCAAATCTTCCTCTAATTGATAATTCTGTCTTTGGAATAACTGTGGGTGCAAAGTTAGATAAATCTGATTTTACAGAATTTGATAAGATTACACTTCAAATATTTCTTCAATTACTTGATAATGCATATCAATCATTTCTGAACAGACAAAAAGAAAAAGAACTGATCTTCGAGTTAAACCAGAGAGTTTTGCAGCTTAACAATTTGATTGATACAGGAATTGATCTTTCGAAGTTTGAGAACAGGAAATTACTTTTTGAACTGGCACTTCAACGAGCGGCTGTGCTAACCGATACTTCTCATGCTCTAATACTGATAACCAAAGATGAAGAAACAACAGATGAAATATTATTCCCGCCTGGAATGGAATCTTCAATGATTACCGGAAGTGAAAATAAAATTTCCGCATCATTTACTTACCAGGGAAAAGAATATATTTTTACTCTCGCTAATAAAGAGAGCAGAACAGGCGCTGCTGAATATACAGACCTTGATAAACTTCTGCTCGAAGCAATTGCAAGACAGGTTAATGCTGCAATAGAAAATGAATTCCTTCACCAGGAAGCACTTGTAAAGGAAAGAATTGAACAGGAAATTGATGTCGCTGCATCAATCCAGCAAAAGGTTATACCACGAGAGCTTCCTAAGATTCCGGGTTATGACGTAGCAGGTATAAACATTCCATCAAGAGAGGTTGGCGGTGATTACTACGATTGCATTGATCTTGGTGATGATCGTTTTGCACTTGTTATTGCAGATGTTGCCGGAAAGGGAATAGCTGCATCATTACTTGTAAACACTTTGAATGCTTCTTTGTATGCTTACCTCGATAATAAAACACCTCTGCCTGAAATGGCTGACAAGCTGAACAAAATAATTTATAACGCTTCACCTTCTGATAAATTTATAACTTACTTTATCACTATTCTCGATGCAAAGACAGGTGAGCTTGATATTGTTAATGCAGGACACAACCCGATCCTTTTATTAAGAGAAAATGGAACAATGCAAAAAATTGAAGCCGGCGGAGTTGGATTGGGAATGTTTGATTTTGGTGTTCCGTATGAAGGTGAAAATCTAACGATAAAAACAGATGAAAGATTATTTTTATATACTGACGGCATCCCTGAAGCAATGGATGAAAGTGAAGAAGAATACTCCGATGAGCGAATGGAGGAATTCTTCTTACAGAATAAAACAAAAACTGCAAATGAGTTCGTTGACAAAATCGTAAAAGATGTAAAATCATTTACCGGTAATGCCGAGCAAAGTGATGATATTACTGTGCTCTACCTTATCAGAAAAAACTGATCATTAAACTCTTCTGATATCAATACATAATTAATATGGATTATATAATAGCAACAAAAATATTTTGGATAGGCGTATGTTAAAACACATTTGGATAGCAGTAAACATATTATTCTTTATAATAATAATTTTTCCACAAGAGAATTTTGTTTTTGAAAATTTTTCAATTCCTCAAGGACTTTCCAATCCAACTATAAATACTATTATTGAAGATAAGTACGGTTTTCTTTGGCTTGGCACAAATGACGGTTTGAGTAGATATGATGGATATGAGTTTAAGGTTTATAAAAATAATCCATCTGATAGTACAAGTTTACCTGGTAATTCAATTAGAACGATAAGTGAAGATAGTAATGGTGACTTATGGATTGGCGGCAGCAATGTACTAGCAAAATATGATAGAAAAGACGATAAGTTTATCAGTGTAAACTTTGATAGAGAACAAAATTTAAATCAACCAATCATTAATAAAATCTTCATTGATAAAAAAAATAAAATCTGGATAGGGACCGATGCATTTGGTGTACATTTACTTAATCCGGAAACAATGACTACAAAAAGAATAAAGTTCATTTTAAATGATGAAGAAATATTTAATGGAGATATATTTTCAATTATTGAAACTTCGAATCAGAAAATATTAGCGCTTGATTATGGTTCGGGGATATTCTATTACAGCAAAGTTGATGATGAATTCCATTTATATAATAATTTAGGAAATAATGAAGCAGGTGTTAGTTTATTAGTTCTTCATGAAGACGAATTTAATAGAATATGGATTGGAGGAGAAGAATCACTAATAATTTATTATAGAAATAATAAAAAGTTGGAGAAAATTGGAATATTTTCAAAGCCGATTTCTACATACTTCTCCAAAGGGATAATTAATATTTTAAAGGATAAAGCAGGCTTTCTTTGGCTTGCTACATTAGATGACGGTTTATACAGATATAATCCGGTTGATAATAAATTTTTTCATTTTACCGGAAGTAGCAATAGTAAAAACAGTATCAAATCTGCAGCTATCCTTTCATTATTTCAAGATAGCTTTGGAAACATATGGATAGGAACAAGACTGGACGGATTATATAAAGTCGATCCAAACAAACAGCCTATGAATGTTCTTACAATACCGGAAAACTTAAAAACTAATTCTCCTGCGGATAGAATAACATCAGTTGCAAAAAGTGAACAGGGTAATTGGGCAGCAATAGGAACAGCCGGGTTAGGAGTATTTTGGCAAAATATTGAAACCGGGGAATATAAAAATTACAGATTCAAACAAAATTCAAACAGTATTTCAAGTAATAATATCTTCGCTTTAACAATTGACGCAGGGAATAATCTTTGGATTGGAAGTGATGCTGGATTAGACCAGGTTAATCAAATTAATGGAAAGGTTAAGCATTATTTTGCCGATGAAATACCACTTTACACTGCTTTCTATATTAATGATTTAAAATTTGATAGAGCCGGACGATTATTTGTTGCACACAGAGGTGGAGTGGATATCTTATATCCAAATCAAAATATTATTAAGAAAATACCTTCCGTCCTTAATCGAGAATTCAAACCTGAATTGCAAGCAGACTTAATAAATCTTATAAATTCTTCACAACCAATTGCCTCAATTCTTAAAGTAGGTGAGCAAAAATTATTGGAAGATGAATTTGAAGTTTCTGACAGTTCTCAAATAATAATTATTGGTGTTGGTGAAGGACAAGCAAATTTGGAAGTAATGTATGATTACGGATGGCTTGAAGATGAAGATAAAAATATCATTTGGAGTATGGGCAAATTTAGGGATTCATTTCATTTCCAGGGCGGGATGAAGAATAGAATAATGGTTCAAACCTTACAATTAAAAGAGGGTAAATACAAACTTAAATTCCTATCTGACGTTGGACATTCTTATGGAAATTATAATGTTCAATCACCAAAAGATTCTACTCTTTGGGGAATTCAGGTTATCAAACTAGGTGCTAGTCAGTTTAATTATTTTACGGATAGAATTGAGGAAGAGAGAAAAAATAAAAGCTATATGTTATTGGAGATCACTAATTCGATATTTATAAGTAAATCCTATGAAAGTATTTTGTGGATTGGAACAACAAGTCAGGGTCTTTTTAAGTACAATTTAAGTAACGGCAAATTTATTCAGTATAATAAAAACGTTGATGCTGTTTCTGATTTTGTGATTAATAACGATGTATATAATATTTTGGAAGACAGTAAAGGGATTGTCTGGTTTTCTTCACCAATCGGATTGGGGAAACTAAATCCTAAAACAGAGGAAATTAAATTTTTTACCGAGAAAGATGGTCTACCTACAAATTTAATTGGTGCAATTCAAGAAGATAATTATGGGAATTTATGGATCAGCAGCGCAGCAGGTTTAACAACGCTGGTCAGAAATTCAGAAGGTGAAAAAGAAACTTTTATAAATATTGATATAAAGGATGGATTACAAGGTTACTCATACTCTCTGGCTACATGGAAAACAAATAATGGAGAATTGTATTTCGGCGGAGATAATGGGGTAAATTATTTTATCCCGGGAAGAACAAATCAAACAAAACCAAAAATAGTAATTACCGATATTAAAGTATCTGATGTATCTGTGTTTGATGATATTACAACCTCTGCATTAAAAAAAGATTTAAATGACACAGAAGAAATAACCCTGGACTATTCACAAAATGATATTGCTTTTCAGTTTGCACCTATTCATTATTCACGACCTGCACGAAACCAGATAGCATATAAGTTGGAAGGATTTAACGAAGATTGGGTTTACAGCAAATTACATTATGCATCATTTACCAACCTCGATCCCGGTGATTATGTCTTTAGACTAAAAGCAGCCAATGGTGATGGAATTTGGAGTGATAAAGAAAAAACAATTTCTATAACTATTCTTCCTCCCTGGTGGAGAACAACTTTTGCTTATATAATTTATGGGTTAGTTCTTGTGCTGGGAGTGTTTGGTGTGGATCGTTTTCAGCGAAGACGATTACTTGCAAAAGCAAAACAGAAATTAGTAATGCATGAAACGGAGATGAGAGCACAACTTGCCGAGGCAGAGAACGATCGAAAAAGTAAAGAACTTGAGGAAGCACGTCAGCTTCAGCTTTCTATGCTGCCGAAAGAACTTCCGCAACTTCCGAATCTGGATATAGCTGTATATATGAAAACCGCAACAGAAGTCGGGGGTGATTATTATGATTTTCACGTTGGAATGGATGGAACACTTACTGTGGTAATTGGTGATGCAACAGGGCACGGAATGAAAGCCGGAACTATGGTAACTGCTACAAAAAGTTTATTCAGTACACACTCTGCAAATCCGGATATACTTTTTACTTTTAGTGAGATAACAAGATGTATTAAGCAGATGAACATCCATATGCTATCAATGTGTCTGACTATTCTAAAGATTCAGGGAAATAAAATAATAATGTCTGCTGCGGGAATGCCGCCCGCCTTAATTTACAGGAAGCAGGATATGGCTGTGGAAGAAATTGTATTGAAAGGAATGCCTCTCGGTGCATTCAGTAATTTCCCTTATCAGCTTAAAGAAACAACAATTAATCCTGGAGACACAATGCTTCTTTTGAGCGATGGCTTACCGGAATTATTTAATAAAGATAAAGAGATGTTCAGCTACGAAAGGGTAGTGCAGGAGTTCAGTAAAAGCGCGCATAAATCTCCAGAGGAAATTATTGAACATATGAAAAATGCGGGCTCCGCGTGGGTTGGCAATGCAGAACCGGATGACGACGTTACGTTTGTAGTGCTAAAAATGAAATAAAAAAAAGGAAGTTCCGACGGAGTCTGGCAATTGACGGACGAAGACAGATAATGTTTCCAGTTTAGCCACAACCATTGCTGCATTTGACAAGGTTAGTTTAGTAAATATTTATAACAACATTTCTTATTACAGTTGAGAAAATAATGAAGGCAGCGAAGAAAGCTTCGAGTGTTAATTTGATTTAAAGGCAGGGATAAAAGTTCTGCCATGTGCAGTTCAAAATTAATTCA
Organism: Bacteroidota bacterium; assembly: GCA_022564295.1. Taxonomy (GTDB): domain Bacteria; phylum Bacteroidota; class Ignavibacteria; order Ignavibacteriales; family Ignavibacteriaceae; genus BMS3ABIN03. Next base: position 68,618 of record JADFLR010000016.1, on the reverse strand, counting down.
TTTATAATAATATCATTATAGGAGGTTTCATTATGAAAAACCTATCTTATTCTATACTTACCAGTTTGGTAGTATTGCTCTTCGTTTTACTTTTTTCAGGATCGGCATTGGCTCAGGATCCAGCTAAGGTGGATTCTAACCATTACAAAGTAGTATTCGAAAACGATGATGTGCGTGTATTGCGGATTACTTATGGTCCAGGAGAAAAATCCGTTATGCATTATCATCCTGATAATGTGGCAGTGTTTCTGACAGATAATCAGGTTGAGTTTAATTTGCCGGACGGAGAGGTAGTAGAAATGGCGGCAACAGAAGGACAGGCAGTCTGGGAGCCGGCAGGAAAACATCTTCCGAAAAATGTAGGTGACAAACCATTCGAACTTATTCTTGTTGAACTGAAGAAGTAATCTTTTAATACATCTATCAAATCTCCACTCAAGGCTGGGGGCTTTGAGTGGGGATATTATTTAGTATTTGAATGATGAAGCTTCGCAATGGGTAAACGGCAAAGAACCGGATGACGATGTAACTTTTGTCGTCATCAAGGTTAAGTAGTTTTGATCTCTGCGAAGTTTCGATTAAAAAATATTTTAAGCATAGAATCGAATCGAAGACGGATAGTGATAAAACTAAAGTAAATAATTATTTTTAGTAAATTAGTTTATATGAGTAAAAGATTTCATAAAAAATTATTTGCCCTCTTCTTTTTTCTTGGTGGTATTTCAGCAACAATCAATGCTCAAACGATTGATACTATATATATAAATGCCGATAGCATCACCGATAAAGCAATTTCCTTAACTGATGTTTGGCATTATCATGCAGGTGATGATTCTTCCTGGGCTTCACCAACCTTTGATGATTCTAATTGGGATACTTTAAAAACAAAAATGGAGATTGAAGAATTTCCCGAAGGTACCTGGAAGGGGATAGGATGGTTTAGAACTGTAATTAAAATCGATTCTTCACTTCGATTTAAAGTGTTAGCGTTTGAAGACTGGCAAAACGGGGCTTCAGAGTTATACCTGAACGGAAGGTTGATTAAAAAACTCGGGGAAATTGGTAATGATACTATAACCGAAACTCCTCATTTACAAAAAGGTATTCCTTTCGCAGTTGTACTCGATAGCAGTACAATCTATGTACTGGCAGTCAGGTATTCAAATAAGATTGCGATAGATGATGAAGAGTGGTTTAGAGCTTGGTTTGATTATATTGGTTTTTACCTAAAAGTAAGAGCAATCGATGAATCCATTCTGAATAAAGTAAATAATGAAAGAACAACATTAGGAGTTAATATTGGTATTGCAGGTTTATTCTTTGCCTTGTTCTTACTTTACATATCACTTTTCATTTTTTATTCAGACAGAAAAGAAAATCTCTACTTTGCACTTTTTAACTTCAGCATCTCGGTAATATTTTTTGCATCAATGGTGCGCAGATATATAGAGAGCGATTTGACAGCAATCTCATTGATAAATGCATTCACAACCTCTTCACTACTATTTGTTTTTCCATTCTACTTAGGATTTCTTTATTCAATATTCTATGATAAACTACCCAAGCAATTTTATATCATTTTCATTTATGTATCTATAGTTGTTATTGGGATTATATTAAGCTTGGCACCGCCATCGGTTGCAGAGAAAGTAATATTAGCATCTATTTTTCTTCTTACCCTGGAAGGATTAAGAGTAATTATAGTTGCAATAAAAAATAAAAAACCTAATTCAAATATTATTGGCTCAGGAGTTATTGTATTCGTTTTATTTGTGGTTCTGTTGTTCATCGTTGGGATTTTTGGTATAAGTATAAGCAGTCTTGTTGGATTAATAATTTTCTTTACGGGTTTACTAAGCTTACCGATCACAATGTCTGTTTATCTTGCCCGGGATATTGCTTTAACAAATAAAGATCTTGCTAAACAGTTACAAAACGTAAAGGAACTATCAAAAAAAGAACTTGAGCAAAAACTCAGAGCTCAAAGAGCAGAAGCAGAAAACGAAAGAAAAACCAAAGAACTTGAGGAAGCCCGCCAGTTGCAGCTTTCTATGCTTCCTAAAGAATTGCCACAGCTACCTCATCTCGATATTGCAGTTTATATGCAAACCGCAACAGAAGTCGGTGGAGATTACTATGATTTTCATGTTGATGTGGAAGGCACACTTACGGTTGTAATAGGCGATGCAACGGGACACGGAATGAAAGCGGGAACTATGGTTACTGCTGCTAAAAGTATTTTTAATTCTTATGTAAACAATCCGGACATAATTTTTACTTTTCAGGAATTTAACCGCGTTATTAAAGGAATGCAATTACCATCAATGTCGATGTGTCTTTCTTTGTTAAAGATTAAAGGTAATAATCTAACAATGTCAGCTGCTGGAATGCCGCATGCCCTGCTATATAGAAGTGAAAATAAAAAAGTGGAAGAAATTATCTTAAAGGGAATGCCTTTAGGTGCAGTTAATGATTTTCCTTATCAAATAAAAACTACAGAGCTTAAGTCAGGAGATACGTTATTACTGCTTAGCGATGGTTTACCAGAATTGTTTAATGGTAAAAAAGAAATGTTTGGTTACGATAGAGTTACTACAGAATATGAAAAAGTTGCTTCAAATAATGCGAAAGAAATTATTGAACACTTAAAAAATGTTGGTTCTGAATGGCTAAACGGTGACGACCCTGATGACGACATCACTTTCGTAGTGCTTAAAATGAAATAGATTTAATAATTAAAATAATTATTCTGGAGAAAAAAAATGAAGGTACATACCAAAGAATATGATGATGCAGTTGTAATCAGTTTAACAAGTGAGATGATGCTTGGTTACGAGGCTCAAGATTTTCATGAGGCAATAATTAGTTCTTTAGAAAAGAACAAAAAAACAATAGTGATTGATTTAAGCAATCTGAAATATATTTCAAGCTGGGGACTTGGAATATTAATACATGGCTACACTACTGTAACTAACCAAGAAGGAAATTTTGTTCTTGCTGCAGTACCAGAATTTGTACACGACTCTTTGAAGAAAACTAAATTAGATACTGTATTTACAAAGTTTGATTCTGTTGAGGACGCTTTAAAAAGTTAGAAATAGTTAACATATTTCTCAAACAAATTCACAATCTCAATTGCAGATAGTGCTGCATTTCAACCTTTGTTGCAATCAAAGTAATATGAACCAATAGGAAAAACTCTTTATATTCAGTAATCAGTTTTAATTCATTATGGGAGAATTTATTCCAATAATCTTTATCTTTTCAACTTTAAGTTTAACAACTCCTTTTTTATAAGTACCTAATTCAATCGCTGCTTTTTTAGAGAGATCGATTTTTCTTCCCGGAATGTATGGACCCCTATCATTAATTCGAACAACAATTGATTTATGGTTTTTTGGATTCGTTAATCGTAGCAATGTACCGAAAGGTAAACTTTTGTGTGCGGCTGTATATCCCATCTGATCATATATTTCTCCATTTGCCGTTAATCTGCCATGAAAACGCGGACCGTACCACGATGCTTTCATGATACCCAGGTCATCATATTTTACGTTTACATTTTGTGAAATTGAAGTTATTTCTTCGATCGGGTTTTCAAAAGCAACAATATTTTCGTTTGTTATTTCACTTTTTGATGGTAATAACGTTAATCCAGTTACAGAAATAATTATTATGATTGGCAAAAGTAATTTAATTTTATACATGATATCCTTCTATATAAATTGTAAATTCAATTCGCCCTCATCATAGTATCCCTTCCTTAAAAAGTGCCCCTTAATTCAATGTTGGTGCCAATAAAATCAATCATTTCAAGCTGAATTTTACGTCATAAATCTCCCCTTAATTTTTATTTTGTATACATCTGATAACTCTGCATCTATTTGAATCATAATGAGTTATCTGCTCTCAGAAAAAAAGATAAGATTTTGGCAAGAAAAGGGGTTAATGAAGTTAGCAGGATAGTAATAAATTTTTACTATTTACTTGGTAAATAAGCAAAACAAATAATAGTTTAAATCAGCTCATTTACTAAATTTTGATTTTACCAAAGATATCGAAAGAGAGAACGGAAGTGAAAAATATTTGTAGCAAATCATTTGTTGTTTTATTGTTTATTGGTTTATCTTTTAGTCCATTGTATAATTATAGCTATTGTTTAGCCAATCGAAACAATACTTCGGGAGATGAAATACAATCTTTACCCAAGGGAGTTTTTATTCATTCATTGGATAATGGTATGCAGGTTCTTTTGATTGAAAACCCTGCATTGCCTATGGTCGGTGTTAACGTTGTAGTAAAAGTTGGTTCGGCTTACGAAACTTTTGCAACAAGCGGGATGAGTCATATGTTAGAGCATCTTTTGTTTAACGGAACAGATACTTTAACACAGAAAGAATTATACGATGCAACAGATAAAATAGGCGGATACAATAACGCAAACACAGGTGAGTATTATACAAACTACATGATGGTTACTCCCGCTGAAAATATTTATGAAGGAATGATATTACAATCAGCGATGCTCTTCCACTCAATCTTACCCGAAGAAAAATTTGAAAAGGAAAAGGACATTGTAATGGAAGAGATTGCTAAATCGTTGGCTAACTCAAGAGAGCAGGCAGAAAGAAATATTATATCCATCATATATAAGGGTCACGCACTCTCTTTACCTACTTTGGGAACTTATGAAACCATTAAGAATATGAAACGTGATGATGTTTATAAATTCTATAAAAATTATTATCTGCCAAATAATATGATCATGAGCGTAATAGGAAATTTTAATAAGGATGAAATGATAAAACAGATTGAAGAAATTTACGGCTGTGTACCACCAGGTGATGTAAATTTAATTGAAAATCATTTATGGGGAACGGGTTTTGAACAGCCCAAAAATAAATTAAATATTGAGGGAGAAACTTTTCATCGCTTTTATAAAGGAGACCTGTTATTAGTTAATCTTATTTATGAATTGCCTTGTGATCTCACATCAGATTTTTTTAATCTACTTAAATTATCGTTAAGCGATAAAGCTGATTCATTACAGAAAATATTAGATGACAAATTTCCTGATAAGGTAACAAAGGTTTCATTTCAAACGAGATTATATCCTGTTAAAAAATATTTAGAAGCCACTTTAAAATTAAATGAAGAATCAAGTCTTAATGAAATTGTAAACTTTTTTATAGTTGAATTAAAAAAACAAAATCTCTCTTTAGCTCCTGAAATAATTAATACTGAAGCAATTAAAACTAAAACCGATTTTTATAAGAACATTGAAAAACCTCATATGTTCGGAATTTATAATGCAGGCAATATTGGAGAATATGGAATTGAATCGGTATTCGATTCGTATTCGCAGGCAGGTTATTTAGAAGCAGGTAAACTGTTAAATGATTTTTCAATAACTTCTGAACCGGTAAAAATAATTCAGCATCCTTTTATTTCGGAGGAGGATTTAGCAACTGATGATGCAATTAAGATAGAACTTTTTGAAAATGGGGAAATGAAACCTGTAATTATTGTAAAACAAAATAATGCGAGTGAATTATTAGCCGTCCATTACATGATTAAAAACAAAGCTGCGTACGAAGAAAAATATGGTAAAGATGCTGCATTCATCTGGCATGATACATTTGGACAAAGAATGAAATCGCCGGAAAATAAAAAGGAAAGCATTAATTATGGATTAACTTTTACTGTTAATGATAATCCATATATACCAATGGATAATATTTATTTGAGTCCTGCTTTCGGTTACATTCGCGTAGAAGGACTTGCGGATGATGTTGAAGGAGCAATTAATTATTTGAACTCTCAGATGCTGAATTTCGTACCAACAGAAAGGGAGTTTGAGAGTGCAATTAAAAAATCTCACGGTAATGTGATGATGCGAAAAGAAAACAAAGCTAAACAAGTTTTTGAAGATGCTTATAAATCTATCATTTATGAATCCGAAAAATATGTTTCTTCGTCCGAACAATTAACCTATGAGAAACTGTTATCGTTTGGTAAGGAATATTTTAATCCACAGAATATGATAATATCTGTTGTTTCACCTGCTTCTGCAGAAGAAATAAATAATTACTTTACAAATTTTGAAAAAATAGAAAGCGCTCAACCTCTTAACGATCCGGCTTATCAACGTAAATATGCTGAAATTAATAAAGCTCGTACAATTATAGATACTGTTGGAGGAGAGCAGGCATATTTGTTTTATGGATTTTTGAAAACTGTTGATGATAATGACAAAGCTGCGTTGAAAGCTCTTTCATTGTTACTCGGAGATAAAATTGTTTTTGATGTTCGTGAAAAACAAGGTTTAGCTTATCGTATGGGAGCAGGAATAAATGTAATAGAAAATACAGCTTTGTTTTACATCAATATGGGAACAAGAACTGAAAACGTTGACAAACTTGTACCGCAGTTCCCCAACTTTTTCACTGCAGAATTTTCAAATTCATTTACTGAAGATGAATTAATTAAGCGTGTGAATATGTATTTAGGTAGAATGATGTTCAGAAGATTATCCAGCATTAACCAGGCATATTATTTAGCACATTCATATTATTTTGATGGGGATATTTTTGCAGATGAAGAAATGCTGGATGCATTAAAGCAAGTTACTCTTCAAGATGTAAATCGTGTTGTAAAAAAATATCTGAAAGTTGAAAATCCTGTTGAAGTTATTGTTCGTTAACTGATCTTCGATTATCAGTTTGACATGCCTGCCGACAAAGGCAGGTCTGCGTCATCTGTGTTCTATTAGTTATTAATTTTTAAAATCAAAGAATTGGCTAAATAAATGAATAAAACAGTCTCATTTTTCTTAACCTATTTGTTTTTATCCGTTGCAGGTTTTGCACAAAGCTCTCTCATTCACCATGAGATTAATGCAAGAGTAAATCCATCTGATTCATTCCTTGAAGTAACCGATGAAATTACAATCCCTGAAAATTTGGATAGCAACAAATTGAATTTCAAGCTGCACAATGCATTAACTGTATCATCATTAACCGAAGGAATTAATATTGAATTGGTTAATAAAGATGTAAAAGCAAAAGATGTTGGAATGGACAGGGAAGAAAGTGATTCTTCGAATAACCTTTTATTAAATGAATATCGGATTGTCTTTCCCACAAGATACACAGGTGATCTATATCTTCAATTAAGATACAGTGGAAAGATAGAATCACCAATTGAACAAAGTGCAGAAAATTACGCAAGAGGATTCAATGAATCACCTGGAATTATCTCTGATATTGGTGTTTATTTAGCCGGCTCTACTTATTGGGTCCCTTACTTTAGTGATGAACTGATTACATTTAATCTTACGGCTACAACTCCTGCGGGATGGAAAACTGTTAGCCAGGGAAAGAGAACAAAAGATGAGGATGTTGTTGATCACCATGTTGATCAATGGGAATCTCCCGAACCGATGGAAGAAGTTTTTTTCATCGCTGCAAAATTTACCGAGTATGATTATACAGTTGGGGCTGTTACTGCAATGGCTTTTCTTCGTACACCTGATGAAGGCTTGGCAAATAAATATCTGCAAACAACCGCACAATATCTCGAAATGTACCGCCAGCTTGTTGGTCTTTATCCTTATTCAAAGTTTGCATTAGTTGAAAACTTTTGGGAAACAGGATATGGAATGCCATCATTTACACTGCTGGGTGAATCAGTGATTCGTTTACCATTTATTCTTCATTCTTCCTATCCACACGAGTTATTGCACAACTGGTGGGGCAACAGCGTTTACGTGGATATTGAAACAGGTAACTGGTGTGAAGGTTTAACAACTTACATGGCAGATCATCTTATTAAAGAACAGCGCGGACAGGGGATTGATTACAGAAGATCGACTTTACAAAAATTTACTAATTATGTAAATGAAGATAATGATTTCCCCCTTTCCGATTTTCGTTCACGTTACAATGAACCGAGTGAAGCAATTGGTTATGGTAAATGTTTGATGATGTGGAATATGCTCAGACAGGATTTAGGTGATGAAACCTTTGTCAGAGGATTCCAGAATTTTAACCGTACAAACAAATTTAAAATCGCTTCCTTCGATGATATTAGAATATCAATGGAAGAAAAGTCGGGTGAAGACCTAGTAGAGTTTTTTACGCAATGGATTACAAGAACGGGCGCACCGGAATTGCAAATGAAAAATGTATCGGTTAATAAATCGGATGAAGGATATACAATTGAATTCACTATTGCACAAGTTCAGAAAGAAGATCCTTTTTTCCTGAACGTTCCTGTATTCATCTACACCGAATCTGATTTTGTTAAAGAAATTGTTGAGATGAATTCAAGAGAAAAAAGCTACGTTGTAACCGTTAGTAATAAACCTGTAAAAATTGATATTGATCCTGAGTTTGATCTTTTCAGAAGACTGCATTACAATGAAATACCACCAGCGTTATCAACAGCTTACGGTTCAGATAAAGTATTAGTTATTTTACCATCAGGTGAAGATGAAACTGCTTTTGAATCTTATGAAACTCTCGCTAATAAGTGGTTGGAAGAAAAGCCGGACAAGTTTGAAATAATTTATGATAATGAAATTAAAACGATTCCAACAGATAAAGCAGTATGGGTTTTCGGATGGAATAACGAATACAAAATTCTCATTCAATATGGAGTGTCGGATTACAATATTCAGTTAAATGATAACTCTGTTGATATTGATAAAAAAACATTGGGTAGAGAAAACAACAGCTTTATTGTTTCGGTACGTAACCCCAATAATCCAGAAGAGGTTGTGGTGTGGTTAACGATTGGAAACAAAGATGCTGTTCCCGGGTTGGTTCGAAAATTACCTCACTATGGAAAGTACAGCTATCTTGTTTTTGAAGGAGATGAACCTGCTAACATTGAAAAAGGACAATGGCAGGTTGTTAATTCGCCTTTAAGCAAAATTCTTGTAACTGGTAAAGAAATTGTACTTCCAAAAATTCCGAATCGTGAGCCGCTGGCTAAACTGCAGCCCGTATTCTCAGGGGGAAAAATGTTGGAGCACGTAAAATATCTTGCTTCGGATGATTTAAAGGGAAGGGGATTGGGAACTGAAGAATTAGAAAAAGCAGCACAATATATTGCAGATCAATTTAAAGCGGCGGGACTTCAACCGGCAGGCGATGATGGAACATTTTTCCAGGTTTGGGAACAGAAAGTTGGAAAAGATAGAAAGCAATTCTCATTTAAAAATGTAATTGGAATTATTCCCGGTACAGATGAAAAACTTGCAGGGCAATCAGTTGTTCTGTCAGCTCACTACGATCATCTCGGTCTTGGCTGGCCCGATGTTCGAAAAGGCAACGAAGGTAAAATTCACTACGGTGCAGATGATAATGCAAGCGGTGTTGCGGTTATGATTGAACTTGCAAAACTTATGGGTAAAACGGAAAAACCAAAAAGAACTATTGTGTTTGTTGCATTTACAGGAGAAGAAGCAGGATTGATTGGAAGCAGGAATTATGTAAAAAATTATACAACGTTTCCTGCCGATAAAGTAATGGCAAATTTAAACCTCGATACAGTCGGAAGATTATTCGGAAAGAAACTTTTGGTGTTAAACGGCAGCAGTGCAAAAGAATGGAAATTTATTTTTATGGGAACTGATTATGTAACAGGTATTCCAACATCAATGGTACAACAGCAATTGGATGCGAGTGACCAGACAGCATTTATAGAAGCAGGAGTGCCTGCAGTTCAATTATTTTCCGGTTCCGAAGAAGATTATCATAAGCCCACAGATACCTACGATAAAATTGATGGGGACGGAATGGTAAAAGTGGCAGCAGTTACAAAAGAAGTTATCCAATACCTTGCTGAGAGAGAAGAACCATTGGCATTCACCGGGGAAACAGGGGGAGAAAAATCACAAAGGGATCAAAAGGATAAAACTCAAAAGAAAGAAAGAAGAGTAAGCACCGGCACCATGCCCGATTTTGAATTCACCGGCGAAGGTGTAAAAATAGGTGCTGTGATGCCGGACTCTCCCGCAGAAAAAAGCGGACTATTGAAGGGGGATGTAATTGTTAAGTTTGATGATAAACCTGTTAAAAATTTGAGAGATTATTCTAACTTACTCAAAGAACATCAACCCGGCGATGTTGTTACAATTGAATATGTGAGAGATGGGCAACATAAAACAGTTCAATTGGAGTTGGGGGAGAGGTAATAAATTGAAATTGTCATTCTGTCCCGACTTGTCGGGATCAGAATCTCATCTATAAAAGAAGATCCTGAATCGAACCTGCCTAACTTTAGTCAGGATGACACAATGAAATTCGGACACTACTAAAACCGGAAATAATTGAGATTTAATAATATTAATGCTTATTGTTGATGACAATATGCTAGCTCCTTTCTGCTGACTATAATATTAGCTGGGATTTTCCTCATTATCTCTGTCCCCCTTCTACCTCATTTATCAGTGAGATGAACATATCTTCTAAATATATTTTTTCATAATTTTTAGATAAGGTAAGGATATTTAGAAACCACATATCATTGCAAAGTTAATGATATAATACTATAATTGACAGATATCCTTACTATTCAGAGGATATTAAGAAATATTCTTTGAACTTCAAATTTTTGTTTGTAGTTTTCTATAAAACTACCTAATCATATGGTTAGGAATAACTTTTACATTTATATTCGGTTATTATGGAGAATTTCAATCTAGCATGCGAATGAAGTTCAGTTGGATCTGGGTATTTATTTTATTACCAAGCGCAGACTTTGCTCTAACGACTGTCGGTGGGCCACAAGAGATAAGATTCTTAGGCTATAATGAGCAGGAGAGAAAGGTTTATTGGCTCACTTATTTCTGGGATGCATCAGGAAGGCTCCCTAAACTCTCTTACATCGATTTCTCAGCTGAGCCTTTTGAACCAGTGGTGGACACATCCTGGAATAAAGAATTAGAGCCATATGACAGGGCAACATTTTTCAATCGGGTGAAGCTCTTGAAATCACAGCTACTTCCACTTAATGAGGATATGTCAGATTCTCTTGTTGTGACCGCACGGATTATTGAGATGAGTGATTACGTAATTGCTAATGACCTACCTCCAGTAAAACGATTCGAAATGGTAATTATGTTAAGGAGTGGAAGACATACAGGCACTAGAAGAATAACCTCTTATATAAACAAACGAATTGGGGTCAGCCAATGGTATCGGATTCCAAATGAGCCGTATGGGATTGCGACATTTTCGTGTACAGGGATCCCATGGGAGGGCGGATACTTAAAAGACAGTGTTGTAGTACTGGAGCCATAACTTGAGAGTAGCTTTTAATTTGAGAATTCCAGCACAGTCTAAGCTCCTAACATTTGCTGCACTGGATGCTAGGGCTGGAGTTGAATGGGTTACTTCTGTGTCGCTTCAAATTTTTGTTCAAATGCGCCAGCCAGGTGCTTCAAATCCCTTGCACCAGTTAGCATTTCGGTTAGGCGATCCCGATGAAATTGCAAAAGCAGCTGCCGCCGTTGCTGCACAAGGTAAAGCAAAGTAATTTAGAATGTAGAATTAAGAATTTAGAATGAATTTCTATTGATTACTGATTTGAAAATGGCTGCACATCCCGATAAAATTCATCAGTGAATAATATTAGGGATTGAAGCAGTGAAATTTTAGAATAAATAAAATATATTAAAACAACACTGATTTTTATCAGGATTGGAAGAAGGTTCTCCTTTCCTGTTAAGTATTAGTTAGACAGTCAAATAAATTCTAAAGATAGCTTGTTTATGAAATGTTATCATCTTTTTAAACTGATTAAAAATACTTCCTTGTTAATAGCTCACCTACTTTTTGATATTGTTTGTTGAATATAAAAATGCCGGAACGTATGAAGTACAATTTGATGTTTCCAGTTTGTCTTGCGATGTGTATTTTTATAATTTGAATCCGGGGATTATAATTATACACGTAAAATGTTACTTACTAAGTAGTTCGTATCAAATATTGAAATAACGTGGAAAGAAAAGATTAGGCAGAAGTCGGTTTCTTATATGTTGTATAATATCTTTTACTCATTGAGAGTATCATTGCCTGAAAAAATATAATGAATATTTGCTTATTAAAATGTGGCAACGTTCAGCGCGACCTTCTTCATGTAAGTGGTGATCATGAAGATATGTTCATTTCCCTGTTCCAAAAATACGCACCATCTGTCAGACTGTTTGTTTTCGATGTCCAAAAAGACATCTACCCGAATAATTTAAATGACTATGCCGGCTTTCTGAGTACAGGATCACCTGAGTCGGTTTATGATGATTTCTCATGGATTAATACTTATAAAAATTTTACTCATAAATTGTTTTTGAATGGACATAAACATGTCGGCATATGTTTTGGACATGAGATGATTGCCGAAGCGCTTGGTGGTAAAGTTGAAAAATCGGAACGCGACTGGGGAATTGGGATTAAAAGCTTTCAAATTCTTTCATCGACTCCCTGGATGAATGATAAAAAACTGGAAAACTATAGTTTGATTGTCTCACATCAGGATCAGGTTGTTAAACTTCCGGAGAATGCTAAAGTTATTGCGGGGAATGATCATTGCCCGGTAGGAATTTTCACGATTGGGGATCATGTTTTGGGGATTCAGCAGCACCCGGAGTTCACCAAAGAGTATCACATCGCTTCCATGAATTCACGAAGAAATATTATTAAACCGGAATTGATTGAATCCGCTTTGAAAACTATGGATCAGAAAACAGATAGTGGAATAGTGGCAAAGTGGATAGAAAAATTTTACAAAAGTTAGGATATAGAATATGGCTGAAATTAAAGGTATGCTTTCCATCGATCAGTTAAAATCCCTGGTAAAAAACGAAGAGATTGAAACTGTGTTGGTTGTATTTACAGATTTATATGGTCGTTTCATGGGCAAACGACATGATGCTGATTTCTTCCTTGAACAGATTGCCGAAAGTGGTTCGCATGTTTGTAAATATCTTTTAACGGTTGATATGGAAATGAAACCGGTTGCCGGATACAGTTTTGCAAATTGGGAATCCGGCTATGGCGATGTGCACCTGATGCCCGATTATTCAACGTTGCGCTTGGCAAGCTGGCTGGATAAAACCGCACTGATCATTTGCGATGTACAAAATGAAAAGACAGGTAAACTGGAGTCCATAAATCCCAGAACAATATTAAGAGAGCAAATTAAACAGGCAACTACCGCAGGGTATTCTATTATGGCTGGCTCCGAGCTGGAATATTATATTTTTGAGAACTCTTACAAGGAAGCATCTGAAAAGAAATATGATGATCTGACGGCAGCCGGTTGGTATATCGAAGATTACAATATTTTACAGGGCACCCGTGAAGAAAATTTTAATGGAATGGTGCGGCGTCATTTAAAAAATTCCGGTGTGCCTGTTGAAAACTCCAAAGGTGAATGGGGTTTGGGTCAGCATGAATTAAATGTGCGCTATGCTGATATTTTAACAATGGCCGATCGTCACTCTGTTTACAAGCAATGCTTAAAAGAAGTGGCGGACAAGCTGGGCATAAGCGTTACTTTTATGGCTAAATTTTCGGAAGATCAGGCAGGCTCAAGTTGCCATCTGCACCTGAGTTTGTGGAAAGGCAAAAAAAACCTCTTTCCGGGAAAAATGTCTGCCGGACCCGTAAAGTGTTCGCAGGATTTTCGCTGGTTTTTGGGCGGCTGGATAAAGCATGCACCCGATGTAATGGTATTTTATGCTCCAACAGTTAATTCATATAAAAGATACCGTTCCGAATCCTGGGCGCCGACCAGGCTGGCGTGGAGTTATGACAACCGCACAGCTGGCTTCCGTGTTGTTGGAAGCGGCAACACTCTGCGCATCGAATGCCGCATTCCAGGAGCAGATTGTAATCCGTATCTAGCATTTGCCGCAGCGCTGGCTAGCGGATTGGATGGAATTAAAAACAAGATTGAACCACCGGAAGTTTTTAATGGCGATATATACAGAGCGCATGATCTGCCCCATGTTCCGAAGACTCTTTCTGAAGCCATAAAGATTTTTGATGGCAGCACATTTATAAAAAACAGTTTTGGTGATGCAGTGCAAAAACATTACAGCCATTTTTTTAGGAGTGAACAACATGCCTTTGATACAAGTGTCACGGACTGGGAGCGAAAGCGTTACTTCGAAAGAATCTAAAATTATTAAGATTTTTATGAGGATAAAATGAGACTAAAAGACAAAGTCGCCGTTATCACCGGCGCTGCAAGTGGGATAGGCAGAGAAACGTGTCTGCTGTTTGCAGAGCAGGGGGCAAAAGTTGTAGCAGTAGATATCAATGAAAAAGAAGGCGCAGAAACAATCCGGAAAATACATAACACTGGCGGGCAGGCGGTGTTTTTTAAAGCAGACGTATCAAAAGCAGCCGATTGTAAAAATATGATTAATACTGCTGTGGAACAATATGGCAGGCTTGATATCCTGTTTAATAATGCCGGTATAATGCACAGTAAAGATGATGATGCTGTCAATACGGAAGAAGAAGTTTTTGATCTAACTTATGCGGTTAATGTAAAAGGGGTTTTTCTGGGTTGTAAGTTTGGGATACCTGCACTGAGAAAATCCGGGGGCGGTGTTATAATAAATACGGCATCGTTTGTTGCAAAACTTGGGGCGGCAACGCCTCAGATTGCCTATACCGCCAGCAAGGGAGCCGTTTTGGCATTAACACGGGAATTAGCTGTTGTTCATGCACGGGAGAATATTCGTATAAATGCCTTGTGCCCGGGTCCGCTGAAAACAGAATTATTAATGAAATTCCTGGATACGGAAGAGAAGAAACAACGCCGTCTGGTTCACGTTCCAATGGGGCGTTTTGGTCTGGCTAAAGAGATGGCTCAGGCTGCATTGTATCTGGCATCGGACGAATCATCATTTGTGACGGGGACTGAGTTTATGGTTGATGGTGGTATTTCATCGGCTTATGTAACACCGGAATAACGTTTATATTATTCCTGTAAAGGAGAATAGAAAAATGTCTAACAGAAACGATATTGCATTTGAGGGATTGTCCATTGATGGCGTTCGTGTAAAGGGCAGCGCAGGCGATGTTACAGAAATATTTGATCCGTCAAATGGAAAAAAAATTGCCACGGTGGCGCAGGCTTCCGTTACGGATGTTGAGCATACTGTTGAAATAGCTCATCAAAGATTTATAAAGGGTACGTGGAAATCAATGAATTCACGAACCCGGGGACAGCTACTGCAAAAAGTAGCCGATCTTATCAGGGATAAACTTGATTACCTTGCAAAACTGGAATCACAAAATGCCGGGAAGCCAATCAACGCTGCCAAAGGAGAGATTGCAGCCGCTGCAAACTGTTTTGAATATTATGCGGGCGCAGTGAATAAAATTTATGGTCAGACAATACCCGGTGCAGCCGATGGCAGCTTGTTGACGTTTCGCGAACCACTTGGAGTGTGTGCACTTATAACACCCTGGAACTTCCCGTTTTTGATCACCAGTTGGAAAGTGGCACCGGCACTGGCAATGGGAAATTGCGTGGTTATAAAACCGGCTGGTGTTACCCCGTTAAGTGCTTTGGCTCTGGCCGATCTGACTGTTGAAGCCGGGATTCCATCCGGAGTTGTAAATGTTTTAGCGGGTCCGGGAAGTTTAACAGGTGAAGCGCTCATCGCCCATCCTCTTATCCGAAAAATATCTTTTACCGGCTCAACAGAAATCGGTAAACATATAATGAAGGTTGCAGCCGATGGTATCAAACGGGTATCGCTCGAACTGGGCGGCAAATCTGCTAATATTGTTTTTGCCGATACGGAGCTCGAAATATGTATTGAATCTTCCCTGTTTTCCGCTTTTGATAATGCCGGACAGGACTGCTGCTCACGCAGCCGATTTCTAGTAGAAGAAAAGATATTTGATTTATTTGTTACACAATTTGTGGACCGTACAAAAGCGATGAAAATCGGCCCTACGAATTTAGAAGAAACAGAGATGGGTCCGTTAATTACATCCCAGCAGCGCAAGTCCGTTTGTAACTATCTGGATGTGGGTGATAAGGAAGGTGCTGAAAGGCTATGCGGTGGTGATATCCCAGAGGACGGTGTGCTTGCCAATGGAAATTATCTAACACCGGCTGTTTATGTTAAAGTTAATGCAGATATGCGTATAATGCAAGAAGAAATTTTTGGACCGGTTGTCTGTATTATGCCGTTTAAAACAGAAGAGGAAGCCGTTACACTTGCCAATAACAGCGTGTATGGATTATCAGGCTCAATCTGGACAAGGGATGTAAGCAGGGCCTTACGTGTTGCCCGGGCGTTTGAAACAGGAATGATTTCTATCAACAGCAGCAGCAGTGTGCATATCGAAGCACCCTTTGGCGGAATGAAACAAAGCGGCATGGGTCGTGAACAAGGCATGGTTGCACTTGAACATTACAGCGAGCTTAAATCGGTTTTTATAGCCAACGAATAATCATTTGCAAGGTAGGCTTAACCAATGCTCCTAAGGTGTGACCATTAGACAGGCTGAAAAAACTATTAGTACAAGAACTAATTGAACGTATAACTAATTTATTTAAGTTGCACCTGCCTATCCTAAAGGAACGTGTTTAGCACCTGCAGGCAGGTTTGAAAATATGTTAACCCCTTTCTGTTGACTACTATACTGGCTGGCGGAAGGCCTTCCATAGGCAGGTCAAGATATGGTGGTAAGGTACAGCCGGAGATGAATTTAGAAAATGATATTAAGATACAGTTACAAGTTTAACATTAGGAAACACCTATTATAATTTTTAGATATGGTACGGATATGAAGATCGTACATATCATCACAAGGTTAATGATATTTCACCAGAACTGCTAGATATCCATACTATTCAGAGGATATTAAGAAATATTCTTTCAATTTCAAATTTATGTTTGTAGTTTTCTATAAAACTACCTAATCATATGGTTAGAAAAAATTTTATTAGAATAATAGGCAATCATAATACTGAGGAGTCAGGAATGGACATTAATCATAACATGTTTTGGAAAGCCACTTCAATATTTTTATTCTTTTCGCTCTTGACGCTGAGCTGTTCTTCACCTTTAAAAGAAAAAATATATGTGAAAGACTCCCATTCGAATTCAAAGCCGTGGGAGGTAGATATAGAACATATTTCTCTTAATTTAACGGTCGATTTCGATAAGAAGATCATAACCGGAAAAGCGACTCTGTTTATCAATAATAAAAAAGGGGTTGACAGACTCTACCTTGATGCATGGGGTTTGAAGATTGACAGAATCACTCTCGGAAAAGCTCAAAGCCCTACTACTTTTGTAATTGGCAAATTTGTAAAACTTCATGGTTCACCACTCGTAGTTGATATTACAGCGCAAACAAAAACAGTAAATATTTACTATTCTACAAGCCCGGACGCCGAAGGATTAGATTGGGTTACACCGGAACAAACTGCAGGCGGTGTTTATCCTTTTTTGTATACCCAATCTCAGGCTATACAAGCGCGGACCTGGATTCCGTTGCAGGATACTCCCGGAGTTAGATTCAGTTATGATGCGACAATAAAAGTACCATCTGAATTCCTGGCAATAATGAGTGCGGGAAATCCGACCGAAAAAAATGCAGAAGGAATCTATCATTTCGAGATGCCTCAGAAAATTCCATCATACCTCATGGCGCTCGGCGTCGGGGACCTGGAATTTCGTTCTCTTGGTCCGCGTACAGGTGTATATGCCGAACCATCGCTGATAGATAAAGCAGAATATGAGTTTGCCGATACAGAGGCTATGATGACTACGGCGGAAAAGTTATACGGTCCGTATCTTTGGGATAGGTATGACTTACTGGTGCTTCCTTCGAGCTTTCCATGGGGGGGTATGGAGAACCCGAGACTCACATTTGTATATCCGCTCGTTCTAGTGGGCGACAGGTCATTGGTATCGCTTGTCGCACATGAACTGGCTCATTCATGGTCGGGAAATCTTGTGACTAACGCTAATTGGGATGATGTCTGGTTGAATGAAGGATTTACCACCTACCTCACCGGCAGGATTATGGAAGAAGTATATGGAGAAAGTTACGAAAATATGCTGAAGGTAAATGGAGAAATAAATCTAAGAGAAGAGATTGATAGAATGGGACCCGACAGCTCTGATACTCGGTTAAAGCTCAATATGGAAGGAAGAAATCCCAATGACGCTTTTTCAACTATTCCGTATCAAAAAGGAAGATTTTTTCTTATGACCGTTGAGAAAACCGTAGGTAGAGAGCGATGGGATACGTTTCTGCACGACTATTTTCAGGAGCACGCATTCGGAAGCATGACAACTGAAGGATTTCTTCAATACATGAACGATAATCTGCTCATGGGAAACAAGGAGCTTGGGGAAAAAATCCAGATAGAAAATTGGGTTTACGGCAAAGGATTACCTTCGAATTTTCCTGAATTGCATTCAGAGGAATTTGATATTGTTGACGATATAATCAACAATTGGGTAAAAGGTTCCCCGGCATCTGAAATCAGTACTGAAGGATGGACAACCCATCACTGGATATATTTCTTAAAACAGCTACCGGTTAAAATTTCAAAAGAACGGCTGAATGCTCTTAATACAAGTCTTAAATTAAACGATATTAACAATCCTATCGTATTGAGAAATTGGCTCTCGCTTGCGATGGAAAATCTTTATGAACCGGCTTATGGAACAGTCGAAAAATTTCTCATAGAGATTGGCAATCGATCTTCTGTGAGGCAGATTTACCGGGCGATGGCTAAGACTCCGGAAGGATTGGAGATGGCAAGAAGGATCTATAAAAATGCCAGACCGCGGTATCATTATATGACTACGACGGCTATTGATGCTATTCTCGGGTGGGAAGAGATGTAAATAAATCATTTTACTCTATAGAATTGTACCGGATTTAATTCAAAACTGGAAACTTTGATGATGAATAGATTCAATAAGGTAACTGGAGTTACGCAAAAACACCTTTAACAGAAAAAAGATCCAGATTTGTCATTCCCACTGCCGATGGCATTCCTTCGGAAGAAAGTGGGAATCTATTTTTTCTTTCTTTTTTGCATAGGGGATGCCCGCTTTCGCGAGCATGACATACAGTATTTACGATTTTGAGTAACTTCAGTAAGGTAAACAACATAAATAATAATAATTATATATTCTCTCGAGTAATGGGTATAAAATTATATGAAGATTACGCCAGCAAGTATTTCAAAAGAACAGTACGGAAGGCAAAACTAAATGAGAGAATCCATTTTCACACTCTCAGACATTCTTTTGCATCAAGGTTAATTCAAAAAGGGGCATCAGTATTTGTGGTTAAAGAATTACCTGGACACGAGGATATTAAAACAACTCAAATTTAGAGCCACTTACAAACACAGGATTTAATCTCAGCAGTAAACTTATTATAAATTTCTTATACCTTTTTTAATTGTTTTATTGGAAGAATTGATTACGATTCTTTATCTTTAGTATGATATTAATGTACGATTAGGATAAACACCCTTCATTTTCTCTCCTAATATCCGGAGGGGGTTTATCCCGGATAATATTTTTATTAGACAAATGTTGAGTTGGTGGGTAAGGCAAATTTTCTATAACAGTTTAATCTTTTCTTATGCCTAAAATTTATGACAACATTGAAAATAATTTAGTAGTTGGTCTTAACAATACATTATCAGTTTCCTATCGTTCTGATTTTTGTGTGGGTTACTTCAACCTAAGGGGATGGAAAGAAGTAGCAAATGAGATAGAAAGATTTGAAGGAAAAGATGACAAGCTTTGTCGATTATTAGTTGGAATGCAAAAGCCACCTCTTGATATAATAAAAGATTACTTTTCAAAAGTGGATGCAAATGGTATCGATAACAAAGAAGCGCTAAGTATTAAAAAGCGATTGGCCCAAGAGTTCAAAGAACAATTGACTATTGGAGTTCCAACAGAAGCTGATGAACAAGGACTAAGAAAATTATCTGCTCAGATAAAAAAGAAAAAGGTTTCAGTTAAATTATTCCTCCGGCATACTCTTCACGCTAAGTTATATCTTCTTTTTAGAGATGATCAAATTACTCCTCTGATCGGATATGTTGGAAGTAGTAATTTGACTTTAGCGGGTTTGGTAAAACAGGGAGAGTTGAATGTTGATGTCTTAGAACAGGATGCCGCACAGAAATTATCAAAGTGGTTTGATGATAGATGGGATGATAGATGGTGTCTTGATATTTCTGATGAACTTGCAGAAATAATTGATACATCCTGGGCTGCTGATAAACTCTATCAACCGTATCACATCTATCTTAAGATGGCTTATCATTTATCACGTGAAGCCAGGGCAGGTCTTTCAGAATTTAGAATTCCAAAAATCTTTAAGGAAGAACTTTTCGATTTTCAACATAAAGCAGTATTAATTGCCGCGCATCATTTAAATAAACGAGACGGTGTGGTTATTGGCGATGTTGTTGGTCTTGGTAAAACTATTATTGCCAGTGCTCTTGCAAAAATATTTGAAGACGATTTTTATCTTGAGACTCTTATCATGTGCCCTAAGAATATAGTAAGGATGTGGGAAGATTATGTTCACAAGTACCGGCTCCGAGCAAAAGTTATTTCAATCTCAATGGCACAAACGCAACTGCCTGAAATGCGCAGATATCGGCTTGTTATAATTGACGAAAGTCATAACCTTAGAAATCGTGAAGGTAAAAGATATAGAGCCATTAAAGAATATATTGGACTTAATGCAAGCAAAGTTATTCTGTTAACTGCAACACCTTATAATAAGTCTTATACAGATTTATCTAACCAACTTCGTCTTTTTATTGATGATCATCAGGATCTTGGAATTTCCCCAGAGAATTTTATTAAAGACATAGGAGGTCGAATTGAGTTTATTGCACAATACCAAGCTTCGGAACGTTCAATTCTGGCATTTGAGAAAAGTGATTATACTGATGACTGGCGGGAATTAATGAGACTTTACCTTGTTAGAAGAACAAGAAGTTTTATCAAACAGAATTATGCTGAAACTGATGAAATAAAGAAACGCAAATATCTTACATTTTCTGACGGGAGAAGATCTTATTTTCCTGATCGACATGCTAAAAAAGTAGAATACGATTTTAATCCAAAAGACTCGAAAGATCAGTATGCAAAACTTTATACCGCTGAAGTTGTAACTTCGCTTAATCAACTAAATTTACCGCGCTATGGATTAGCTAATTATTTATTGGATCCGTTACCATTTAATCCTACAAAGAGTGAAGAAGTCCTTATGCAAAATCTGTCCCGAGCTGGGAAAAGACTAATGGGTTTTGCAAGAACGAATTTATTTAAGCGGCTGGAAAGCAGTGGACATTCATTTTTACTTTCTCTTAGCCGCCACATCTTGAGGAATTATATTTTTATATATGCAATCGATAATAATTTGCCGATTCCAGTTGGTGGACAAGAAGCAAATACACTTGATGAATTTTTGGAGGATAAAGATGCTGAACAGACGGATAATAATAACCATATAATGTTTGAAGCAGAATCTTACTATAGGCTTGCAGGGGAGGTATATAAGCTGTTTGAAACAACGCAAAAAAGAAGATTTGACTGGATAAGATCTGATTTTTTTGATAATAATCTTAAGGAACAGTTAACTTCCGATGCTGTTAATCTTATGGAAAAATTAAATCTTGGAAAAGACTGGACACCAGCTAAAGACCGGCAGCTGAATGCATTGTTTGAAGTTTGTACTAAGAAGCATCCAAAAGAAAAAATATTAATCTTTACGCAATTCGCTGATACTGCTTATTATCTTTTTAATGATCTTAAAAACCGAAAGATTGATAATATTGCTTGTGTAACAGGTGATTCGGATGATCCTACCAAATATGCATATCGCTTTAGCCCGGTAAGTAATGAAAAAGAAAACATAAAAGGAACAGAAAAAGAAATTCGCGTTCTTATTAGTACTGATGTTTTAAGTGAAGGGCAGAACCTGCAGGATTGTCATATTGTACTTAACTATGATCTTCCATGGGCAATTATTCGTCTTATTCAACGAGCGGGTCGAGTTGATAGAATTGGTCAAAAATCAGATAAAATTCTTTGCTACTCATTTCTTCCGGAAGATGGTATCGAAAATATCATTAGGCTTCGCCAGCGTTTGGGACAGCGCATTGAAGAAAATGCTGAAGTTGTTGGTTCTGATGAAACATTCTTTGAAGGTGATCCAATAAACATTGCTGATCTATATAATGAGAAAGCAGGAATATTAGATGACGAAGATGACTCGGAAGTTGATTTAGCATCTTACGCGTATCAAATATGGAAAAATGCTCTTGATATGAATCCTTCTTTGCAAAAAGTAATTCCCGATTTACCTAATGTAGTTTACTCAACTAAAGCACTAAATAAATCTGATAATGAACCGGAAAGTGTAATCGTCTATACAAAGACTTACGATGATAACGATGTTCTTGCCTTAGTTAGCTCAAATGGAGAACTGTTAAGTCAGTCTCAATACATAATATTAAAAAAAGCTGAGTGCAACCCGGAAGAAAAACCACTAATGCGTCTATCAAATCATCATAAACTTGTTAGCGATGGACTTGATCAGATAAATATTTCAGAATCCCGGATTGGTGGTCAACTGGGAAAAAAAACAAGTGCCAGGTATCGTGTTTACATGCGGCTGGACAGATATTATAATGAAAATAAGGACTTACTATTTGCCAATGATAATCTTAAAAAAACAATTGAGGATATTTACAGATATCCGTTGAAAGAGGTTGCCAAAGAAACCTTTAATAGACAGTTGAAGGCGGGAATAGATGATTCACATTTGGCTGAACTGGCAGTTTCATTAAGTGATGATGATAAACTTTGTATTGTTAGTGAAGATGAAATAAAATATAAAGAACCACAAATTATTTGCACAATGGGGCTTAAAAATGAATCTTGATAAAGTTCGCTTTACTCAGCTAATCAAGGAGTTCAAACTTAAAGAGTTATTTAACGAACTTGGTTGGGATAGAATTGAAAAAACAGAGAGCATCGCTGTAAAAGAAGATACCTATTCTCTTGATGCAATAGCTGAAAAGAGAGACTTTGTTGTTTTCTCCTGTTCACCGAATAGTAATGGTAAAATTCCCGATTACAGCACGCGCAAAAAGATTGAGAATAAAATTTCCAAACTATATTTCGAGCACCTTCTTATCTATACTGACGCAGATAATCATCATCAAATCTGGCAGCTCGCTTTAAGAGAACCTAACAAGCCAATAACTATTAGAGAAACACCTTACTTCTCTACTCAGTATCCCGAATTACTTTTTCAAAAGCTAAGCAAACTGTTTATCTCTATTGATGAAGAAGAAAAGATCTCTCTGCTTGATGTAAAATCAAATGTTGTTGAGCAGTTCAATACCAATGCTGAAAAAGTTACAAAGAGATTTTATGATGAGTTTAAAGAGCACCATAAAGCATTCCTTGGTTTCATAAAAGGTATTGAAGATAAAATAAATAAAGAATGGTATGCATCCCTTATGCTTAATCGCTTGATGTTTATTTACTTCATTCAGAAAAAAGGATTTCTCGATAATAATATTCATTACCTTTTTGATAAGCTTAAAGAAACGCAGGTACGAAAAGGTAAGGATAAATTCTTTTCTTTCTATCGTAACTTTCTTCTTGTTCTGTTCCATAAAGGACTTGGGTCACCAGAATCTGAACGCTCCAAAACTATAACTAAAGAACTTGGCAGGGTTCCCTACCTTAACGGTGGTTTATTTGATGTACACCAGCTTGAAAAGGATTACAGAAAGATTGAAATAGAAGACAAAGCTTTTAAACGAATCTTCAAATTTTTTGATGAATACAATTGGCATCTTGATACAAAAATTACCGCAACCGGACGTGATATTAACCCGGATGTTATTGGTTACATATTTGAAAAATACATTAATGATCGCGCCGCAATGGGTGCCTACTACACCAAAGAAGATATAACCGAATACATTACGAAGAATACAATCATTCCATTTCTGTTCGATAAGGTTAAAAAAGATTGTGCTAATGCTTTTAAAGAGGAAAGCAGCTTGTGGAAAATGCTTCGTGATAATCCAGACCGCTACATTTTCGATGCAGTAAAACACGGCATTTACGAAGACAATGGCAAGGTCATTGCGAGCGCCCGCTCCGGCGAGCCAGATGCGAGACGAGAAGCGAAGCAATCTCAAGAGACAATTCGTGTACTCCCTCCTGATATCGAAAAGGGTGTGGATACAACAAAACCAAATTTATTAGAACGTAGAAAATCCTGGAACACTTACGCTCCACCTGAATATGCATTATCCACGGAAATCTGGCGCGAGGTTGTTGAAAGACGTAACCGTTACTTTGATATAAAAAACAAAATTGAAAATGGAGAGGTTAAAGAAATTAACGACTTTATTACTTACAACCTTAATATACGCCAGTTTGCACAGGATGCTGTTGAACAGTACGAGGGTTCCGATTTTATAAATGCATTCCATAAATCAATAACTAAAATTACTGTACTCGATCCCACCTGCGGTTCCGGTGCTTTTCTTTTCGCAGCACTTAATATTCTTGAGCCGCTTTATGAGGGTTGTCTGCTTAGAATGAGAGGATTTATTGAAGAAGATAATGCAAAGGGTGGTAAAAAATTCCCACAATTTAGAAAAGTTTTAGATATAATTGAACAGCATCCCAACGAAAAATATTATATCTATAAATCCATAATACTCAACAACCTTTATGGTGTGGATATAATGAACGAAGCTGTGGAAATTGCAAAGTTACGTCTCTTCTTAAAGCTTGTTGCTGAAGTTGATGACTTTGAACATCTTGAACCATTACCGGATATTGATTTCAATATCAGAACAGGAAATACATTGATTGGATTTGCTACAAAAGAAGAATTAGATAAGGGATTAACCTGGAGTCTCGATCTTAATGCAGACACAAAAAAAGTTTACGATGAATTAGGAGTGGTTGCGAAAGCTTTCAAACGATATAAAGGGATACAACTTGAAGATGAAACAGACCACACTGAATTTAAGCAAGCGAAAGATGATCTTAACGAACGATTAAAAAATCTAAATGAGACTCTTAACGATTATCTTGGTAATGATTACGGTAGATCCAGAAAAAACAAAAAAGAATTTGAAGACTGGCTTTCTTCTCACCAACCTTTCCACTGGTTTGCTGAGTTTCATGAAATAATTGAGACTGGTGGTTTTGATGTTATTATTGGTAATCCACCTTATGTAGCTTATAATAATAATATTGATTATGAACTTAAAAATTATGAGACTTTAACTTCCAAAAATTTATATGGTTTTTGTGTTGAAAAAAGTTACAAATTATTAAAGACTAACATTGGTAGAATTTCTATGATTATTCCTATAAGCGTTATTGGAAATTCTAAAATGTCCACAATATCTCATCTTATTCAAGAAACAGGAAGAGTATGGTTTGCAAATTTTAGTGGGGATACTCATCCTGGAACTTTATTTTCAGGAGTTCAACAAAATACCACTATCTTTATTAGTCATCGCTATAAAATTAATCTTGTTTTCTCAACTGATTTTCTAAGGTTTACTGATACAGGTAATGAGAGAGAGAGTTTATTTACAAACAGAATTTGTTATCAAAAAATACCTTCAAATAATTATAAGGTAGCAAAAATTGGTTCTTTCTTAGCATTAAACATTTATAATAAGATAAAAAAACAAAAACCGATCTTATTAGAGTATGAAAGATATGGCAAATCAAAAATATGGTATCACGATGTAGTCCATTATTGGGTAAAATGTTTACCTAAAGCTCCATATTTTAAACGGGGAAATGAGCAGCCTACCATTTCAACACATTATAAAAGATTAAATATTCTCAATGAAACTAAAGAAACTTTTGTTTCGATATTATCCAGCTCTCTCTTCTATTTTTGGTATATAATACGTTCTAATGGACGTGATGTTGCTAAAGATGATGTGATCTATTTCCCTATAGATATCAAAATATTAGACAAAAAAGCAGTTCTTAATCTAAAAACTATTTCTCTCGAATTAGTTTTAGATCTTTATAAAAATAAAAAACGTGTTAGGTATGAAAAGAAAAATGGCACAGTAATATATGATCAGTTTTGGCCTGAATATTCAAAACAAACTATGGATCGAGTTGATAAGATATTAGCACAACATTACGGTTTCACAGAAGAAGAGTTAGATTTCATAATTAACTATGATATTAAATATAGAATGGGGAAAGAGTTGGAGGATAAAAAATGAACCCAGATTTTAAACCTGATTTTAATTCGTTCTTTAAAGAAAATCTAAACATTTATTAATATCAAATAATATTTTTTATGGCTAAAGACTTAACTAACTCAAAAATAGACAGACAAAATATCCTAAATAACCAATATGCTTTGGAAGAAATAAGGATTGCGATTGGTTTAGAAGGTATTTTATTTGCTGGTGAATATAAATTTATCAAAAGCCAGGTGTCCGCTTTCTTTGAAGTTGATCCAAGAACAATTGACCGTTATTTAGAGAAATTTTCGGAAGAATTATCTCAAAACGGTTATGAGGTCTTACGCGGTAAACACTTACAGGAGTTTAAGTTAGTAGTAAAATCCACCAATGTTAACGACATTGATGCCGTTAACAAAGCACCTCAGCTTGGGGTATTTAACTTCCGTTCCTACTTGAATTTAGCTATGCTTTTAACTGAAAGTGTGCGGGCAAAAATCCTACGCAGCGTTATTCTCGATATTGTGATTGATACAGTAAATAAAAAAACCGGTGGCGGCACAAAATATATCAACCAACGTGATGAAGACTTTATAGTTAATTACTTGCGTGGTGAGGATTATAGAAAAGAGTTTACTGATGCCCTTCGTGATTATGTGGATATGGGTAAAGCCAAATATCCTATCTACACCAATAAAATTTACCAAAGTATATTCAAAGAAAATGCTCAAGAATACAGGCAAATATTAAGTCTCCATTCAAAGGAAAATGTCCGGGATACGATGTATAGCGAAGTACTTCTGATTATTTCAAGCTTTGAAGCTGGATTTGCGGATAAGCTTAAAAATGAATTTGAAAGAGACGGTAAGAAATTAACTCCAATCGAAGTAGACAAACTATATTCTGCTTTTGAAAATCAAAGACTTTGGGTTCCTCAACTTCAGGATGTTCGTACAAAAATGGCTTCACGTGATCTTGGTTTCAGAGATGCCTTGCATATCAGACTAAAAGAATATATCTCAGCTATCCCACCCAAAGATTTTGACAGATTCCTTGGTGAAAAAAGCAAAGACCTTGAAGAGCGTCTTGAAGAAATGAAAGAAATCTTTAAACGCCTTAAGGATAGAGAATGAGTATTATTTATATCACTATTGACCAAGCAATCAAGATACATAAACTAACTGTTCAAGTTAGTGGTGGTGGTTCAAATGGCATACTCGATTCTGGAAAATTAGATAGCGTACTTCATCATATTCAAAACGACGACTACTATCCAACTTTTGAAGAAAAATTAAATCATCTTGTTTTCAGTGCAAATAAATTCCATTGTTTTGAAGATGGGAATAAACGAATTGCTATATCTCTGGGTGCTCAGTTCCTTCTATTTAATGGATACGTTTTCATCACAAAAAAATTTATTCAGGAAATGGAAAATATCAGCTATCATTTAGCTGCTGGTAAAATTAGCAAAGAATTATTATTAGAAGTAATTACATCTTTAATTAACGAACCAGAATATCCGGAGGAATTAAAACTAAAGATATTGAATGCTATAAACAGCAATATATGATATTTAATAAATGGAATACCTGGGAAATAAAGAAATACTGAAAAACTATAAAATTGGCTTTCTCTGTTCTCGTAAAGTCCCTGCTAACATCATACTTAAAACATACGATTGGGCAATTGCGAAAAGAGACAAAGGTGTTTGCATAATCTCTGGATTTCATTCAAAAATAGAAAAAGATGTATTTCATTTTCTTCTGAAGGGGGTCCAACCTCTGATTTTAGTCTTAGCAAGAGGATTAAAGCAAATATGGGAGCCAGAAATTAAGGTGGCACTTGGTCAAAAAAGGCTGTTAGTAATTTCACCATTTCCTTCAGAAGTCAAACGAGTTACTTCACATACATCAGTGATCAGAAATAAGAAAATAATAGAGTTAGCTGATGAATTATTCATAGCCTGCGTATCTAAGGGCGGACAGATTGAGAAATTAAATGATCTTTATAAAAATAAATTAAACAATACTAATGAGTTATTTAATTTCAATCTTAAAATCATTCCTTAAAACAATTGTCTGTAAACCAGCCCGAATAAAAATTAAAAATGAAAAATAACTTTTCTTTTTCCAGCACTATTAGAAAAACCACAGTTTACGGTAATAGTATAAATAGCGATGTTACCGAAGCTGATGAGCAAAGAGGTCAGATAAAAAATAATTCAAAAAGTATGATCGATTTTATATAAAATTACTAACAAATGATTAAGGTATTTGTATTTGAAATCATTTTATGCAACTGATAAAGATGGAATTAAAAGGAAATTTCAGTATCAAATTTTCAATAATACTCAATATCATTGTGGGGAGGATAAAGATTGTCTTTTAGTTCGCATTTCAGATAAAGTTGAAGAACAATTAGATTTTTTTGAAATAGTTTTATTGAAAAGAATTAATTATTTGAAAATAGATTCAATCAATCATTATTTTTTAGATAGATATATGAGTAAGGGAATTCCAGAAGCAATAATCTTAGAAATCAAACGAAGTGAAAATATACAGATACGCTCAAGCAGTAATAAATTTAAGGATTGTGAAGAAGAAAAGAGAGAAGAAGCCGCCACTGCATACTGGAAAAGACTGAGATTAGAAGGGAAAGCTGACTATAATGAGATTGAAGATTATTTTTTTACATTATGAAACCCATTACCGAAGATAAAATAGAATACTTTGCAATCGAGCAGCTTAATACTTTGGGCTGGGAATATCTCCACGGCTTAGCAATTGCACCAGGCGCAGAGCAGCAGGAAAGAGAAAGCTTTGAACAAATCATCTTAACAGATCGTTTACGTAAAGCAGTTTCAATCATCAATCCTCACATTCCCAATGAAGCACAAGAACAGGCAATACAAAAAGTACTTCGCATCTATTCTACTGATCTTCTTCATAACAATGAAACATTCCATCAGTATATAATTGAGAAAGTAAAAATACCATATCAGCAGGATGGCTACGAGCGAAGTTATGAGGTTGCGTTGATAGATTTTGATAACATAGAGAACAATCAATTTCTTGCTGTTAACCAATTCACAATCATTGAGAATAATCAGAATAAACGCCCCGATATTTTACTCTTTGTTAATGGTATTCCTCTCGTTGTGATCGAATTAAAAAACGCTACTGATGAAAATGCAACAGTTGTATCAGCTTACAAACAGATCCAAACATATAAAGCAACAATACCCGGTCTATTTACATACAACGCAATATGTGTAATCTCGGATGGACTTGAATGTAAAGCAGGAAGTGTTTCTGCAGGTTTCAAAAGATTTATGGCGTGGAAAAGTGCTGAAGGTGATAAAGAAGCATCACGGTTTATTCCGCAGTTGGAAACTCTGATAAAAGGAATGTTAAATCCCAAAACGCTGCTTGATATAACCAGGAGTTTTATTGTCTTTCAAAAAACTAAAAAGGAAGATGCTAAAACAGGAATCACCCAAATAAATACTGAAAAGATATTAGCTGCATATCATCAGTACTACGCAACAAACAAAGCAGTCCTATCAAGTATAAAAGCATCCGGCATAACTGGTGATAAACGCGGTGGGGTTGTTTGGCATACACAGGGCTCGGGCAAGAGCTTAAGTATGGTTTTTTATTCTGGTAAGCTTATTACCGCTCCGGAGATGGAGAATCCTACCATCGTTTTAATAACGGACCGTAACGATCTCGATGATCAATTGTTTGACACATTTGCAGCATCAATGCAATTATTAAGACAGGAACCTATTCAAGCTGAAAGCAGAGAAGACTTAAAGGATTTATTAAAAGTTGCAAGCGGTGGAATTGTCTTTACAACCATCCAGAAGTTCTTGCCTGAATTAGGACGAGAAGAATATGATCAGCTTTCTGATCGAAGAAATATAATCGTAATTGCCGATGAAGCACATAGAACGCAATACGGATTTGAAGCAGTTATGAGGGATGTTATTGATAAAGAAACTAAAGAAGTGATTGGTCAGCGTATTGCTTATGGATTTGCAAAGTATATGCGTGATGCATTACCAAACGCAACTTACATTGGTTTCACAGGAACACCTATTGAAAGAACAGATATCAACACTCCCCAGGTTTTTGGAGACTATGTTGATATTTATGATATAGCTAAATCTGTTGCTGATGGTTCAACTGTTAAAATTTACTATGAAAGCCGCCTGGCAAAAGTTAATCTTGATGAAGAAGGCAAACGATTAATTGAAGAGTTCGATGAAGAACTTGAGCAGGATGAAAAGATAACTGAGAAACAAAAAGCCAAAGCCAAATGGTCTAAGTTAGAGGCAATTGTAGGTAACAAGCACAGGATAGGAAACTTAGCAAGGGATATTGTCAATCATTTTGAAAAGAGGCAAGAATTTTTTGATGGCAAAGCAATGATTGTGGCCATGAGCCGGAGAATTGCTGTCGACCTGTTTAATGAAATAGTTAAATTAAAACCTGGATGGCATAATGAAGATCTGGCTAAAGGAGAAATAAAAGTTGTAATGACCGCTTCCAGTGCTGATGGTCCTGTAATGGCAAAACAGCATACTACAAAACAGCAGCGAAGAGATTTGGCTGACAGAATGAGAGATCCTGCCGACCCATTAAAAATGGTTATTGTTATTGATATGTGGTTAACTGGTTTCGATGTTCCTTGCCTCCACACAATGTACATAGATAAACCGATGCGCGGACACAATCTTATGCAGGCAATCGCAAGAGTGAATCGCGTATTCAAAGATAAACCTGGCGGGCTGGTTGTTGATTATCTTGGCATCGCCTCAGATTTGAAGAAAGCTCTCTCATTTTATTCAGACTCCGGTGGAAAGGGTGATCCGACAAAGGATATTGAGCAAGCTGTAGAGGTAATGCTGGAAAAACTTGAAATAGTCCAGCAGATGTTTAATGAAGAGAGCAAAACGCAAAAAAATATTTTAGTAGAAGAACCTGATGCATATTATAAAGGTCAGTACAAGTTTAATTACAATCGTTTCTTCACAGGCGATCCACACGAAAAGCTATCTATTATTCTGCAGGCAGAAGAACATATTTTAGGCTTACAGGATGGGAAGTCCAGATTCATTCGCGAAGTTACAATACTAAGCCAGGCATTCGTATTATCAATGCCTCAGGAAAGAGCAATTGAGATAAAAGAAGAAGTTGCTTTCTTCCAGGCAGTAAAATCACGCTTAGTAAAATTTGAGGGCGAAGGTACTGGTAAATCTTCTTATGAAATTGATACAGCTATTAAGCAGATTGTAGATGAAGCAATTAGCTCGGATAAAGTGATTGATATTTTTGAAGCTGCAGGTGTTGAAAAACCTGAGATTTCAATCCTCTCTGATGAATTTCTGTTAGAAGTTCAGGGGATGAGTCATAAGAATCTTGCTATTGAACTACTAAGAAAAATATTGAACAATGAAATTAAATCACGCCTGAAAACAAATCTCGTAAAAAGTAAAAGATTTTTGGAGATGTTAGAAAGTGCTATCAAGAAATATCAAAATAATCTACTAACTACAGCACAGGTTATTGAAGAACTGATCAAAATTGCGAATGAAATAAAAGAGTCGGATAAAGAAGGAGAAAGGTTAGGTTTATCCCAGGATGAAGTAGCGTTTTATAATGCACTCGGAACGAATGATAGTGCAGTGAAAGTTCTCGGAGACGATACACTAAAAACTATTGCAAGGGAAATTGCAGAAAAAGTAAAAAGGAATGCAACAATAGATTGGACAATTCGTGAAAGTGCAAGAGCAAAACTTATGGTATTGGTTAAAAGAACTCTTACTAAATACGGTTATCCACCAGACAAGCAGAAAAAAGCAATAGATACAGTTTTAAAACAAGCAGAACTTATTGCTGATGATTGGGTAGCGGATGGAAAATAAATTATAAATATAAGGTGAATAATAATGGTAAAGTTAGGTAAACTAAAAAAAGTTGATTTGAGAGAAATATGGAATGGTGAAGCAACCGATTTCACACCTTGGCTTGCTAAGGAAGAAAATATTTCTCTGCTGGGTGAAACATTAAATATTGAATTAGAAGTCCAAGACCAGGAAAAGAATGTCGGTCCATTCCGCGCCGATATTCTTTGCAAGGATACTTTGAATGATCACTATGTATTAATAGAAAATCAATTAGAAAGAACTGACCACAATCACTTAGGTCAACTTATGACCTATGCAGCCGGGCTTGATGCAGTTACTATTATTTGGATTTCAAAGAACTTTACAGAAGAACATAGCGCAACTCTTGACTGGCTCAATCGTATAACTGAAGAAGGTATAAACTTCTTTGGAATAGAAATAGAGGCATATCGAATAGGTGATAGCCCACCAGCCCCTATGTTTAACATAGTGTCCAAACCAAATGATTGGTCAAAAACTGTAAGAAAAACTGTTACAAGTGGTGAGGTTTCTAAAACAAAGTTACTTCAGCAGGAGTATTGGCAAAAACTAAAAGACTATTTAGAATCGTCTGGGAGCATTATTAAATCTCAAAAGCCATCTCCTCAACATTGGACCAATTTTGCAATCGGCAAAACTAATTTTCTACTTGCAGCATATGTGAATAGTAGAGATAATTTTATCGGAATTAATTTTGTTATTAAAGGTTCAGATAAACAAAGATTCTTCGAAGAACTAAAAGAAAAATATGAAGAAGATGCTAAAGTAAAAATTGATGCTAACTTAAATTGGCGTCCTTTGCCTGATGCTAAAGAAAGTCAGGTACAGTTACTAAAAAAAGTAAATTTTAATGATAAAAGTGATTGGGCAAATCAGCATCAGTGGTTTAAAGATTATTTAGAGAACTTTACAAAATACTTTAAGCCTAAGATTAGGGAATTGAACTAATTGAAAAAATATTGGTAAATATTGTTAAAATAAATTATGAGGTAAAAAGTGAGCACCGGAATTTTCTTATTGCAGAAAGATAAATCTTTAATTGAAATGAATCAGGAAGAATACGTTACAGAAGAAGTATTCCAGGATTTACTTGAGAAATATCCTAATTTGTTAGCTGGTGTAAAATTGTGAGAGAAATAATTTTTTCATTAAAAAGTTTACTATTAAAAACATATTAATAAATTACGGAGAATAAATGGAGTTTTTAGAGTTTTGGTTTATACCTATTTCAATATTGATTGCTGCAGCCAGTTTATTTTGGGGGTTTTATACATACAAAAAACAAAGTAACATCCAAGTATTTTTGCAATACACCCAGCGCTACGAAAGTATAATGGATAGCTTTCCAGCAGATGCAAGATTTTATCGCTTTAATTATGAAAAAGCATTACCCCTAGAAAGTGAAAAACTGACAATAGCTGTTCTGAAATATATTAACCTCTGTTCAGAAGAATATTATTTGAGGGAATCAGGCCAATTATCAATAAAGGTATGGAATATTTGGAAGGATGAAATGGAGAGAACACTTCAGAGTAATTTAGTAAAAAGAGAATGGCCGAAAATAAATAGTGAGTTTAATTCTTATAATAAATTCCAGCGTTATGTTGAAAATCTAATTAATTCATAAAGTAAATAAATAATAATTTAAAAGAAGAATGTCTAAATTGAAACCAAAGAACAATATAAAAAGCGTTTAGAAGTTTATATAGTAGTCTTTGAAGGCTTAGGCATTTACAATTCCGATCCTAAACAGGATAAGAAAATAAACGATGAATTAAAATCATTTCTTAAATCTATTGGCTGTAAACCAGCCCGTATAAAAATTGTAGAAGAAAATATTAACACAAAATGAAAGTTTACATCCAACTTCCACATAAATACTAACCACACTTGACTCTTTTCAATAATAGTATTATTTTTATGATGTATTATATAATAAATGTGAGCTATAAACTCACATTCCTAATATAGAGCATCATTTTTTAAAATAATTGATTTTAATGTTTTATAGGTGTATTGTGAGATAAGAACTCACATTTTAAATATGAAAAAAAATATATCATATCGTTCATCAGAGTTGTTAAGGTCGCTGAATGAAAGAGATCAGTCTTTTTTCACTCTTCAGGAAGCAATGACAATTATGCCTTCGAGGGAACCGGATGCTGTACGCAGGTTACTTGCTGATATGACAAAGCGGGGATTGATTCTCCGGATTAAAGATGGGCTCTATAATGTTATTCCTTACGAAAAAAACAGTGAGGTGTATTTTCCAAACTGGCATCTTGCTGCTGAAGCTATGATCAAACCACGGGACTATTATATAGGATTTTACAGCGCTTTGGATATACACGGATTGATTACACAACCATCGTTAATTGAGCAAGTTGTTACCGAAAAACAGGTTGTCCCTAAGCATAAAATATTAAAGAATGTGAAATTTGAGTTCATTACACTTAGCAGCAAACGATTCTTTGGATATCAAAAAACCTGGATAGATGATTTCAATAAAATATATTGCAGCGATATTGAAAAAACAATAATAGATTGTTTATATAAACCTTCAAGTGCAGGTGGAATTTCCGAAATAGTAAAAGCTCTGTATAAAATCAGAAATGAAATAGATCAGGACAAAATTCTTTCATACCTAGATGTATTTAATGTACAAGTTGTTAATAAACGCCTTGGATTTATTCTTGCGCATTTGGATGAGTTTAAGTTGCTAAGAAAAGAAATAAGAAGCAGATTAAGTAACTCATATACTCTTTTGGATCCTTCATTACCCAAAAAAGGAAAACACTTTTCTGAATGGAAAATAATTGATAATTCTAATATTGATTCTGCCATAAATGCCATAACAACATAATCCTATGATCAAACCTGGTGAAATACAGAAAGTAGCAAATAGACTTGGAATACGGGATACACAAATTGAAAAGGATTACGTAATCGGATGGATACTAAAGGGGATTTCCAATATAGAATTTCTTAAAGGACGACTACTATTTAAAGGGGGCACAGCCT
This sequence comes from Bacteroidota bacterium, assembly GCA_022564295.1. GTDB lineage: Bacteria > Bacteroidota > Ignavibacteria > Ignavibacteriales > Ignavibacteriaceae > BMS3ABIN03. The sequence continues at coordinate 33,340 of JADFLR010000016.1, read as the reverse complement.
TAAGGAAAATTTATTTTTCTGAATACAGGTTATCGGAGGACTTAGATTTCACTTACAATGGTGAAGATTACGAAGCTGAAGTTATAAAGAAATATTTTGAAGAATTAATTGAGTGGGAGAAAAAAGAAGTCAGGATCAGTTTAAATATACAGGATGAGCAAGAACATAAAATGGGGAATTATAATTTCTATTTGAGTTATACAGGTCCGTTGGGTGGGGTAGGAGCAAATAAAAGTATTAAGGTAGATATTACAAATGATGAAAAAATTTGTAATGATCCTGTTGAGCTAAGTGTTTATAATGAATACTCGGATTTGAGTGAAGAGTTCACAATATTAAGTTATACTTTGGAAGAAATAATTGCTGAAAAAATGAGATCGCTTATGCAACGCACTATGCCGAGAGATTTATATGATATATGGTATATGTTCGAAAAGGAGAATAAAGATGTAGAGGATTATATTTTTGATTTTCAGGAGAAAACCAAATTTAAACAACTTGATCCAAATCAGTTCACTCAAACAATATTAGGAAAAGAATCTACTTTCAAAAAGCAATGGGAAACGAGCCTTAGTCAGCAGATTAAAGATGTTCCTGATTTTAGTGATGTTTGGAGAACTCTTGGTAAGCATTGGAAGAAATTTGATAAAATAAATTCAGAGTGAAAAATTTATTCTGTAGCAAATCCTTCCAATTTCATTGAACTTTAGCCCGGATGAAAAACGCTCTGGGTAGTTTTAACTAAAGCTTGTATGGTTGTGTTGAAGGATTTTTACTAGAGTTGTGATGAACTAAAGAAACAAATTCCATTAGGGCGTGACGAATTTGACGACACTTCGGGATAAATAACTAAAAATACGCTCATTGATTTTAATGGATTATTCTGCTATCATATTCTGAAACTTTTAAAAATTATTTAATAGTTATTTAATTCTACTTTTCTGCAAATGGATAAGTAAAAAATATTCTAAGTATGCTGACAGATTATACCAACCTGATGCTCCTCCTTACTGCTTTCCAGAGTATTTTTTTCTTCTTCTTCTTAATCACGCATAAAAATAAAAAGGGAAGTCTGGCAAGCAATAGAATCCTTGCTGCATACCTATTAATACTTTTCCTGATGCTTTTAGATAATATAGTTTTCTATCAAATCCCAAACCATATTCAATAAAATTTTATATCCTTGCCTGGTATGTATAAAGCTCAAAGTATCTTCCTTTTTTATCAATTAGTTCCTTGTGGGTTCCGCGTTCTTCTATTTCACCATTTTCAACAACCAGTATCTGATCTGCCTGCCTGATAGTACTTAACCTGTGGGCTATTACAAAAGTTGTTCTGCCTTTCATTAATTCTTTCAGACTTTCCTGTATGAAAGATTCGCTCTCCGTATCAAGGCTGGAAGTTGCTTCATCGAGGATGAGAATTTTAGGATCGGCTAATAGTGCTCTTGCAATTGCAACTCTTTGTCTTTGTCCTCCCGAAAGCTTAACACCTCTTTCACCAATAACTGTTTCAAGCCCGTCGTCAAACCTGTCTGTGAACTCGTGAACGTGAGCCGCTTTCACTGCATTTAACAATCTGTCTTCCGATGCATCGGGGCGGGGGAATAATATATTTTCTTTTATAGTGCCTTCAAATAAAAAATCATCCTGCAGAACAACACCGAGATTACTCCTGTAACTGTTTAGAGTAACCTTAGACATATCGTTACCGTCTATCGTAACTTTACCGATTTCCGGGGTGAGAAATGAAGCAGCAATTCCCGCAATTGTAGTTTTGCCTGATCCCGATGTTCCGACCAAAGCAGTTACGGTTCCCGGCAGTGCAGTGAAGCTAATATTCTTAATTATATTCTTTCCTTCCTCATAAGCAAAAGTTACATTATCAAAAATTATCTCGCCGTTAATGTTTTCAAGTTCTATTTTTCTAACTGTACCGTCATCTTCAGGAGTCATGTTCATTATTTCTTCCATTCTGTCCAATCCCGCCAATGCCTCGGTTAACTGGCTTCCTATGTTGCTCATCTGTATGATCGGGGCTATCATAAATCCGAGGTATAAAGTGAAAGATAAAAATTCGCCGATAGTTAGCTCTCCGTTTACTATCATATATCCGCCGATACCCATAATTCCTGTTGATGCAATTCCCAGCAGGAAAGTTGCAGAACTGGTAATAAGACTTGTGGAGGTAAGACTTTTCTTTACATTCTGGAATAACCTGTCAACACCGGCTTCAAAAGTTTTTACTTCCTGTTGTTCCGCATTGAAACCTTTAATTACTCTTACACCGCTTAATGTTTCGGTTAGTCTTCCTGTAACTTCTGCATTGATAACTCTGCGTTCCCTGAAAATAGGTCTGATGTAACTGAATGCTTTTAACGATATAACACCAAAAATTGAGATAGGTACGAGTACATATAAAGTCATCATTGGACTAATGTTGATAAGAAGGAATAATGAAATAACAGCAGTGAGAATTCCACCGAATAGCTGAACAAGACCGGTTCCTACAAGATTTCTTACACCTTCAACATCGCTCATTATTCTTGAAACAAGCGCACCGGATTTATTATTATCAAAAAACTTTACGGGCAGTTTAAGAATTTGCTGTTGTACTCTTGCTCTGAGAATAGCTATTAAACGCTGTGCTTCCACGCTTAATAATTTTGTTAATAAAAAGGAAGTTATTGCCTGTACAATGATAGAAGCGCCTACAACTATTAATATTGTTTCTAACATCTCTATATTGCCCTCTGTAATAACGTCATCCATAAGGTATTTACTCGCGCCCGGTAACACGAGACTGGCTAACCTGCTGATTATAATCAATATCAGCCCGACAAGCAGAATATTTTTCCTCGGCCAGATTATAGTTTTAAATACGTGTCCTATTGTTACTTTTGATTTACTTTCTGTATCCATAATTTTCGTTGATTTGAAATTAAAAAAAATATTGAGTCGAAGTTGTAACTTATGTTAAAGCAATTAATTATAAAAGATGATTAAACCAGCACCAACAGGAAAGTGTTCAGATTTCATTGTGTCATCCTGAACTCGATTCAGGATTTTTTTATCGGTGAGATTCTTAAATAAATTCAGAATGATTATTTAACTTTAGAATGTTAGAGGAAATTAGGACATTACTTGGACAGGAAATAATTGAGATTAAATAGTTTTTATGTTAATTTTCAGTTGTAAATATGTTAACCCCCTTTCTGTTGACTGCAATACTGCCTGAGGAATGCCAAGATGCTGGGTAGTAAACTTGCTCGCTGTAGGCGAGACAAAACTGAGATGACTTCATTAAAAGTTGGATATGACAATTAAAAGGCAAAGTAATATGTTGCAAATAATGGTGGATATAGCTATTACCTAATTATATAAATAAAGAATTTTGTTGATTTTTTTGTTCTCCTCCATTCATCAAAATAAATGATTTGGTAGAACGATGGGGTCTATTCTTTGATCAAGAACATTTAATAATCCTCCTGAATCTGTACCCTCTTAAGTACCCAAGACATCAGAAAGATTTTATTTAAGGAGCGAGATAAAGGAATCCTGTTTATTTGTAATCAGCTGGTCAGCGGTTCGAGTACGTTCGCCAGTTTAAGAAGCAACCCCAAAGATGTTGGAATTATTGGGGTTTTTTAATGTCAAATCTTACAACTAAACATTCTTTCCACAATTACTGAAGATGAATTATTTTGATGTGTAAGAAATAAATTTATAACAAAAATTAGTTTTTAATGATTTATCGAAAATAAAAAACCGCCAGTTTAATGGCGGTTTTCTATGATTCATAATTAAGTCTAAATATAGAAGATTAAGCTTTTATAAGCTTAATGTTATGCGCCCATAGTAGAACCCACCGTTCATACCAAACTGAGTAACTCTTCGGCTGTAAATGAATCTTTCATTACTTCTATTCCCAGCTAGTTGATGTTCATCGGGGAATGTGTTTAAGATATTAGTACCACCAACAGATACTTTTAATCCCGGGATAACTTCATATCCAACGTCCAGATCCAGAAGAACCTTTGCAGAAAATGTTTCGTCATTATCGGGATTTGTAGGTTTGTATTCAATTTCACCAAAGTAATTGGTACGCGCAGTAACGTTAAATCTATCTACGCGATAGGCAACACTAAAGCTTCCCTTCTGCTGAGGCAATCCATCTTCCAACCGGTTTTTTTCTTCACGATTGAAAATCGTTTCTTCAAATCCTGCAAGAAGAGATGAAGGAACAATAACTTCTGTAACTTCAGTTTCAGTAATATTACCAGCCAGACTGAATGCCAATATTCCATCACCAGCAATAGTGTTATATGCTATTATAAGATCAACACCTTTAGTTTCGGTGTTAACAGCATTAGCCCAAAACTGAGCAGCACCAACACCCAGAGAACTGAATGGCGCAAGCAATTCGGCAACTGTGGGGTCACTGTCGGAGAATCTACTTGTTAAAACAATTCTGTCATCAATTGTAATAAAGTAAAAATCACCTGAAATACTTAGTCCAGTGATAGGAGTTGTAATAAAGCCAGCACTAAAGTTTAGAGAGGTTTCATCCTTTAAGTCAGGGATACCGAATGCCTTTGTAACGGAACTTTTATTATTAGAAGTTAAAACCCTCGTTGGTTCAAGTTCACCTGTTAGCGGGTCAATAACAAACTGGATGCTAACATTATTGAACCATATCTGATGAAGTGAAGGAGCTCTAAACCCCGTATTGAAAGCACCTCGTATAGCGAACTTTTTGCCAAATCCAATTCGTGTGGCAATTTTACCATTAAAAGTACTTCCAAAATCACTATAGTTTTCAAATCTTCCACCAATATCTACCAGGAAGTTGTCGGAAACTCCAATTTCAAGTCCTGCATAAACACCAGCACTATTTCTGAAGCGATCAACTTCATTATCAGGTTGGAAACCAGCAAATACTTGTGAACCGGGATCTTTAGGGCCTCCCGAAGAAGTAGTGTCAAAATCTACTCCAGCCTCATCGCCGCCATTACCCAATTGCCAGGAAGCTACATCACCGGCTTCAATAAAGTAATTTTCAACTCTGAACTCACCACCCATGATGAAAGATAGAGATTTCAATTTACCCTTAGTGTCAATTAGTTTTACAATGTCTAAATTACCGAGAGTATTGCCAAAGCCAAGCTCTCCGGCATCAAATGAAACCGGGCTTGCAGTACCTATAGAAGCATTATTTGTATTTTCTATATTAAATAAAAATGAGTTGGTTCCGTAACTTACACTAAAATCGAAATCCCATCCATTCAAATTTCCTCTTAAACCACTAGCAAAAGATATATCTTGTACTTCTGTATGAATTTGAGGTAAAAACCCGTTGGGATATATTTCAGGTACAACTCTCGCTTCCGAATTTGGAAGTCTGAAAAATCCGGTTGCTTCACCCTTTCTATGAGCGAGACCTCCGAAAGAATAAAACTCAAACCCACCGTTTAAAGGAACAGAAGTGTTGTAAAACGCCAAGCCAAAAACCGCATCACTCTGTCCTGTTTTCATTGAGAAATCATCCCGGGTGAGACCGCGCGAACTAAGTTCTGCATCAGTTGCTTCTTTTCCATCAATACCGAGAAATATATCACCTGTCCATGTACCGGAACGATTAGTTCTTGCTCTATCAAGAAATTCACCGGTAATAACAAAATACCCATCGTCGCCAATATCTGTACCGTAGCTGATTGAAGTTTTAACTTGTTCCCCATCGCTTTCTCCGGTAACTCCCCCCTGAATGTCAGCAGTAAATTTGCTGGATGACTTCAGTACAATATTTATTACACCTGCAATAGCATCAGAACCATATTGTGATGAAGCACCGTCACGCAAAATTTCGATTCTTTCAACAGCTGAAAGTGGGATTGAGTTAAGATCAGTTCCTACTGTTCCGCGTCCAACTGTTCCATTAACATGAATAAGTGCACTTTTATGCCGTCGTTTACCGTTTACAAGAACCAAAACCTGGTCAGGTCCTAATCCCCTTAAATGAGCAGGGTTAATATGGTCTGTTCCGTCTGAAATGGTTTGAGGGGCTGCATGGAAAGATGGTGCGAGATTCTGAAGCACCTGATCAATTTGCGTATAACCCGATTGTTGTATCTCGGTTGAAGAAATAATATCTACCGGGACAGGAGTTCCTGTAACTGTCCTCAATGTTCTGGAACCAAGAATAATTAACTCTTCCCCAATTTGAAGTGGAGCTGGCATCAGCTGAAAATCAACACTTATGGTTTCTCCCGATTTTATGGTCACCCTTTTTTCAACTGCTTCATAACCGAGGTAGCCGGCACGAAGAGTATAAGTTCCTGCAACCAGATTGTGTTTGTAGGTACCATCAAGTCCGGTTGTAAAGCCGGTTGTTGATCCAACAACAATTATGTTTGCCCCAATTAAAGCTTCCCCAGTTGTAGCATCCGTAACTGTTCCTGTAATCGTTCCCTTCTCCTGAGCGAAAAGCGAGGAAGATAATAACAGACCGGATACAAGCAAACAAAGTATTAGCCTTTTTTGCATATTGTCCTCTCCATAATGAATGAATGAAAAGAAAACTAAGAATAAAAACGAATTATAACAAGCAAATATTTACTTTATTATTAATCTGCTATATCCATAATTACAGCGAAGATGTCGTAAAATATATTATTATCAAATAATTGATTATTAGAAAAGATTTACCATTGAGAATAATTTTCTTGGAAATTTATAGTAATTGACAATAATTGATTCAGTACGCTCACAAAAAAATATTTTTCAATAAATTCTTTTTTGGAAGATTTCATATATGCTGAAAAACACCAGCATATTCTTAAAGATTTCAACAGATATTTTGACTTAAATAATGAAACAAATGAAGGACACGAGGAAGCACGTAACTATCTTAAATCAGAAATCAATAATATCTTAAAGTATGGTTTCGAACGCTGGGTAAGCAAAAATATCTTTGATGAAAATAATAAGATTCCGAAAATAGCGGATATGTACATTTATATGCTCTACAATTATTGGTATCACTTGATTCATAAAGAAATCCTATCAAAACTGTATATCGCTAATAAATTAAATCAGATAGGTGAAAATATCATTAATGGTATTTCAGACAAATCGAAAATTTATACAACCAACTTTGATTCAATTTTAGATGAAACTTTGAAACCAAAACACATACACGGAAGATTTATAATCCCTCTTGATAATATTGATGAACTCATAATACCGCTTGAAAATGAAAAGGAATTCGAATATTCATATCTATTTGGTTCAAATGGATTTGAAAAGGCAAAGAGAATTCAAGATTTTTCAAAATTATCACAAAAATTTTATGATTTAGACTTTTTCTTTGATAACAAATTATATCTTGGTCATTTATTAATATTTGAACTTTCTTTTTCTAAAACTGAAATTATCACTGCTGATTTTCAAAAGAAATACCCACAATACGAAAACTGGTATTCAGTTAAGAGTGTTGATGGACATATTCTCTTAATTTTAAAAAAAATGATAGATGAAAACCAGATTATGAAAATTACCATAAGCTATTATAGAAAAGATGAATTGGAATACTATAGAGAATTATTTTCTCTTACTGATTTTTGGTCTATTGTAGAATATGTTGATTCTAAAGAAATATATTTTAATTAGCATGGCTTTATAACAAGCAAATCAACCGGACGCTAGAACGCTCTATGGGTTTCAATGTCGGCAGTGCCGGCGCCGGTTAGTTCAAACGTTATATTATCCCTAAGCAATAACTTTTTTCTTTTCAAGTTATCTTTGGAAGTTTAATTTATCATTACTACAATAAAATTCTAATCAATAGTAATAAAATGAGAATAAAAGCGAATTCTATAGAAGAGAACCTCAGCCAAATAAGTGATGATAGGAAAATAGTAATTTCTTCTTTACGAAAAATTATTTTGGATAATTTACCAAAAGGCTATAAAGAAACTGTTCAGTACGGGGCGATTAGTTTTATTGTACCATTGGAAAAGTTTTCTATAAATGGTCAACCAATCGCTTACATATCTATTGCTTCCCAAAAAAATTATATGGCTTTATATTTAAATTGTTATGAACCAATACCCGAATGGTTCATCAAAGAATATAAAGCTTCAGGGAAAAAACTTGATACTGGCAAATCATGTATTTGGTTTAAAAATTTAGAAAACTTACCCCTGGATATAATTCCAAAAGTTGTAACTCTTCATTCAGTTGATGAATTAATTGATGTATATAAAAAATCACAAAAGAAAATTGAATGAAAACGTCTAATTAAATCTATTGTTTTGTTGGTATATTGTATAGAAAGAATGTTAGGTAAATTTTATGGATTTAAAACTCGCAGTATTAATAGACGGTGATAATATACCTTCTGCTTATGTGAAAGAGATGATGGAAGAAATTGCTAAGTATGGCAATCCTACAATAAAAAGAATTTATGGAGACTGGACAAAACCTCATCTATCAAAGTGGAAGAACATTCTTCTGGAAAATGCTATAACACCAATTCAGCAATATGGATATACAACGGGAAAAAATGCTACTGATTCCGCAATGATCATTGATGCAATGGATATTCTATATTCAGAAAAAGTAAATGGTTTTTGCCTGGTTTCCAGCGACAGTGATTTTACACGTTTAGCCACAAGGCTTCGGGAAGCCGGAATGCAAGTATTTGGAATTGGCGAGAAGAAAACACCGGATTCGTTTATCGTTGCCTGTGATAAATTCATTTATATTGAAATTCTTAAATACCAATCTGAGGGAAGTGAATCGGAATTGACTGAGAGCAAGTCCTCACAAAAGAGCAATATCGATAAAATAACTCCAAAGGTGATTAAACTGATTTCTTCTACTATATCCGATTTGGCAGATGATGATGGCTGGGCTTTTCTGGGAGATGTTGGAAATCTTTTACAGAAAAAGCAGCCAAATTTTGATTCCAGAAACTATGGCTTCCAAAAGTTAACTCCGCTAATTAATTCAATTAATAAATTTGAAATTGAACAACGTGAAAGTACAAAGGGACGATTTAAGTTAATTTATGTACGGAACAAAGAAAAGATTAAACAATACAATTAAATTTACATCCAATAATTATGATACTTCAGCAAAACCTAGAATAAATAATGAACATACTCTTAATATATCCTAAAATGCCGGACACGTTCTATGCGATGAAGCATTTTATACATGTGATTGGTAAAAGAGCAGCCTATCCGCCGTTGGGCCTATTAACAATTGCTTCGCTATTACCTGAGGAGTGGTCAAAAAAAATAGTAGACCTGAATGTAAATGATTTAAATACGAAGGAGTTGGAATGGGCAGACTACGTTTTCCTCTCTGCTATGAATGTACAAGAAGAGTCCGTAAGAGAGATTGTTGAAAAATGCAAACAAGTAGGTGTTAAGATCGTTGCCGGCGGCACACTTTTTACACAAGAGCATGAACGCTTTCCAGACATCGATCATTTTGTGTTGAATGAAGCTGAGATCACCCTTCCTTTATTTCTGGAAGATTTAAAACAGGGTGCCCCAAATCCAGTTTACCAAACAACTGAATTTGCAGATGTTACTGAATCACCTTTACCATTCTTTGAATTGGTGAATATGGACGACTACATTTACGCAATCATTCAATATTCCCGGGGATGTCCTTACATGTGTGACTTCTGTGATGTAACTGCTCTTTTTGGACGAAGGCCCCGCACTAAAAATAGTAACCAGATCATCAGAGAGTTAGAAGCAATTGACCGGAACAGCAATGTCCAGTTGGTCTTATTTGCTGATGATAATCTGATAGGCAATAAAAAGATACTAAAAGATGAACTGCTGCCTTCTTTGATCGAGTGGCGGAAAAAGAAAAAACCTGGCTTCTATTTTGCTACCCAGCTTACTATAAATTTGGTGGACGATGAAGCATTGATGAATTTACTGATTGAAGCCGGCTTCCGACATATATTTATCGGTATAGAAACACCGGACGAAGAGGGCCTGTTAGCATCCATGAAAAATCAAAACCTGAAGCGTGATCAACTAGAGGACATCCGTAAGCTCCATGCTGCAGGTTTTATTATTTCAGCAGGCTTCATCGTTGGATTTGATACAGATACACAATCAATATTTCAACGACAGATAGATTTTATTCAGGATAGCGGTATTCCATTACCCATTGTCAATATTTTGAAAGCCCCTCCCGGTACTGAATTATTTGCCCGGATGATGAGAGAAGGTCGTTTGAGCAAGCAGATTGCCTTCTTGGAAGGAGACACAAACATCGTTCCGATCATGGATGAAAAATCATTGTACGATGGGTTTATCGAAGTAATTACAAATATTTATGATCCGGAAAAGTCTTACCAGCGAATTATTAATTTTTTTAACACTTACCAATTTCCAAAAACAAATGTTAAAATATCCCCAAAATATGGATTCAAAGATATCAGGATGGTTTTTCGGATTCTATACGTGTTAGGGATCAAAGACAAGTACCGCAAAATCTTTTGGAAATTGATTTTCTGGTCGATTTTAAATAGCCGTAAAAATCTAGACAAAGCTGTATTTTATGGGATAATGATCCACCAGATGCACCAGACATACTTATATATTAAACAAACCGTAAAAAATAAAAACAAAAATATTTACCAGTATAAAGAAGAGGCAAAGCTTAATGTAGGTTAAACTGAATTGAAACGCAGTTCAGCTAAACTCTGAATCCCAATGAATTTAGTAAGGTTTGCAACTATAATATTTCTCTTACAGGGTATATTGCTGCCGTAGTTGTGAGAAATGAAAATTCTTACCAAAAGTGACTCCCATATACCCCTAAAGCAGAGGGTGTGGGTTGTTGATGTGAAGTGCGCATCCATTCCATATTATTTTTTTAGAATTCTCTGACATCTTACTGACAACTCACATTAGTAAAACCTCTAAATTTCTTCCTAACAGAATTGAGAATGCTGTCCTGAAATAAAAGTAATAAATTAAAAAAGATTAAATAGGAGGATTCAATGTATAAAGAACTAATCCCCAGCATACTTGTTGTTGCATTACTGAATTTAGTCGGATGTTACTCATACAACAATTTCAGCATTTGTCCTTTTGTGTTTGAAATCATTACATTATTTCAGATTCAAGTGTTAAATAAATCTGAACTCTACAATTTGCGGAAAGTTGTATTATGAGATTTTGTTTTAACGAGTTTATTCATTTCCCCCAAGGCGTGGGGTATAGCATAAGTCATTAAAGGGATAAGTGCCGTGCTTCATAATTTCCCTTTAGTGAAAATTAAATACACAATTAAATATAGGAGTAATAAATAATGAAAAAATTTATATTCTTTCTATTTTTAGGCACCCTGATTTTATTTTGCGGAACAAACATTAAAGCAAATGTATTTGCGTCAAATATAAGAGCCACATTTGATGGGAATTTCCCAGCAAATATTACATATGTCCTCAATCAACCCGCATCCTGGGTGATAATTACTATTGCAGAGGTTGGTGGACCTGGTGTTAAGACTATTATGATAACAACAGGTAATGGTGTAAACGTTGGCTTTAACGATGTAAATTGGGATGGGTCTTTGGATGGGGGCGGAACAGCTACCAGTGGTGTTTGGTCAATTACCATAGAGGCAGGTGATGATGTTGGTTCAGACGGATTTGAATTAATCAGCTATGAAACAGGTCCGGATAGCTGGTATTGGAGTTCAGCCGGGGTAATTGGCAACAGAAACAATGGTAGTCTTTATTTTGGTATGGCTTATGTCACAGAACGTTACGGCGGTACTTCGGGAAATCCAGGTGCTAAGAACACTATAAAAGGTTTGTATTTGCACGATTCCTTTGGACGTTATTTAGGAGGCCAGCAAAATATAGCTTATGCAGAAGGAAATTCTGTAATTCCGTGGGGTGATTATGCAACTGACCGAGGCTCTCCCTGGGGAGTTACAATAGGTCCAGACGATAGAGTATACTGTTTTGTACTTCCAAGCAACCGTGATGATGTTAAGCACGGTGGATTAGCTGTTGGCGATGGATTATGGTCTATCAGTAGTGTAGAAACCATATTGGATTTTAATGACCAGTCGAACCATAATAGTATATCCGACGCATTAGTTATTGGGCTGGGGGCTGACCGATGGCTTTATACAGTTGAGCAAACAAGTGTAAGAACAGGTTCGGATAATGACAGCGCGACTGATAGTGATGGATTTGACACTTCTCATGTAAAGAGATATGCTCTTGGTGATGCCGGTGGTTTATTCACGGGACCCGGTGAAGTAGTTATCCCCTCATCAGTAATGAAAAATTCATTCCGTATAGAAATGGATTCTGAAGGCTTCCTTTATGTAGTACAGCAATCTTACGCTGCTTTAGCAATAATGGATAATTTATACGGTCTAAGCAAGTGGGATGTATCATCCTTACCTGCAACTGAAGTATGGCATATAGGATTAAATGATGCGCCTGAACATTCGGATTCCCTTGCAAACGCGGATGCTCGTGCAACTAATTTTAATGGGCTTGGAATGAACGAGGCAGCGGGATATCTTTATGTAGGTCGTAGGAATACACCACGACCGTTACACAATGTTATTATATACAGGATGAGTGACGGAGCCTGGATGGGCGATTTTGCATCTGCAGAATCTGTAGTCGGAGGAGTTATTACAAATCTTATTGGTGGAGGAGGTAGAAACTTTCATGATGTAAATGTTGATGCTGCAGGTAATGTAATGGTTGTAAATTCCTCTTTTGAAGCATTCAGAATATTCTCACCGCCGGATGGGCCGAATAGTTTTACTACTAGCAGCCCTTATTTTATAGATGTTGATAATGGTACAGTTATCCCAGTTGAATTATCATCATTTACAGCAAGCGTAAATGCTGAAGGAAATGTTTTATTGAACTGGACCACAGCCACAGAAATCAACAACCAGATGTTTGAAATAGAAAGAAGGAGTAAAGAAGGCCAATTTATCACAATTGGCTATGTTGAAGGTTATGGAACTACAACTGAACCACAGGAGTATTCTTATGTAGATAATACTGTTGGCACCGGAATCTACCATTACAGATTAAAGCAAATTGATTTTCTTGGTACATACGAATACTCAGATGAAATTGAAGTTGAAGTTAATGGTCCGTTAACATTTGTTCTGGAACAGAATTATCCAAATCCATTTAATCCTTCTACACTTATTAAATACAGCGTTCCTGAGAATGGTTTTGTTAAACTTTCTGTTTACAATTTAGTTGGTGAAGAGGTAAACTTGTTAGTTAGTGGACAAGTAGATGCAGGATTCTACGAGATAGAGTTTAATGCGACTGCTTTACCAAGCGGCATATACTTCTATAAACTTCAAGCAGGAAATTTTATTGAGACTAAGAAGATGGTGTTGATGAAATAAACTTAAACAAAGTATAACCTTTACTAAGCCTCTGTCTTTAATTAGGTGGGGGTTTCCACTCCGAAAAACTTTAAAATAGCCCCATTTACTTGTGAGATTTCAATCTTATGTTTAATTTCCTCAACATTAAAAATGTCTTTTGCCCTTTATTCATAAGGGTTTAAGGCATTCCCCTACTTTACACCCAGCGGAGAGGGGGGGATTCGAACCCCCGGTACCCGTAAAGGTACGCTGGTTTAGCAAACCAGTGGATTAAGCCACTCTCCCACCTCTCCGTAGCTAAAATTTACCCCGAAATATTAAGTACAAAGATAATACTTCCCGATGAATAATAAAAAACACTTAATAAAACGTTCTGTAGATACAAAAATACTAGTAACTAATATGACAACTGTTATTCTGAGTGAAACGAAGAATCTAAGAACATTTAAGATAAAAGATTCTTCACTCCTGCGTGCCGGCAGGCAGGTCGTTCAGAATGACGAAATAATCAGAATTAATATTTTATAGAAAGAACAGTTAAGATTAAAGTGTATTCCCCCACTTAATTATTTCATCAATTAATTTTCGATTTATTGCTCATTACATCTTCTCACAAATTTTTCGTAATTGCAAGTCGAATCTGTATAATAATAAATCATTTAATTCATCCAATACTAACCTTATTAATTGATTATCAAACGTTCTTTTAATAAATTTACTACTTAAAATTTTATCAATATATTGATATGAATATGTTTGAGGGTGCTGATTATTTTGATGTAGAATCACTTCTTAGCGAAGAAGAAGTACTGATACGAAACTCTGTTCGCGAATTTGTTTCTAAAGAAATTATTCCGGTTATTGAAACACATTACCGCAACGGAACCTTTCCGATTGAACTTGTCCCGAAGATGGCTGAATTAGGTTTGCTGGGTATAACATTTCCGGAAAAATATAGTTGTGCTAACTTAAATTATGTTTCGTACGGATTGATAAACCAAGAGTTGGAAAGAGGTGACAGCGGAATAAGGAGTTTTGTTTCCGTACAAAGTTCTTTGGTGATGTATCCTATTTTCGTTTTCGGAAGCGATGAACAAAAAAACAAGTGGCTCCCGCTTTTAGGCAAAGGTGAAAAGATTGGCTGCTTTGGATTGACCGAACCAGATTATGGATCAAATCCCGGAGGTATGCTAACCAAAGCTGAAAAAGTTGACGGCGGATTCCATCTGAACGGTGCTAAAATGTGGATAACAAATGGAACTATTGCAGATGTTGCAGTTGTTTGGGCAAAGTTAGGAGGTGCGGTTAGAGGATTTTTAGTTGAAAAAGAATTTAAAGGTTTCTCAGCTCCTGAGATGAAAGGGAAACATTCTCTGCGAGCTTCTGTAACTTCCGAATTAATTTTTGATAATGTTTTTATTCCCGAAGAAAACCTTCTTCCGAAAACAGAAGGATTAAAAAATGCTTTGATGTGTTTAAACCAGGCAAGATATAGCATTGCCTGGGGAGTGGTCGGTTCGATGATGACTTGTTACGATACAGCTTTAAGTTATGCAAAAACGAGAATACAATTCAGTAAACCAATTGCAGCTTATCAGTTAACACAGGATAAACTGGTTTATATGATTTCCGAAATAACAAAAGCACAATTGTTAAATTTGCAGTTGGGTAGATTGAAGGATAAAGGTAATGCAAAGCATTATCAGGTTTCACTTGCTAAAAGAAATAACTGTGAAAAAGCTTTGGAGATGGCTCATATTTCCCGGGAAATTTTGGGTGCTAACGGAATAACAGATGAATACCCGGTTATGCGTCATGCCGCAAATTTGGAATCTGTGAAAACCTATGAAGGTACGCACGAAATGCATACGCTTATTATTGGCGAAAACATAACCGGTATTTCTGCATTTGAATGATTTTTAAAGATAGTTTGATTTAATTTTATATCTATAAATTATGAATTTAAGAAATATGCAAGAAGGCTTAACCTTCGATGATGTGCTTTTAATTCCTGGCAAGTCTCATGTCTTACCACGCGATGTTGATTTAACAACATTGTTAACTCCCGATATAAAGTTGAACATTCCTATAATATCTGCAGCGATGGATACAGTTACTGAATCGAAATTGGCAATAGCAATAGCACGTGAAGGTGGAATGGGAATACTTCATAAAAACATGAGTATAGAAAAACAGTGTGATGAAGTAGTTCGCGTGAAAAGATCAGAAAGCGGAATGATACAAGATCCGATTACACTCACACCTGAAAAAACCATTAATGATGCATTATACCTGATGAAGAAATATAGTGTGTCAGGCATTCCTGTTGTAAATTTAGCACACAAATTGGTTGGAATTCTTACTAACAGAGATTTAAGATTTGAACCGAATGTGAATCTTAAAGTTGCTGATTTGATGACAAAAGAAAATTTAATTACTGCTCCTAAAGGCACAACTTTAGATAAAGCGGAAAAGATACTTCAAAAATATAAAATTGAAAAACTACCTGTAGTAGATAATAAAGGGATTCTTAATGGCTTAATAACTTTTAAAGATATAATGAAAAAGAAAAAATATCCCAATGCAAGTAAAGATGAACATGGAAGATTAAGAGTGGGGGCAGCAGTTGGGATCACGGAAGATACTTTAGATAGGATCGAAGCGCTTTCAAAAGCAGGTGCTGATGCAATTGTAATTGATTCTGCTCATGGTCACTCAACTGGTGTACTTAAAATTATTAGGGAGACAAGAAAAAAGTTTAAATATGAACAGATAATTGCTGGAAATATAGGAACTTATGATGCAGCACTTGATTTATTAGATTGCAAAGTCGATGCTATAAAAGTTGGTATAGGACCCGGTTCAATATGTACTACAAGAGTTGTGGCAGGAGTTGGTGTTCCTCAAATTACTGCTATTTCGGAAGTATTTAGGGCAGTTAAAAATAGTGGAATCCCTGTAATTGCAGATGGGGGAATCAAGCAGACAGGAGATATTCCCAAAGCAATTGCGGTGGGAGCATATACTGTAATGATAGGCGGGTTTTTTGCCGGTGTTGAAGAAAGTCCCGGTGAAAAAATCCTTTTTGAAGGAAGAAGTTTTAAATCATATCGTGGAATGGGCTCACTAAATGCAATGAGAAAAGGAAGCAGTGACAGATATTTTCAGGATGCTGAAGATGATATTGCTAAGTTAGTACCGGAAGGCGTAGAAGGCAGGGTTCCATATAAAGGGAATCTTGAAGATACCATTTACCAATTAGTTGGCGGGTTAAGAGCAGCTATGGGTTACTGTGGTACAAAAAATATTAAAGAACTTCGGGAAAAAGTTAAGTTTATAAAAATCACTTCTGCCGGATTAAAGGAAAGCCATCCACACGATGTCATTATTACAAAAGAAGCACCAAACTATCATATATAAGGGATAAAATTTTATTGGAGGCAAGTTACTATTAATGTTCAAAGTTCTTGTAATAGCATATTATTTTCCGCCTATGGGTTTAAGCGGTGTGCAGCGTACCCTAAAGTTTATAAAATACATGAAAAATTATAATTGGGAGCCAACTGTAATCACTGCCGGCGAAGTTGGATATTTTGCTCACGATGATTCTCTATCCGAAGATCTTAATAAGGCTGATATCCGCATTATCAGAACTGAAGGGGGAGACCCTAATTCAAGATTATCTAAATACGGAACTATAAAACTTCCAAGGGAAATATTCAGAAAAATATTTAACAAACTTAGCCAAACATTTTTTATTCCTGACAATAAAATTTCATGGTCAAAGAAAGCATTCTCTAAAGCAGAAGAATTATTGAAAAATGAAAATTTCGATGCAATCTTTGTTACAGGTCCTCCGTTTTCTGCGATGCACGTCTTCAGCCAGATTAAAAAGAAACATAATATTCCGCTAATAGTTGATTACAGAGATTTATGGTACGATAGCTACTTTGCGTTTTATCCAACTCCTATTCATCGCTCGCTTCATAAAAAAATGGAATATAATGTTTTAAAAGCAGCCGATAGAATAATTGTAACAAACAGAAAAATTAAAGAAAAAATAATTAATCAATACCCGTTTCTAACGTTTAACGATGTAGTTATAATTACTCATGGATTTGACCCGGAAGATTTTGAAAAAGCAAAGATAATTCCCAAACATAACAACAGGATGATTTTAACTTATTCCGGAATATTTATGGTTTACAACACTCCTAAATATTTTTTAGAAGCTTTTAAAGAAATAAGTATTGAACAGCCTGAAATTGCAAAGAATATTGAGCTGCATTTTGTTGGATTTTTAAGAAAAGAAAATCAGCGGTTGGTTAGAAAATTAAAACTTCAGGAATTTGTTTTTGATCATGGCTATGTCGATCACAAAGATGCTGTTTCAAAACTATTAAGTTCGGATGTATTGTGGATGATGGTTGGCAAACGAAAGAATATTGATGCGATTCTTCCCGGGAAAGTTTATGAATACATTGGAGCAATGAAACCGATTATTGCCTGTGTTCCTGATGGTGCTGCTAAATTAGCTGTTCAGGATTATCCTGCCTCGTATATTTGCGAACCGCAAGATGTGAATGACATTAAGAAAACAATATTAAAAGTTTACGATGATTTTAAAGCCGGAAATTTTGCATCTGTTGATGATGAGTTTCTTACCAATTTCAGAAGAGATTATCTGACAGAAAAATTAACAAAAGAATTTCAGTTTTTAGTTAAGGCAGATATTCAATGAAGGTAGCTGTAATCGGTTCCGGAGGAAGAGAACATGCACTTGCTTTGAAGATAAGTGAAAGTGAGATGTTGAAAAAACTTTACATAATTCCAGGAAATCCTGGTACTGCACAAATAGGAGAAAATGTAAATTTAGATATAAATAATAATGCCGAGATTCTCAATTTCTGTAACGAAAAAGAAATTGATCTTGTTGTAATTGGTCCTGAACAGCAGCTCGTTAATGGTTTAGCAGATGAATTGAGGGCAAACGATATTTTAGTTTTTGGTCCTGATTCCGCCGCATCCGAAATTGAAGCGCATAAAACATTTGCTAAAAATTTAATGATTTCTGCAGGTGTGCCCACCGCAAAATATATTGAGTTTAATTTATCTATGTATGATAAGGCAAACGATTTCATCAAACAAAAAAAATATCCCTGTGTAATTAAAGCCGATGGGCTTGCGGCAGGTAAAGGTGTAGTTATTTGTAACAATGCTGAAGAAGCGGAAGCTGCACTGAAATCATTTTTTATTGATAGAATATTTGGCAAATCAGGCGATAAAATTTTAATAGAAGAATTTTTGGAAGGTGAGGAAGTATCGGTTTTCGCAATATCTGATGGAAATAATTTTATTTGTTTACCTGCATCGCAAGACCATAAAAGGATTGGTGATAACGATACAGGAAAAAATACAGGCGGAATGGGTGCGTATGCTCCGGCTCCTGTTGTAACAACTCAATTGTTGAATGAAATTTCTATAAAAATTATTGCTCCCACATTGCAAGCATTAAAAGCCGAAAGTAAACCTTTTATCGGTTGTTTATACGCAGGGTTAATACTAACGTCGGACGGAGTAAAAGTTATTGAGTTTAATTGCAGGTTTGGCGACCCCGAAACTCAGGCTGTTCTTCCTTTGCTGAAGGGAGACTTTTTAAAATTACTTTATTCAGCCGCTGAAGGTAATCTTGATAAAGATAGTATTCAGTATAATGCCGGTTCGGCTGTTTGTGTTGTTGCTGCTTCTTTAGGTTATCCTGGTCAATATCAAAAAGGATTGGAAATTTTTGGTTTGGATGAAATACCTGAAAGCACAATTGTATTTCATGCCGGAACCAAAGAAGATAATGGAAAAATTTTAACCAACGGGGGTAGAGTTCTAGCAGTTACTTCGGTATTAGAAGAAAATGATTTGCAAAAAGCTAAAAAGTTAGCATACGAAGCATTGGATAAAATCCATTTCACAAATATGTATTACCGAAGGGATATTGCCGACAAAGCAATAAAATAGTTTTAGTTTTTCTCATCTAATGCAATTTAATCTCCTTTATAATTAGATTTCCTTCACTTAATTTTCATAAAAATATATTTAATAATGATCCCACTGCATATTCACAGTTATTTTACACTTCTCAAAGGTACAACATCACCGGAAAAATTAATTAGTAAGGCAGTTGAATATAATTTAAAAGTAATTGCAATCACTGACACTAATTCAATGCAGGGTGTTATTCAATTTGTAAAACACGCAAAGGAAAATAAAATTAAACCAATTATCGGCACTACGATAACCGATACACAGGATGACAACCTTTATGCTATACTCTTAGCAAAAAACAATAAAGGTTACAGAGATATTTGTAAAATAATTACTGCGCGTAAACTGAATGATGACTTTTCATTAATAAAAACCCTTGAGAATAATTTACCGAACCTGTTTATTATTTCACCATCAATAGAAATTGCAAATTCAGTTCATCCAAAAAATGATTTTTATCTCGAACTAATCACCACAAAAAAAGAGAGATCAAACAACAGAAAAAGGTTTGAATTTGCTGAAAGCAATGGCATAAAAATGGTTGCTGCAAATCCTGTTTTTGTTTTGAATCCTGAAGAATATGAAATTCATAAAACAGTTACTTCAATTAGTTTAAATGCAAGCATTGATAACTTAACGGAAGAAGATCTTGTTGATGAAGAATTTTATTTTAAAAATCCGAAATTAATAGAAAAAAAATGGGCATCGCTGCCGGATACGCTAATTGCTTCGGAATATATTGCAGAGAATTGCAATGCAGATATTAAACTAAATGAGTATAAATTCCCCTTCTATTCATTACCGCAGGGAGAAACTTCCGAATCACGTTTATGGAAAGAATCTTTTAAAGGGATGAACCTAAAGTATGCTAAAATTACAGATAAGATAAAAAACAGATTAGAGATGGAGCTCTCTGTTATAAAAGAAATGGGATTTTGTGATTACTTTTTAATTGTTTGGGATATTGTAAATGAAGCAAAGAGAAGGGGGATGCTAACTATCGGAAGGGGATCGGCTGCTAATAGTCTGGCTGCATATTGTTTGGGTATAACACAGATAGACCCGATAGAGCAAAACCTGTACTTCGAACGGTTCTTAAATAAAGCCAGGAGCTCTCCGCCTGATTTTGATATTGATTTTTCCTGGAAAGAAAGAGACGAAATAATAAAATACATTTTTGAAAAATATGGGTATGAAAATGTTGCGATGATTTCAACAACGGTAACATTCAGGGCAAGGTCTGCATTCCGCGAAACTGCCAAAGCTTTTGGATTTACAAATACTGAAATATCAAGTGTCAGCAGAAGAATTCCATGGACGAGCGCAAAAAATCTTCCTAATTTATCAAAGCTGTTTCCGGAATCAAAAGGATTGAATTTTAACATGGAACCCTGGAAAACCATAGCAGATATTGCCTCAAAGATTGCCGGATTCCCGCGTCATTTAAGTATTCATCCGGGAGGCATCGTTATCACACCAACTAAAATTACTGATTACGTTGCGCTGGAATATGCAAAAAATAAAGGGTTGGGTTTAATCGTTACACAACCCGATATGTACTCAATTGAAGATTTAGGATTAATAAAGATTGATATCCTAAGTCAAAGATCGCTCGGCGTTTTAAGAGATACGATGGAAAGCATAAAGAACAATCCTTCATAAGGAATTAATATTATATATCTTTCGCTCAGGATTGTATCCTGTGCACTTTAACAGTAAACAAAAAGTCTATAAAAAATAACCTAAAATAAGCAGGTCGGATAAGAGAGAAGGATTAATAAGAATTGTTAAATTTAACTATTATTAATCTCCATTCTTAATTTTTTTTCTGCAGGTCTATGAATTTTGATAATATAATAAAACAGATTTCTGATAATCCTTATTCGGCATTTTTCTATACACCTTCCATTTATTCTAAAAGCAGCTCATATATCTTCATGGAGCCGAGAGAAATTATTCCGGTTTATAATAAAAACGATATTGATAATGCGTTGCTGTTAGTTAATAAATATTTAGAGAAAGGATTGGTAGGTTATTGTTTGATTGATTACGAAGCTGGTTATCTTTTAGAAAATAAATTGGAGAAACTCTTACCTTCACAGGAACGAAAACTTATGCAGTTTTTCTTTTTTGATGAAAAAGATGTTAAGAAAATAAAATCATCTAAAATTGAATTTTGTGAAAATGATAGTGAATCATTTTCGGTTTCCGAATATAAATTAAACACCTCGCGAACAAAATTTTTTAATGATATAAAGAAAATAAAACAATACATCTCGGAAGGAGATACTTACCAGGTTAATTATACAGTAAAAGGAAAATTCATTTTTTCCGGTTCGTATGCTTCGTTTTTTAAGAACCTGCTGTTCAATCAATCTGCGGAATATTCCGCATTCATTAACAATGAAAATAACTTTATAATTTCACTATCGCCGGAACTATTCTTTAGTACAACCAACAATAAAATAACTACAAAACCGATGAAAGGAACTTTAGGCAGAAGCAGGGATTTACAAACTGATGCACTGAGAGCTTTTGAACTTGAGAAAAGCGAAAAAAACCGTGCTGAAAATTTGATGATTGTTGATTTACTAAGAAACGATTTAGGAAAGATATGTAAATATGGAACTGTGAAAGTTGATGAATTATTCGGAATAGAAAAATATGAGTCTCTTTTCCAGATGGTTAGTACGATAAAAGGTAAACTGAAAAGTGAAATTAGTCTGAGTGAAATTATAAAAAATATGTTTCCCTGCGGTTCAATAACGGGTGCCCCAAAAATTAGAACGATGGAAATTATAAATGAACTCGAAGAAGAAGAACGGCGTATCTATACCGGTTCAATAGGAATGATGAGTAAAGAGTCCTCTGTTTTTAATGTTGCAATCCGAACAATAAAAATTGAAAAAGAAACCGGAAGGGGAGAAGTCGGTTTGGGAAGCGGTATTGTTTGGGACAGTGAACAGGAAAAGGAATACAATGAGACTATTCTTAAAAGTGAATTCCTTACTAATCAAACAAAACCATTTAGTCTAATAGAAACATTGCTTGTTCAGGATGGTGACATCTCATTTTTGGAAGAACATATTAACAGAATTAGTAAAGCAGCAGAATTTTTTCTTTTTAGAATTGATCAAGACAAAATTAGGAGAGAATTAATTAACACAGCATACGAATACTGTTCCAGAGGAAAACATAGGATGAGACTTTTATTAAATAAATGGGGAAAATTAAAACTTGATTATTCAGATCTTTCACAATTACCAAATATTTTAAAAGTAATTATCTCTGAAAAATATATTAACCCGGATAGCACATTTCAATATTTTAAAACAACAAACAGAGAAGTTTATAATTCTGAATACAAGAAAAATAATTCAGAAGGTTTTTTTGATGTTATTTTCTTTAACGAAAAGAAAGAACTTGCAGAAGGAGCAATCACAAATATATTTGTAAGAAAAGAAGATGTTTGGTTTACTCCACCAGTAACAAGCGGAATTCTTGCTGGTATCTATCGCAACTATTTTATAAACACTAACGAAAATGTGAAGGAAACCATAATTACTATTAATGATCTTCTTACTGCAGCTGAAGTTAAGCTGGTAAATTCAGTACGTGGGGAAATAAACGTAAATCAGCTTTATTACCAAAATGAGTTTGTTGAGTTTACATGAGAATTTCCATTCGAAAAAGTATAGGCACATTACAACCTAAAATCAAATTGTATCATCGGTAAAATAAACAGTGTTGGATCAGCCCCGTTAATTTGTGTTTCTAAAAAAAACCGTGAGCCAAATAGTATCCTGTTTGATTCACCAAGAAAGAAATATATACCGGGCGTGAAATTGAAAAATCCTGCTGTAGCGTTTCCGCGTAAATCTGTGACTGTAAAAGTACCAAAAGCGTAATATGAGGTTCTCGGTTCGAAATTAAATAACGTTTGGATGCTATACCCTGCGTTTATAAACAGATTTACAGGCCAGGATTTATATGCTGTATTGTAAGTAAAATTGACGTAAGGATTAAAGCTTGTTGATTTCCCCACATCATTATAAAACGCTATATACTCATCGGTTCCACCAAAAAACCCTGTTGTAACACTTGAAACTACAGTGTACGCATCATATTGCATTGATTGTATATTCAAACCAACGTCAAACCTGAAAGCGGATCCTTTATTATAATCGAAAAAACCAATTCCAACTATACCACCCCAAGACTCAAAGCTGCTTTGAGATGAATAATTTACACCGAGTGAAATAGCAAACCTCCTGGAAAGTAGTAAATCAATATCAAGTCCTGCATACACTGTTGACATGTTCCAGGTTAAACTATTCTCTGAGGGAACAAAGATAGTATCGGAACCAAAAAATCCTGCACTCTGGCTTATATCACCTATTAATGTCTTTTTAGTGTTATAAGAGAATTTTGGGGAAAAGGTTACAGAGGGAGTATCGGAACTATCGGTTAAATGAATCGGCGGCTGACTTATGGGACCATAAACTTCAGCTTCCCGAAGATATAATGTTTGATTTGTAGTTGAGCAGTTAATAAAAAGTAACAGGCAAATAAATCCAGCAAAAATGCATTTGCAAATTTCGTTAAGTGAGAACATAATAAACTCCTCGTTAGCGATAATAAAAACTTTGACTAATAAAAAAAAATGCAATCATATTTGTTCACCTTTTCAATACACCTCAAAAATTTATCTAGTGTTCTTAATTTCATTTTCATAGTAATTGATATCTTTGATATAGTTGTCATGGAAATGTCATGGAATTGTAAAAATCTATAATATTAAAACGAAAATTATTCCAAGCAATTAGTATTTCCAGATGAAGGAATAAACGTATTTAGTAAAAAATCTATTTGTTTGAACTACAGACTAAAATCAAATTGCACCATTGGTAATATAAAGTTAGATGGTTCTAAACTTTCATCCACTGTTTGAAAGAAGAATCTTGCACCCAATAATATTCTACCGGATTCACCAATGAAAAAGTAGATTCCTGGTGTAAAATTGAAAAATCCTGCTGTGCTTCCGCCACGAAGGTCATTGGTTATATATCTGTTCCCGGATCTGTCTTTATCCGAACTTGATTCAGACTTAAAATCAACTAGCGTTTGTCCACTATAACCAGCATTAAGGAAAAAGTTTACAAACCAATCCCGGTATGTTGTATTGTAAGTTAGTGAAATAAAAGGATCAAAGTGTGTTGATTTTCCAATTCTGTTATCGACTATCACATAATCGTCTTCTCCACTGGATGGAGTAATCTTAACTACTAAAACAGTGTAAACATCATAAGCTATTTCCTGGATATTTAATCCGATGTCCAATCTAAATGCCACTTTGCTGCTTGCACCGAACAAACCAATTCCGGCTGCGCCTCCCCAGGTACTTATTTTATTTTGTACTGAATAGTTAACACCGAAGAACAATCCAAAATTTCTGGACAGTCGAAAATCAAGATCAAGAGCAGCATAAACTGATGCCACATTCCAGGTAAAATTCTTTCCATTATAATGGTGTATATTGGCACCGGGAGTTTCATTAAGAGTAAAACTGCCATTGTTATAAAAAGTATCCACCTGAAAGATTCCATCTTCATTTACTAAGGAGTGTCCCCCCATTTGTCCGATTACATCTGTTTGTGAATTATATGAGAATCTTGGTGTTATTGTAATAGAGGAAGTATTTGAGCTATCGGTTATATGAATCGGCGGCTGGTTTATGGGTCCGGTAATTTCAGCTTCCTGTAAATATATAGTTCTTACGGTTGTAGTTGGTATATGCGTAGTTTTGCAACTGTTTGTGAGCATTAACATAATCGTTAAACCTATCACTGAAAGAAATATCCTGTTTAAATTTTTCATTTATTTTAATTGTTTTTTTTATTTTCGTTATTGATTCAATGCATTCTATTATGCTAAAAATTATAACGAGCGCCTGCAGAAATACTTCCTTCAAAATTTGAACTGACTTGACCGATTCTACCTTTCAATAAGAGGTCAATATTATTTGTAACCTGAATTTTTTACTTTAATGATAGTCCAAGATTCTGAAAGGGACCAAATGAAAGGCCTACCCAAGTTATGGTTCTTGATTCTTTATTCCCAAAACCAAATCCCATATCAAAAATACTTCCCGTTAACAGTGGAATGCTGCTTAAATATTGAGATGTAAAATGGAAGGCCTCTCTATCTCCTATTCGGATATCACCAGTTATCTGCAAGCTGCCGGGGTCTAAAAGATATCTAGCCAAATTATCAAAATCATAAATCGAAGTATTCGAAAACCACAATACACCTCCATTCAATTCAAGATATTTTGTGTTTAATCCAACAAATGGATTAATATAAAAAGTTGAATATCCGGGAACTTCATAATCGTTTTGGAAAATTGAAATATTTGTTGCTTCGTGTACCGCGTCTTTAATTATTAACTGTCCGCCTCTTATTCCTAGATTAATAACATCTATTTTATGAGTAAATCCTGCTCCATAATCAACGTAAGAGTGTTTGGTTACATTGGTTACCTGACCTTTGCAGTTAAAAGAAACATCTGCATACTCTCCTAAACCAAACATAAAATCAACAAATGTATTTGAAGTACCTGTAGAGTCAGGTGTAAAACAGACGATGTTGGGATAAAGAAACAAGACCAGCATTAATCTGATTTTATAATTATGCAGCCAGCGAATTAATCGTTGTCTTTTTTCTTTAGCCATAATAAAAGGTTTCATTTTTATCTAACTCTTAAAAGTGTAAACCAATTGTTGCTCCTATACTAAAATTACCTAAGCTTCTTTTATCAATACCCAATTCTGGAATTGCCTCCATTTCTTCAGGTAGATATACATAATCAATAGCCAGCCCTAATGAAAATTCATCAAAGAGGTAAAGATCGAACTCCGTGAATATTAATCCGCTGAACATGCTCTCATTTATTTTTACAATTGTTGAATCCGAACTTGCATTAGGAAATACACCGGAATTTACAACGTTAATAAAATCATAATTTACACTACCCAAGCCAATACCGGCTCCAATTATCCAGGAGATAGATGAACTAAAAACTGATTTAAAAGGATGATAACTTGCGACTGCATAATATCCGATACCTTCATACGACTGAGTGCCTTGATATGACGACTGCTGGTTGCAAAAAAAACAATTCGAAAACCAGATTGTTTGGGGTTCTCCAAACCAACTTATTGCGCCACCTACATCCAGAGAATAAAAAAGGGAATAAGTAACCTGCAATTTCCTCAAAAGATTAAAACTTGTAACTCTTCTGGAATAATAGTCTGATGAATTTGACAAATCTTCAATTTCGGAAAACCTCGTACCGACCTGAGCAAGTTGAACTGTAACATGAACTTGCTTTGTGGATTCATCTGAAAGCAAGAATTTCTTTAACCTTTCCACTTCTTTCATTCTTTGGCTGCCCTCTCCACTTAAATCAAACGATTCCTCACTCTTTTCCAACCCAAGATCTACTATGTAACCAATACCACCCCCTATAAAAGCAAAAAACAAACTTGCCGCTAATTTTCCTTCTTCGTCATCACTAGACCAATATGCTGTAGGTTGATCTTCTGCCTGGTAGAATATTAAGTTTCCAATATACATACCTAAAAATGCACCCGATGTAAATGACATCCAGTTGCTATGATCCGTATCAATAGAAATATGAATAATATCATTAATAGCTATCCCAAATGTTTTTTTGTTTTTTAGAATGATTATCGAATCCGACCGAAGTCCTAACAGAAACCCTCTTGTGATATTATCCTTCTTATCAAGAATAGTGACAATATTGTACATTAAATCTTCTCTAACAGTTGTCATTGTGGTTTCAATCGAACTAGTAGTTGTCTTATCCTGAGCAAGAGCATTATTGCCAGTTAGAACTAAATACAAAAGAATATGAAATAAATAATTTTTCATGTTTATACCTCAATTATCTTTGTGCAAAAATCCATTGATTATATAGTTCCATTGCATATTTAACCACTTCACCAGGTTCACTTACAATTCTTTGTAATAAGTCTTCTTTCATTGGTTGATCTTTTGGGAGATGAAGTTCGTAATAGCCGGTTGTTTTAAGAAAATAAGTACGTTCCATATCTGATACTACAGGAAGCGCGTCATATTCCAACAGAAAGTAATCACCTACTTCGGGCATAGTTTGATAATCGCCATTAGATGTAGAAATTATTTGCAGAATATCTTTATCTCTCATATCTACCGCTTGCGATAAATCAATTTCTGTATAATCTGGTACTATGATATCATCGTATTCAACGGCTATATAATCAATAGTCCAGAAACCAAATGGTGGATTGAATTGAATAAAAAGGGAGTCACCCTTTACATTAGACAGGTCAAGGTCGTATGTTTTTGTTTCTGCGATAAAGGGTCCTCCGCCAAAAATTAATCCCTGTGAATTCCAAATATCGTTTTCCATAACCATCAATTGCAGGTAATATAATTCCTCTCGAACAACAAATTGCATCATCTGTTCCTTTTCAATTTCCTCACCGCTAAGGTTATCGACTTTTTCATACCAACTGTCGATATTATTTCCGTACAAGCTCAACATTTCTCTTATCATCTGAGATCCCCAAAGGGCTGTGCCCGCATTTATTATCAACTTGGCTCTTTTTTGGTGTTGTGGTTTTGGAAAAATAAATGTGAGTTTATGTCTCAGGCTGTTGAGCGAATCATAGTTTAGAACAGGCAATTTTGTCTGCCAGAAAGTATAATCATTCTCCTCTACGAATCTTATTAGATCATTTCCCTTTTCATCGATTGCAAGTATGGGCTTTTGAGGATTACTTATAGTATGTAATTCTCCTGCTAAATTTGTTACGATTTCTGTTCCCTCCGAATGATCAACAACAACAAGTTTCATTTCATCAAGATATTGAGTCTCAGGAACTTCATTCCTCACTAATAATTTGTATTTTCCATCAACTTCTTTTAAATGTTCGAGTTTTGATAGATCAGTCCTTTGGAGTCCTCGTGTAACTGCACCGCCGAGCGGCTCGGCATCAAATACATATTTCTGTGAATTATATGAATAAACAAAAGGGCAGGATTGTTTTGTAGCAATAGCAATTAGAGTTGCTACAGCCAATATTCCTACGATTACACCCATCGTTGTTAAGATAGTTGCTGGAACATCAGTCTTCAGAATTTTTACATATAATATGTCTTCGCTATCTATTTTCACATAATCACCGTGAATTGTGGCGCCGGATACCACAGTATGTTTGTTTACATACTTTGCGCCGGCATTATCAAAAGTAATTAATGTATTACTGTTCTGTAATAGGACTTGTGCAATAAATAAATCCGGAGTTTTTAGAATATCTTCTTTAGGAATTAATTTTGCCTTTTCAGTATGAATTTCTTTAATAAGATCACTCTTAAATGAGATTGTGTCATTATTCAATCCAACTCCAATTATCATTTTTCTATCATCATCATACCAACCACCCCTGGCATTAAATTTAATTAGGCGATTATTTGTTTTTACAACTTCCGTTATCACCTTAGTACCAATCTCATCAGGATGCACAGAAGGAGTTATTTCTGCTCTGATCTCGCTGATAGAATCAAAGTTTAATATATTAGATCTCCCATCTGAAATTGAAATTCCAATCAGTGAATTATATATGCTGTGAACAGTCCCGCCATGTTCATCAAATATAATAACATCGGCATTCTGTAATACAACTTCAGTAATCATTTTATCACTCGTGAAGACTTCTTCTTTCCTTACTTTTTGTGATGAATAACAGCCAATTAAGTAATTGACCATCGTGATTAACAGGAACGCAATAAATAATCTATTTCTCATTGTAAATGCCCTTTCCAATTTAGTTATCAAAAGGATTTTGAATTAATAATTATGCAGCCAGCGAATTAATCGTTGTTTTTTTTCTCTAGACATTAGTAAAGCTTTCATTATAAATCTATTTGATATATTATTTAATTAGTATCATTTTCTTAGTCCCGCCAGGGCGGTCTTTCAGCCCGGCTAAGCCGAACTTCAATTTCTATTTTATTAAAATCATCTTTTTAGTCTCAACATATCCTTCAGTTTGCAACTGATAGAAATAAACTCCACTAGGCAACCCCGTGGCATTCCAATTAACTTCATAAGTGCCGGTTGTTAATTCTTTATCTAACAGCAACGCCAATTCTTCACCCAGTGCATTATAGATTTTAAGTGTTGCATAACCAGAAAAGGGGAGTGAAAATTTTATAATCGTGCTTGGATTGAATGGATTGGGGTAATTCTGAAAAAGCCGAAACTCAACAGGTTGCAATTCTTCATCTGCAACTGTAACTAAAGGAGGATACTTTGCATCATAAAATGCCTGTGCCAGCTCACTGTAATATTTGATTGTATCAATGGCACTTTTGTGATCAACACCATCGATAGCTCCTCCCGCAATTTCTGCGATTACAACAACCTGAGTATCTCCAATTGCCATTGTTAAAGGCCCTGTTGAGAGACCAAGCCTTCTATCTGCAGGCCCGTGAATTTGTCCGTCAACCCAGCCTGTGCTGTCAACGGGATTTCCAGAAAGCGGAAAGGTTGTTGATAATCCTGTATTAGGATCAACATAGAATTCCCCGGTTTGACCTATTCTGCCTTGAAAATAATTGTAGAATTCTGTTGCACCCTGAGGTAAGGCTAATGTAGGATCAGTTAAAATTGTATCTCCTCTTATAAAATAATAAAATGCAGTAAGTGGAAGATTTATAAACCCGGGACCTCTTTTTTCTCCTTCAAACATTCCATAATCATAACCGTCATCTACACCATTCCTGTTTATATCTTCTCCCAAATTTCCTGGTACGATGGGTCCTCGTATTAAATCAAATCCAACAGCTGGGGGGGGTAATGGTGTATAGGTAGCATCGAAATCGAAGGCATTATATGCATATCCTAAACTAAGTATAGTATCGCACCCAACAAAGTCATCTGTTGAGTTTCCAACATCAGGGTCAGACCACATTGATATATACATATTATCGAAAGTAGTTTCACTTTTATTTATCAGCTTATACTTTCTGAAGAAAAGATTATCCCACCCAACACTATCCTTATACGCCCACATTGTTGCTTGGTATTCGATACCGATAGGTAATGTTCCGTATAAATTCATTGTTAAACCCGGTTCAAGATCGTTTGCAACAAACCATATTGTTTGGCTTGCACCAGAGATTCCAGGCACATCAAAATCCGGATTATACAAACCATCACCATCTACATCATCGAAAGGAGCTCCATCTATTGCACGCCATTCAACCCAGTCTAACTCGTATTGCGCCCTTACTTGGGCCTCAGTTTTGAATTCATCAATAGCTTCCATAGAGAGGTCGACCGGAGGACCACCAGGATAAACATCCGGCCTTACCCTATAAATCCTAACGTGAGGTAGATTTGAATCTTCTGCAACACCAGGTGAAAGAATTTTACCTCCTTGCAATCCTGTCACATATGTTGATCCTCCAACCCTTACTTGCGGATCACCAGATATTTGCACACCCCATAAAAGACCTGATATGAAAACTGCTGTTTTACCGCTACCCCAGGGATATACAAATCCGGAATTACTCTGGGCAACATCAATATCTGAAATACCATCGTTTTTAAATACTGTGGAGATATTATTTCGGTTGAGATAAGCGAATATAGGATCACCTTGCGGAGAAGAAGGACTATTGCCCGTTACCGGTTTTTGTGAATAACACAAAGGACTAAAAAAAAGAAAGAGAATTGTGAGAGAAGAAATTAAGTGTTTCATAATACACCTCGCTATTAAAAATTAATAAAATATTATTTAAGCAGTAACATCTTCTTTGTCTCAAGAAAACCGTTTGTTTGTAATTGGTAGAAATAAACACCATTTGGAATATCAGTTGCATTCCATTCAATCTCGTAAGTACCCGTAGTTAATTCCTTATCTAACAGCACAACTACTTCTTCACCTAAAGCATTATAAATTTTAAGTGTTGTATAACCAGAAGAGGGAAGTGAAAATTTTATAATTGTACTTGGATTGAATGGGTTTGGATAATTTTGTGAAAGCGAAAACTCTGTTGGCAAATTTGGTGTTTCATCTTGAACACTAACCGGAAAATCAAAATTACTATCATAAATCGATTGTGCAACATCACTAATGTTTCTTGCAACAGTAATTGAATTTAATCTATCAGTTCCCTGACCAACTACATATGCAACTAATACCTCAACTTCTTCATCTTGTCTCAAAGTGAATGGTCCGACATTTGTCATCTGTCTCTGATCATTAAGCCCTGTATTAATCCAGCCAACATTTGTAACAGGATCACCGGAATACCAAAACAGCGGGTCCACTGTGCTGCAATCAACCCCGCCAAAAACTCCCCCCTCGTTATCATTACAGGGGTCTAATAACTCGCCTAATTTTAATCTGCCCAACCCATAGTTTCTTGCTTCAAATTCATCATTCGGATCACCTCGAAGTGGATCGGATTGTATATAATGAACAAATGATGAGATATCAAGATTTTTAGCCCCTGGCAATTCTTTTATCCCCAGAAGTTGTCCTCTGAAAGTGTACGCAGTATCTAAGGGATCATCAATGCCCGGGGTGTAAATACCATCACCATCATTATCAATAAACGTTTCACCCGGTATATATGCTGCAGGACCGGAAAGGAAGTCCATAAAAAAGCTGGGAATTTGAGTACCATAGGCTGGATCAGGCTCTTCACCTCCGTTGTATGTGAATCCAGCATTTCTTGGAACATCGACTCCAACTAAGTCATCATCAAATGTTACACCAAGGTCAGGATCTGCCCAAGCGCCAAAGTAAACACTATCAAGCACATCGGCAACTAAACCGGAATTTCTTATTCGATACCGTATAAATATCATATTACCCAAAGCACCTTTGGATGCAAACCCGAAAACAGTTTGACGTATCTCAATACCTTGTGGATTAACACCGGCAAATCTAAGTCTTTGAGCACCCGGTTGTCCATCTGTGTACACGCACCATACGGTCTCATCTCCGAGTAAATCGGGCATATCTTCATCAGGGTCCCATACACCATTCCCATTTAAATCTACTGGATTGTATTCACCATCACCGTTTCCATCGTAGAAATCTGCATCAAATTTATCCACTGCATCTTTCCAATCTTGCCAACTAAAACCAAATGGTTCATCTTCTCTATTAACAACATATAATACTGCATCAGGATCATTCGGACCGCTTTCAACAGTACCGGGTGTCATATTCTCGATAAGAGAAGCCGTCGCTTGCGCAAATGCCCAAAGGTTTCCATTTGTAAGTCCACTCAGGAAAAAACCACCTGAGAATAAAAATGTACCATTTCCGAAACCAGCTTCTGAGCCTTCAGGTGGAATATTCACAGCAGCCATCGTCCCGATTCTATTCATTGGCATATTAATATTATTAATAAAAAATCTATAGGCATCACCTTGTTTACCCGATGTTTGGGTTTTATTCAATGTATATTGCTTATTAGTACTATTTCCTCTTTTATCTCCTTCCATAAAGCCCAGAAACAGCAAAGCTATTGCTGCTATTAAGAAGATAAACTTAGGATAATATGAGGTCTTATTTTTTCTCATTTTAACTACCATATTTAATAACTAAAATCATAATTTAAATTAATATTACAGACCAAGATTAACCTTAAGTCCGAGTCTAATTAAATGAGGAATACCGAAATTAACAGGGTCTCTCTCAAGCGATTCATAATCTTGCCTATATCCTTCGCCGTTAGATTGAATAGCTGCCCGACCTTCAGCAGTGTTGAGGAATCCTGAGGTATAAGCACCG
>JADFLR010000005.1 GCA_022564295.1 Bacteroidota bacterium | reverse complement strand
TAGCTTCTCCTTCCGATGTTGTAGAAGAAAGAAATTTAATCCGCGAAGTAATCAATAGGTGGAATGCAATAAATTCTTATAAAACAAAGATAGTATTATTACCAGTTGCTTGGGAAACACATATATCACCAGAAATGGGAAATAAACCACAAGCTATAATTAACAAACGCATACTGAATGACTGCGATTTATTAGTTGGTGTTTTTTGGACCAGAGTAGGAACAGCTACAGAGGAATATGAAAGTGGAACAATTGAAGAAATTGAAGAACATATTAAGGCTGGGAAACCAGCGATGTTATATTTCTCAAAAGCAAAAGTCGATGTGGAAGATCTCGATAATGTGCAATTGGAAAAATTAGAAAAATTTAAAAAGTCTTGTGTTGATCGTGGTATATATAAAGAATATAAAGATAAAGAGGAATTTAAAAATAATTTTTATGAGCATTTACAAATTAACATCAATGAACATGAGTATTTTGTTACAGACATAATTATTGAAGATATAGTAATTACTGAGACAGAAAATTCTGATATTTCTGATTTATCAAAAGAAGCTAAAATTCTATTAACAGAAGTTACTCAAGATTCTCATGGCCTGATTTACCAATTCAGAGATTCGAAGGGTACTTCTATCCAAACAAATAATAAAGTACTAATTGAAAGCGAGAATGCGAGAGAAATTGCAAAATGGGAAAGTGCTTTAGAAGAACTTGACAATAAAGGATTAATAAAACCTGAAGGTTATCAAGGTGAAGCATTTAAAGTCACGAAAAAAGGTTATGAAGTAGCAGATTTATTAAAAAGTTAAAAAAATTAAATAATATATGAACACACTGTACCTTGGCGATTGCTTAAACGTTCTCAGGGATAACATTCCTGATGAATCTGTTGATCTTGTTTATATCGACCCTCCTTTT
The DNA here is from genome assembly GCA_022564295.1 of Bacteroidota bacterium. Taxonomy (GTDB): domain Bacteria; phylum Bacteroidota; class Ignavibacteria; order Ignavibacteriales; family Ignavibacteriaceae; genus BMS3ABIN03. The sequence goes on along the minus strand of JADFLR010000005.1, from coordinate 175,470 downwards.
AACAGCAAGCGGAATTACAACATATTTTTTGATGATAAAGAAATACAAACACAGCGAATTGCTTTTGAAGATACCTGGACGCTACAAAACATACAGGATTCTCTGGCAGAACTACACACGATTGAGACAGATAACCTTTATTTTCTTTTACTTACTTACCAGAAAGTTGCTCCGCACGCTTTCCCTTATTTAACAATGATGACATTACGTATTCTTGAATTACACAGGGTGCTGAAACCAACCGGAAGCTTTTATCTTCATTGTGATCCGACTATGAGTCATTATTTGAAAACTGTCTGTGATTTGATTTTTGGGCCAAAAAATATTGTTAATGAGATAATATGGAAAAGAAGCCATAGTCATAGCGATACTAAACAGGGAGCGAGCCATTTAGGAAGACTTCATGATGTTATTCTCTTTTATGCTAAGACGGAAGATTATTTTTTTAACATGCAATACGTAGCATACGAGCAAAAATATATTGATACATACTATAAATTTATTGAAGAAGGAACAGGTAGAAGATACTGGTTAGATAACTTACAAGGGCCTGGAGGTGCAGCAAAAGGAAATCCCTACTATGAAGTTATGGGAATTAAGAGGTATTGGCGTTATAGTAAAGAAAAGATGAATAAGTTAATAGCAGAGGGAAGAATAATTCAAACCAATCCAGGAACTGTACCCAAGTATAAACGATATCTTGATGAAATGAAAGGTAAACCTCTTCAAGATATTTGGGATGATTTAAAAAGTTTAGGTGGTTTAGGCTCAAAGACAAAAGAACGCCTCGGATATCCAACACAAAAACCAAAGGCACTTTTGGAGAGAATAATTAAGGTAAGCAGCAACGAAGGAGATACTATTTTAGATGGCTTTTGCGGATGTGGTACAACTTTAGATGCAGCAGAATCACTTCACCGTAATTGGATTGGAGTTGATATTTCCCCAATTGCAATTTCTCTTATTAAACGAAGACTGAAAAATGCATTCGGAGAGTCCGTTAGCAAGTTTGAAGTAAGAGGAACTCCAACTACAGAAAACTCTGCGAAAGCATTATGGAAACAAAATCCATTTGCATTCGAAGATTGGTGGTTAACAGAGTTTGAAGTATTTGCCACAACCTATGGTACTAAAGGTGCAGATAAAGGGATAGACGGATTAGCGCAGTATCTTGTGGATCCCAAAGAGCAAAAAGTAATTAGAGCAGCATTCCAGGTTAAAGGTGGAAAGCATATTCAGTCAAAAGATATCGATGCTCTGCTTGGAGCGATGGAAAAACATAAGTGCGAGCTCGGTGTCTTTTTAACAATTACAAAACCAACAAAACCAATGCTCGATACAGTTGCAGGTTCTGGATTTATTGAAGTTCCGGGTCATAAATATCCGAGACTCCAAATTCTAACATTAAAAGAGTATTATCAGAACAAACAGCTTAAACTTCCTTCTGTTAATATCACATTTAAAGCTGCGCAATTGAAGGGAAAGAAGAAGAAAAACCAAATAAAAATGGAATTATAAATTGAGATTCGAATGCTCTTTTTTTTCATACTTTCTATAATAATAATACTTTTTACACCAGCTGTATTCTATTCTTCCAAGAAAGTATTTAGCAAAACTTATAGATGGGCAAAAAATAAATTAATTAGAAAACATGAAACTCTTTTTAGGTATTTCTACTTATTATTGCTTTGGATATATGTTATTTATTTCATTACACTTGCATTTAACTCGAGTCAATTTGATAAACTAATTGTATCAATTTCATTCGTTGTAGTATTATTCATCATAAATTCTTTCTCCCTTGTTCTCTACACGTTTTTTCTTTTTCCATTTGAAGTAATTCCAAAAGTATTTGAGAAAATTTTCCTTAGAAAAGTTTCAAAAGATAAAGGGAAGAAAAAACAAGACTGGGGTAGTAAATTTAATAATAAGTTCATTACTATTTCCCGCCTTAGAATTAATACCATAATAGTCTATTCAATAATATTATTGAGTTTTTCTTTTGATATAATAATTAATAGTTACAATTATTGGTGGATAGGGATTATACTAGGTTTTATAATTACAATTTATTTGTTATTTGCTTTGCTCAATATATTTTTAACTCAAAAAGATTTAATTTATGTCTCTGATAGACTAGAAGAAGCCGGACATTTCCTAAATTCAATTAAGAATAATAATATATTTAACGTTTCAAAGCATTTTATTCTGAGTTTCATAAAAAGTTACTCGCGATCATCTAACAAAGATGAAAATTTTCTAGACAAAGCAATCAATTGGGTTAAAAAGAATTTTAATAAAGTTCAATTTATTTCTAAAATGGGTGTAGCTGTTTTCCGTTCACTTCTTACAATTAAGCTAATCAGTATAATTGTAACCACGCTTCTATTTTACATAATTGTTGTATCAAATTATTTAATTAGTCTAGAAAAGCTAAATATGTTATCAACCTCTTTTACTTCATATTCTGAATATTATTTGGCATCTTTTTATTTATTCATAGGCGAATCGACAGGATTGTACGCAAATACAATTGATCCAGCTTTTTTTTCTAGTTGTTCTCTATTTTTAGGCTTGAGCGGTTGGTTACTAAGTGTTACTTATATTGTACTTTACTTTGATATTATGAATTTGTCATCCTTTGACTTCAACGTTGCTGTTAATAAAGCAGTAATGACAATTTTTCAGGAGGCAAAAATTATTATGGAAGAAATGAGCACTGAAAATCCCGACCCAGATCTATATTCTATTATTCAAGATTTAAAGGACAATAGTAATATCTTAGCAAATGATCCTGAGAAAGCTGCAAAACTAAAATCAATAATTGAAAATTTGGGAAAATTTAATAAAGAAGATAATTCATCCAAATAAATATTTGACTCATTAAAAATCAATTTAAATCGTGCATTCAATTTATAGTAGAAGGAATATTAATATAGATTTGATTCTTTCATAAAACATTTACATTTTCCGTATGTAATTAATATAAACTAATAACTACGCGCCCCGATATCATTCGGGGTATTTTGTCTGCTAAATGGCTAAATCAAAAAAAATAAATAATATTAATCCTGCAAACCCTTCCAACGGTAACAATGCAGGAATGAAACCACCTGCGGCTCCCGAAATAGAAGCATCCGTTCTGGGTGCAATGATGATTGAAAAAGAAGCCGTACCAAAAGCGCTTGAACTTTTAAAACCGGAAAGTTTTTACCTTACATCTCACCGGCTTATTTATGAAGCAATGCTTTCGTTGTTCGAATCCTCTGAACCCATTGATACCGTTACGCTTTACGAAGAATTGAAAAAAAGAGAACAGATTGATGAAGTTGGCGGTGCGGTTTATCTTAGCCAGCTTTCTCAAAATATTTCTTCTGCTGCTAACATTGAATACCACGCAAAGATAATTTTAGAAAAACAGATTTTACGCGGACTGATCACAAGCTCTCACGAAATTGCAAAAGCTGCTTACGAGGGTACCAACGATGCATTCGATATTTTAGATCAGGCGGAAAGAAAAATATTTGAAATTACCGAGAGTCATCTTACACAATCGTACCAGGGAATGGATAGAGCAGTTAGAGATGCGCTGGAATATATTGAAGCCATTCACTCACAAACACAACAAAAATTTTCGGTTCCAACAGGATTTTACGAGCTTGATGAAATATTAGGTGGTTTTCAAAAATCGGATTTAGTAATAGTTGCCGCAAGACCTTCAATGGGTAAAACAGCGTTCGCATTAACTATTGCACGCAATGCCGCTGTCGATCACGATATTCCTGTGGGAATTTTCAGTCTTGAAATGTCAACTATGCAGCTTATCATTCGTTTGTTATGTGCTGAAGGAAGACTGAATGCACATTTGGTAAGAACAGGAAAGCTTCCGCATTCCGAAGGCGTTAAGCTTAGTAAGAATGCACACAAATTAATAGAAGCACCCATTTATGTCGATGATTCACCGGCTCAAACAGTTTTAGAGATTCGTGCAAAAGCAAGGCGCTTGAAGGTTGAAAAAAATGTTGGGATGATAATTATTGATTACCTTCAGTTGATGCAGGGTCACACAAAAGCTGAAAGCCGTGAAAGAGAAATTTCTCATATATCGCGTTCATTAAAATCTTTGGCAAAAGAGTTGAACATTCCCGTAATAGCACTCTCACAGCTTAACAGGGCAGTGGAAACCAGAACTGATAAAAGACCACAGCTTTCCGATTTGAGAGAATCCGGTTCTATTGAACAGGATGCTGATGTGGTTATATTCTTAAATCGACCTGAAAATTACAAAATTGAACAATTCACTGACAACACATCTACTGAAGGAGTATGTGAAGTCATTGTTGGCAAACAAAGAAATGGTCCTACCGGTGAAATTCGTCTCGCCTTTATAAAAGAATACGCCCGCTTTGAAAATCTTGCTCACGCCAGACAGATTGAAGAGTATGCTTCTTTACCTGAAGATGAAGATATTATTTAGTGCAAAACGTCAGACGTGAAACTTGAGAAGTGAAATATGTCCCACCTGTTTAATAATATTAGCCGTCATTCTGAATCTCGATTTATCGGGATGAAGAATCTCATCATTAATAAACAGAAGACTCTTCACTTTGTTCAGAGTGACAGGTTAGGCCCATCCGAAAGTTTTTTTAATACGCTCTTCTCCTTAATCATTTTCCTAATCTTTACTCTAACAGCTTGTGCCGATGCACAGGTTTATACAGCTGAGGATGTTGAGATTTGTAATTCAACATTCCAAACTGCAGTTCAAAAGGAGCTTCATAACAAACCTATTGGAGATGTAATTGTCGAAGTTGGTAAAAGTTTTATCGGAACTGATTATGTGTCTCATACGCTGGAGGTTGATGGTGATGAACGATTGGTTATTAATTTAACGGGTCTTGATTGCAATACTTTTCTGGAATATACTTTGGTCTTTAGCAGAAATATTAAACAAGGTAAAACTACTTTTGATGATTATAAAAACGAACTAATGCTGATACGTTATAGAGATGGAAAGATCGATAAATACCCATCCCGTCTGCATTATTTTATTGATTGGATTTATGATAATTCAAAAAAAGGTATCGTTAAGGATATAACAGAAGAAATCGGAGGGGATAAAATGGAACTCAATTTGAGTTTTATGTCTGACCATCCGCAATATTATAAACACTTAAAAGAGAATCCGGATTTCATTTCCCATATAAAACAACAGGAAGAAGAAATAAGTAAAAGAAAATATTATTTCATTCCACAGGTAAAAATTGCGGAAATAGAAAACGAAATTGAAGACGGAGATCTTCTTGCATTCACTTCAGAAGTTAAAGGGTTGGATGTTAATCATGTTGGCATTGCAGTTAGGTTGGATGATGGAAGAATTCACGTATTACACGCACCAATTGTTGGATACCAGGTTGAGATTACCAAGCTGCCGTTAGCTGAGTATGTTTTGAAAATTGAGAAAGATTCTGGGATTATTGTTGTTAGAGCATTAGAATCAACTGAATAAAAAAATCCTTACTATTTTATCAGTCCACGTAGCACTTTTAAATTTTCTAAATCTTCTAATTGTTCTTTTCCCTTTGGAGTTTCCAAAATCTTCGGAATTTTTTTCAATCGTTTATCGTTCATAATATTTGAAAAGCCATCAAGACCAATAAACCCATTGCCGATATGTTCGTGTCTGTCAACTCTGCTGTCGAGTTCCTTTTTGCTATCATTCATATGAAAACATTTTAGTCTCTCAAGTCCGATTATCTGATCAAACTCTTTTATTACTTTCTTAAAATTCATTGGATCTTTTATATCGTAACCTGCTGCAAACACGTGTGCAGTATCAAGACAAACAGTCATTCTTTCCCTTTGCTCAACAAGATCAATTATTTTTTGTAGTTGCTCAAACCTGTAACCTATTGCAGTTCCTTGTCCCGCAGTAGTTTCAAGCATACTGCTTACCATGTATCCTTTTGTTTTATCGTGTACAATATTAATCGATTCGGCGATAAGCTTTATTCCATCCTCTTCTCCCGCACCGAGATGAGAGCCAGGATGAAAATTTAGGTGAGGAATTCCGAGCAGCTCACATCTTTCTAACTCATCTAAAAATGCAATGCGTGATTTTTTTAATATCTCTTTATCCGTTGCACAAAGATTGATTAAATAAGAGTCGTGTGATACAACATATTTAATATTTGAATTTTTTAGCTTGGTTTTGAATGCTTCAATTTCTTTTTCTTCCAACTGCTTTTGGATCCAGCGGTTGTTATTTTTTGTGAAGATCTGCATTGCTGTAAAGCCAAGCTTCTCTGACAGATCAACAGATTTTGAAACTCCGCCTGAAGTTGAAGTATGTGCACCGAGAAGTTGTTCCATAATTTTATTAGTGTTATTTCGTGTAATTCGTGGCAGGAAAGTTAGCCACTAATTTCACTAATTGCCATGAATTATATTTGAAATACTTTCTTCAATACTCTTTTGTTTAAAACCAAGTGACTGGAGCTTATCCGTGTTAAGCGAAACGTCATCTACTTTTGGCAATTCAGGTACATCGTTTAAAGAAATTTTTTCTAGCAACGATCTATCGTACCCAGCAACAGAGCAAAGAATCTCTCCCATCTCGTAACGTGAAACCCTTCCAACTCCGCCTAAATTAATTGTTTCATTGTTGATATCCATTTGTGCAATATTGGTTATTATCTCTGCTGCGTCTTGTAAAGATATCGGTGTCCGAAATTGATCAACAAACAATTTTACGGGTTTGCCGTTCTTAAGTTCCTCATTCATTTTATGAAAGTGGCAGTTCGAATGATTCAAACCAAATCCATAAAGTAATGCAGTTCTTAATATCAGATAGTTTACTAAAGTTTCTTTTACTTTCATCTCACCCATTAACTTTGTTTCAGCATAAAGTGAAACAGGGATAAGCTTCGCATCTTCTTTAAGCATCGACCCACGGTAACCGGCGTAAACCAAATCGGTTGAAATGTAAATTAACCTCGCATCAAATTGTTTGCATAATTCCGCAATATTTTTTGTCGCATTAACGTTTACAAAATAAACATCTCTCGTAATTTGTCCTGGCAGCGGAATTGGATTTGTAACCGCAGCAGTGTGAATCACAACGTTCGGTTTGAATGAAGAAAATATTTCCCTCATCAAATTAAAGTTTGTAATATCTGCCTTTGTACTTTTAAATTCATCGCAGTTACCAACGTTATTGTTGTAGAGTGTTAAAATATCATTTTCTTTTGCTGCTTCAATGTTTAAGTATTGTCCTAAAAGTCCGCTACCGCCGGTTAATAAAAATTTTCTACTCATCGAATTATACCCTTATAATGACTTATTAAATTGTTCATCTAATTTGTAAGTTAGTGCCTCAAAATAAAATCTTTGTTTTTTCTAAGTTCCTTTGATAAATTTATAAATTATTTGAGAAAGATTTATGAATAAATATTTAATATTTGCGATAGTTATACTTTTTACCGCATTAAATTTTCCGCAGCAGCAAAAAAAATATTTTGATGCACCATTTGGCGGAGGTATTGGTTACGTGCCTGCGTGGTATATCCCAAATTTAGATCCAATAAATGTAGAATTGAAATTAATTGGTATGCCCAAACTTTCGACAAGCGGCTTTTATTCTTCTGGAGGTGCCGGATTTATCTATATCGGCTTTATAAAATTTTTAAGAATAGGCGGTATGGGTTATGGTGGTTCAGTTTCAACTTCTCAAACTGTTGATGGTGTCAACAGAGAAGTGGTTTATAACCTTGGCGGCGGAGGCATCACAATCGAATATACCATACCAATCATTAAGGATATCGCTTTATCAATAGGTGCCATTATAGGTGCTGGAACTTTGGAAATTCAATTGTATAGAAACTCAGGAAATTTTAGTTGGCAAGGAACCTGGGAAGAATTTGCATCGAATGAGAATACTTCTTTTAGCAGAACTTTAGAAAACAGTTATTGGATGTTCACTCCAACTTTTAACCTCGATTTTCCATTAAACAGGTTCATACTTATCAGATTAGGAGTTGGATACCAGTTAGCTTTCAACGAGGATTGGACAGCTGATAATGAGCAGGAGTTAAAAAATGTTCCTTCCGATTTAAATGCAAACTCTTTCTTTATCCAATCAGGTATATTTATAGGATTCTTTTCTTTCTAATTATGAACAATGTATTAGTAACAGGCGGAGCCGGTTTTATTGGCAGTAACTTTATAAATTATATTTTGGATGAGAGGGATGATTATAACATTATCAATCTCGATAAGTTAACTTATGCAGGAAATCTCGAAAATCTTGTTCTCTCCGAAACGAAAAAAAACTATCACTTTATTAAAGGTGATATAATTAATGCCGAGCTTGTAAATTATTTATTTCAAAAGTTTGATATAAAATATGTTATAAATTTTGCAGCCGAATCTCATGTTGATAGAAGCATTCTCGGCTCGGAAGTTTTCTTTCGTTCTAATGTATTAGGAACAAATGTATTGTTGGAAGCATCAAGAAAATTTGAAGTGGAAAAGTTCCTGCAAGTCTCAACAGATGAAGTTTACGGTAGTTTGGACTCCGAAGGGTTATTTACAGAGGAAACACCGCTGCATCCCAACAGTCCTTATTCAGTAAGCAAAGCATCCGCAGATATGATGGCTTTATCGTTTCATCATACGTATGGTTTACCTGTTGTGATAACAAGATGTTCTAATAATTACGGATCATACCAGTTCCCTGAAAAGCTAATTCCGTTGATGATCATCAATACCCTAAATAACAAAAAGCTTCCCGTATATGGTGATGGAATGAATGTGCGTGACTGGATTTATGTTGTCGACCATAACAGAGCAGTGAAAGCTGTTTTTGAAAAAGGTAAAGAGGGCGAAGTTTACAACATCGGGGCACGAACGGAAATGCCGAACATCGAAATTGTAAAACTTATATTAAGAGAGCTTGGTAAATCGGAAGATATGATTGAATATGTTAAAGACAGACCGGGACATGACAGACGTTATGCGATTGATTCGACAAAAATAGAAAGTGAACTTGGCTGGAATCCTAAATTTACTTTTGAAGATGCCGTTTCTCAAACAATTAAATGGTATCTGGATAATGAACAATGGTGGAAAAGAATTATTTCTGGTGAATACCAAAATTATTACCAAACTCAATATGGGTTAAGATAAAATTTTTATTAGAAAGTCTGGAAAATATAAATGAAAAAAAGTTTAATCATAATTCTCTTACTAATTGCTACAGCATTTGCAAATGCGCAGGTGCTTGATAATCGACTAAACAATGCTAATCTGTTAAGTACGGCAACTATAAGTGTTACTATAGGCGGTGACTTCCCTGTGACAGGATCATTCCCTGCTTTTATCTCCGATAGAGTTGATCAGCTCGTAACCAGGTTATACCTCGAAGCAAGAGAGCGCGCAGTTCGGACTTCAAACGATCCACAAATTATTAGAAAAGTAGAAAGTAAATTAAACAACTATTCTTTACGCGGAATTATATTAAAAAGAAGCACTGGCGAAGAAATATCAGTTGACTTGCAGAGGTTTAGAATTACAGGTGATTTTAATTATAACCCATATTTAAAAAATGATGATGTTTTGATCTTCCCAGCAAATGATATTTCAAGAAATTTTTTCACAATTTCGGGTGCTGTTAATAAGCCGGGTTTATTTTTCTTTGTTGAAGGAGATAGTCTTAACGATGCTTTGGAAATTGCAATGGGTGTGAACAATGCATTTGAAGATGTTAATAATGTTTTAATTAGCAGATTAAGTTACGATGGTGAAACGTTATATACTGATACAGTTGAAATCAATAGTAATATAAAACTAAAAAGGGGGGATCAAATAAAAGTTCTTGCTCCCGAGACGCAGCGAAAAAATTATTATGTGATGGTATTAGGTGAAATAAGAAACCCCGGTTCATTCCCGATTACTAAGAACAATACCAAACTATATGATGTTATCCAAACTGCGGGAGGTTTTACAAAAGAAGCATCATTAAGACGTGCAAAATTATATTCTGGTAATAGCCTGGCAGTTTTTTTAGAGAAACAATATGGAATTGATTTGGCGGACCAGCCGGACCTTGAAGATGTTAATCTAAGAAATACAATTGTTAATCTGGAAACAATGTTGATGTATAGAATGTCGAATGTTTACCCGGAAGATTCATCTTACTTCTTTTTGGAAAATCAGTTAAGAGTTTTAACCGAAGGCAGCTCTCTGGATTTTACAAATATAGATGACCCGGAATCAGATATAAGCAGTTATATTGTAAAAAGTGGCGATGTAATTGTTGTGCCTGCAATAAAAAAATCTGTTTATGTATTTGGGCAGGTTGCCAAGCCCGGCTATGTACCGCTTGCTGAAGGTAAGGAATTTAGCTACTACATAAGTGAAGCCGGTGGTATGGGAGAGTTAGCTGTACCGGATGAGATAATGGTTATTAAGGGAGGTTCACGATATTGGATATCTCCCTATGAACAAACTGTAATTTTGGAAGAAGGCGATTACGTTTATGTCCCTAAAGAAAGGTTGATATCTTTCCGAACCTCTGCAGCAGAATATGCAATCTATATTGGAATGCTAGGAAGTATTGCCACTGTTATACTTTTAATAATTGCAGCGTTCAAATGATTTTAAATACTTGACTTTTAATTAAAATACAATATATTAGAAAAGCTATTTTCTAAATTTATTTACTACAGAATTCAGCCGGAATTAAAAAATAAAGTTTGATATTCTGAATCAGTACCTTGACATTGGAGATAATAGAAATTAAATTTATAGCCCTTCTTTTTGAAGGGTTTTGTTCTTTGAAAGAGTGAGTGCATTTAACCTGTCAGTTAAATGGTTTCAATAAAAAAAGCGAATAATCGCTAGGATTACAATCGTTTAAATATAAAAATTTACAACGGAGAGTTTGATCCTGGCTCAGGACGAACGCTGGCGGCGTGCTTAACACATGCAAGTCTACGAGAAAGTGTCTTTCGGGATGCGAGTAAAGTGGCGCACGGGTGAGTAACACGTAAGCAATCTACCCTTAGGCCTGGGATAACCCCGAGAAATCGGGGCTAATACCGGATGATGCAGCGGCACCGCATGGTGATGTTGTTAAAGTCTATATGGCGTCTAAGGATGAACTTGCGTCTGATTAGCTTGTTGGTGAGGTAACGGCTTACCAAGGCTACGATCAGTAGCTGGTCTGAGAGGATGATCAGCCACACTGGAACTGAGACACGGTCCAGACTCCTACGGGAGGCAGCAGTGAGGAATATTGGGCAATGGGCGAAAGCCTGACCCAGCAACGCCGCGTGGAGGATGAATGTCGTAAGATTGTAAACTCCTGTTAGAGGGGAAGAATAATTCCGATCGAATCGGAACTTGACTGTACCCTCAGAGAAAGCTCCGGCTAACTACGTGCCAGCAGCCGCGGTAATACGTAGGGAGCAAGCGTTGTCCGGATTTACTGGGTGTAAAGGGCGCGCAGGCGGGTCAGTAAGTCAGAGGTGAAATCCTACAGCTCAACTGTAGAACTGCCTTTGATACTGCTGATCTTGAGTATGGAAGAGAGAGACGGAATTCCAGGTGTAGTGGTGAAATACGTAGATATCTGGAAGAACACCAGTTGCGAAGGCGGTCTCTTGGTCCAATACTGACGCTGAGGCGCGAAAGCGTGGGTAGCAAACAGGATTAGATACCCTGGTAGTCCACGCCGTAAACGATGAATACTAGGTGCTGGGTCTTTAGATTCAGTGCCGCAGCTAACGCATTAAGTATTCCACCTGGGGAGTACGATCGCAAGGTTGAAACTCAAAGGAATTGACGGGGGCCCGCACAAGCAGTGGAGCATGTGGTTTAATTCGATGCAACGCGAAGAACCTTACCTAGGCTTGAAATGCAGTAGACCGGGTATGAAAGTACCTTTCCCTTCGGGGCTGCTGTACAGGTGCTGCATGGCTGTCGTCAGCTCGTGCCGTGAGGTGTTGGGTTAAGTCCCGCAACGAGCGCAACCCCTGCCATTAGTTGCCATCAGGTAATGCTGAGCACTCTAATGGGACTGCCTACGCAAGTAGTGAGGAAGGTGGGGATGACGTCAAGTCCGCATGGCCCTTACGCCTAGGGCTACACACGTGCTACAATGGGTGCTACAATGGGTAGCGAAGCCGCGAGGTGAAGCCAATCCCACAAAGGCATCCCCAGTTCGGATTGGAGTCTGCAACTCGACTCCATGAAGTTGGAATTGCTAGTAATCGTGGATCAGCATGCCACGGTGAATACGTTCCCGGGCCTTGTACACACCGCCCGTCAAGCCATGGAAGCCGGGGGTACCCAAAGCCAGTATCCTAACCCTTCGGGGAGGGAGCTGTTTAAGGTAAAACCGGTAACTGGGGCTAAGTCGTAACAAGGTAGCCGTACCGGAAGGTGCGGCTGGATCACCTCCTTTCTAGAGTAATCTTGAAACCTTTAATTGACTAACACTCACTCTTTTTTTAATTTAGTATAATTTTTTTATTGTTCATTATTAGAAATTGATCTGAAGATATTTTCTTAAGATAATTTTTTTTGTGTACAATTAAAACTGGGCCTGTAGCTCAGATGGTTAGAGCGCACGCCTGATAAGCGTGAGGTCAGTGGTTCAACTCCACTCAGGCCCACATTTACAAAAGGCGTTGTGCTAATAGTTCTTATTTAATATTAGTACCCCTTAAAAATTTAAGGGGCTATAGCTCAACTGGGAGAGCACCGCCCTTGCAAGGCGGAGGTTATCGGTTCGATCCCGATTAGCTCCACAATTCTCGCTTATTGCGAATATATGTTCTTTGAAAGATTGAAAGAGTAAAAACCAATTTCCAATTTACTTTGGTAAAAGGTTTTACTGAGCCTAAATAAATAAACTAAAGAATACAAATCTATTCTGTGTATAAAAATTTTGGTTAAGTTACTAAGGGCACACGGTGGATGCCTTGGTACGGGAAGGCGAAGAAGGACGTGACTACCTGCGATATGCCACGGAGAGGTGGAAATAACCTAAGATCCGTGGATTTCCGAATGGGGCAACCCGATCCTGGTAATGCGGGATCATCCACAACTGAATTCATAGGTTGTGTGAAGCAAACCCGGGGAACTGAAACATCTAAGTACCCGGTGGAAGAGAAAACAAGAGTGATTTCCTGAGTAGTGGCGAGCGAAAGGGAAATAGCCTAAACTGTCTAACGTGTTAAAGGAAGTAACCGTTGCGTTAGAGGTGTTGCGGGGCATATTCGGGCCGAATTACTGATAGGCCGAAGAGTCAAAAATTATACTATTAGCTGAATGTTTTGGAAAGTTCAACCATAGAAGGTGATAGTCCTGTAAGCGAAAATAGTATAACTCTTTGGAATATGTTCCCAAGTACCACGAAGTAAGTGGAATTTTGTGGGAATCTGCCAGAACCATCTGGTAAGGCTAAATACTCTCCCGTAACCGATAGTGAATCAGTACCGTGAGGGAAAGGTGAAAAGAACTCCTAATAGGAGAGTGAAATAGTACCTGAAACCGTGTGCTTACAAACGGTTGGAGTCCCGATTTATCGGGATGACAGCGTGCCTTTTGGATAATGAGCCAACGAGTTACTCGTATGTTGCAAGGTTAATCTGCTAAGCAGAGTAGCCATAGCGAAAGCAAGTCCTAACCGGGCGATTGAAGTAACGTGCGGTAGACGCGAAACCGGGTGAGCTACCCTTGTCCAGGATGAAGTGAGGGTAAAACCTCATGGAGGTCCGAACCAGTGTGGGTTGAAAACCGCTTGGATGAGGTGAGGGTAGGGGTGAAAGGCCAATCAAACCCGGAAATAGCTCGTATTCCTCGAAATAGCTTTAGGGCTAGCCTCGAGTAAAAGTGTAACGGAGGTAGAGCACTGATTGGGCTAGGGCTGTCACAACGGTACCAAACCCAGACAAACTCCGAATTCCGTATACATGTTTCTCGGGAGTCAGGCGGTGGGGGATAAGCTTCATCGCCAAAAGGGAAACAACCCAGACCACCAACTAAGGTCCCCAAATGGTAGTTAACAGAGAAAGGATGTTGAGTTGCTTAGACAACTAGGATGTTGGCTTAGAAGCAGCCATTCATTTAAAGAGTGCGTAATAGCTCACTAGTCAAGCGACTCGGCGTCGACAATACTCGGGACTTAAATTACCTACCGAAGTTGTGGATTTCCTGATTTATCGGGAAGTGGTAGAGGAACATTCTATATGCACTGAAGGTGAACCGCGAGGTTTGCTGGAGCGTATAGAAGAGCAAATGTTGGCATAAGTAACGATAAAACAGATGAGAAATCTGTTCACCGAAAGTCTAAGGTTTCCTGAGCAATGCTAATCATCTCAGGGTTAGTCGGGTCCTAAGCCGAGGCCGAGAGGCGTAGGCGATGGGAAACAGGTTAATATTCCTGTACCCGGTATATTTTGTTTGACCGTAAGGAGGGACGCAGGAGTGAAGATCAGCCACCTGTTGGATTAGGTGGTCTAAGCAAGTAGGCTGGAAGAGTAGGCAAATCCGCTTTTCCTTAAGGCCGAGATGCGAACGGGAGGGCTTAGCCCATAAACTGATCGTAATCATACTGCCAAGAAAAGCTTCGTACGGGAAAAATATATTGGTCCGTACCGCAAACCGACACAGGTAGACGAGATGAGTATTCTAAGGTGCTCGAGTGAGCCGTGGTTAAGGAACTCGGCAAATTAACTCCGTAACTTCGGGAGAAGGAGTGCCCCCGGTAGGTGAATCCCCTGCGGGAGGAGCTGAAAGGGGCCGCAGTGAAAAGGCCCAGGCGACTGTTTAACAAAAACACATGTCTCTGCGAAGTCAATTAAGACGATGTATAGGGACTGACACCTGCCCGGTGCTGGAAGGTTAAAAGGAGGGGTTATCTCCGATTTATCGGAGAGAAGCTCTGAATTGAAGCCCCAGTAAACGGCGGCCGTAACTATAACGGTCCTAAGGTAGCGAAATTCCTTGTCGGGTAAGTTCCGACCTGCACGAATGGTGCAACGATCTGGGTACTGTCTCAACCACGGGCTCGGTGAAATTGTGGTACCGGTGAAGACGCCGGTTACCCGCATATGGACGGAAAGACCCCGTGAACCTTTACTGCACCCTAATATTGGGTTCGGGTAAAGCATGTGTAGGATAGGTGGGAGGCTTTGAAGCCGGGACGCTAGTTTCGGTGGAGCCAACGGTGAAATACCACCCTTGTTTTATTTGGATTCTAACCGCGGTCCTTGAATCAGGATCCGGAACAGTGTTAGGCGGGTAGTTTGACTGGGGCGGTCGCCTCCCAAATGGTAACGGAGGCTCTCAAAGGTTCCCTCAGCATGGTTGGTAATCATGCGTTGAGTGCAAAGGCAAAAGGGAGCTTGACTGCGAGACATACAGGTCGAGCAGGTGCGAAAGCAGGACTTAGTGATCCGACGGCTGCGAATGGAAGTGCCGTCGCTCAAAGGATAAAAGGTACTCCGGGGATAACAGGCTGATCTTGCCCAAGAGTTCATATCGACGGCAAGGTTTGGCACCTCGATGTCGGCTCATCGCATCCTGGGGCTGAAGAAGGTCCCAAGGGTTGGGCTGTTCGCCCATTAAAGCGGTACGTGAGCTGGGTTCAGAACGTCGTGAGACAGTTCGGTCCCTATCCTATGCGGGCGCAGGATACTTGAGAAGGGTCGCTCCTAGTACGAGAGGACCGGAGTGAACGAACCTCTAGTGCACCAGTTGTCGCGCCAGCGGCACCGCTGGGTAGCTATGTTCGGTTGTGATAAGCGCTGAAAGCATCTAAGCACGAAGCACACTTCAAGATAAGGTATCCCTCCCGATGCAAATCGGGACTGAAGACTCCTCGGAGATGACGAGGTTGATAGGCTGCAGGTGTAAGTGCAGTAATGTATTTAGCCGAGCAGTACTAATAAGTCGTGAGACTTAACCAATATATTTTTATTCACAGAGATTTGTAGCTCTTTATTTATGGCAGGCTCTGCTCTTTCATCTTTCATTTTTTTGATTTTCAAACTAAGAGTTTGGCGACTATAGCCAGGGTGTTACACCTCTTCCCATTCCGAACAGAGAAGTTAAGCCCCTGAACGCCGATGGTACTGCCTGGGCAACTGGGTGGGAGAGTAGGTAGTCGCCTTTTTTTATTTTAAACAACTTCAGCTCTCCTTTTTTAGAAATTTGAAGGGTACTATCCTGCAGTGCTAGATATAAATAATAAAACTTTTTTGCTTAAACCCCTCCGGTCATTTATAATGAATGCACTGTCAATTATCCCGCTGTTATTAACTTTATCCTTTGTTAAACTGTTGGTTACTGCAAATACTATTATGCCGGCAGCCAGTGCGGCTTTAATTCCCGAAACAGAATCTTCAATTATTATCGCTTCTTTCTTATTGACCTTAAGTTTTTCCAACATATTCAGGTAAATTTCAGGATCGGGTTTTGCATTTTTTACTTCATCCCGTGTAATTATACAATCGAAGTGATTTTCTAATTCAATGATCTTTAGTACTTTTTTAACCTGCTCGCAGTGCGACATTGTGGCTAAGCCCGTTTTGAATCCTTTTTCCCTTACAGTCTTTAGCAGTTTTATATTATGCCTGCAAGAATATTTAGGTAGAATCGCCGGATCGGATAACATATTACGATATATATTCAATCGACGTTCAATTAGGAGTTCAGGAAGTGATTTGTTTTCAGACTTGATATGAGTTCTAACAATATAATCTCCATATTGTTCAATCAACTTTTTGGCAACTTCTTTTCGGCTCAATCCAACCAATTCTTTAAAACTCTCTACAACCTGTTCTTCTTGCACAGAATTTTCACTTAGTTGTTCAAGTGCTTTTCCGTATGAATGGGCTTTTAATATTTCCGTTTGAACAAGTGTTCCATCAAGATCAAATATAATTGCTTTTATCATTACTCAAGTTTATGCTTAAAAATTGATATGTAAAAAACCGTTAAAACGGTTAAAAAAATAAGGTTTTGTATATTTACCAACGACTTAAGTCGTGGGTAAATGCAAAAAATCAAGTATAATAACCGTTTCAACTGTTTATCAACGTAAGTGGTCAACTTGAGTATCATTATATAATGTAAAGTTGTTGTTTAAAATTTCTAATGCGCTGTTAACTTCTGTTTCTAATTGGAAAGATATTACTTTACTTTTATTTCCAATTAGTGCTAGGCGGTCTCCGAATGCCTGAGAAGTAATAAGCACACCGAATGTCATATTTGATTTATCTTCACCCGCATTATTTGGAATGGGTGCATCTTCATTAATTCTTGAAATTATCTGTATAAAAACACCATTCCCCGCATCGCCTTTGTGAAGCTGACCTGTAGAATGAAGGAATCTCGGTCCGTAGCCAACAGTAACTGCTGATTTATATTTCTTTTGAATTGCAGTTCTTAACTTCTGAAGCTGTTTGGTTGTTGCATCATCGGGTTTTAAATAGGACTGAATTGCAACATATCGATTATCCTTATTTCGGAACTGTTTATCATTATCACCAAAAAGTTCGTTTATAAGTGAATTAAGATTATTAGTACTAGATTCTGTGAAGACTTTTAATCCATCACAATTGAATTTTGCATCTGGCTGCGGAAGCTTGCCTTCTTTTAAATATTCAGTGAGCATTTCTTTGGCAAGAATTTTGGCGGCTTCAACATTTGGCTGATCAAAAGGTTGAATATTTATTACCCATCCGGCTATTGCAGTTGCCATTTCCCATCTGAAATATTCTCCGCCGAGTTCGTAAATATCTTTCAACATAATTTCAACCACAGGATGACCTGCCTCTTTAAGTGCTTGTACCGCAGCATCTTTTGACTTATCATTTATTAGATGCAAATAGATAAATAATCTATCATCAGAATAAAACTCCGGCGTTGTTACTTCTTCGCCAACAACAGGCAATATACCTTTGCCGTTCTTTCCCGTGCTTTCAGCAATTAACTGTTCAACCCAGGCGCCGAAGTATGATAATTCATTGGATGTGATAAATGTAATTTTATCTCTTCCACTATCAGCAAGCTTGCCCATAATACAACCAAGTATGGCAGGTGTATTATTACCATAAACAGGGCAGTTCGCTCCTTCACTATTGCAAACCATTACCGCTGCCTTGTCTAATAGTTTATTCAGATCTACCCCAATTAGAGCTGCCGGAATTACACCAAATAATGATAGCGCAGAATATCTTCCGCCTATATCCGGATCATTTAAAAAAGTTTTTCTGAAATTCAACTGTGAGGCAATTTGTTCCAATTTACTTCCCGGATCGGTAATCGCAATGAAATGTTCACCTGTATTTTTTTTGCCTACTTTTTTAAGTGTTTGATTGTAGAAAAATTTCATGAATGAAAGTGTTTCAACTGTTCCACCGGATTTTGTTGATACGATGTACAATGTTTTTTCCGGATCGAATCGTTTTGCTTTCTCTAGAACAGACTCAGGATGTGTACTGTCTAAAACCACTAAATCAAGATAGCCCTCTTTCACTCCAAATGTGAGCCTGAATACTTCAGGAGCTAAACTTGAACCACCCATTCCAAGAAGCAATGCGTGGGTGAGACCATCTTTTTTTACCGCTTCAACAAATTCATTAATGTCGTCCATCATTTCCATAGAAACTTCGGGACTTTTTAACCAGCCAAGACGGTTTGTTATTTCATCAGGTTTGTCACCCCAAACCGTATAATCTTTTGCCCATATTCTATCAATAACATTTTGTTCTTTCAATTCAGCAATAGTATTATCTACATCTTTTTGGTAATTACCCAATGAAGTTTTAAAAAGCTTTTCGTCCTTCTTTATTCTTTCAATTTTGTCTTTTATAGCGATCATTATATTTTCAAAAGATTTTGCAAATGATTGCACTCCGTCCTTTTGTAGTTGATTTGTAATTTTATCTAAATCTATCCCCTGTTTTTTAAATGCTTCAAGCTGCTCAATAGCTTGCTCTGTATTTTTATCCAATGTGGAAACTATTTTCCCGTGGTCCAGAAGAGCATTAAAAGTTGCCGGTGGTACGGTGTTAACAGTTGGATTGCCAATAAGGCTGTCAACATAAAGTGTATCGGGATACAGCGGATTTTTTGTTCCTGTACTTGCCCAAAGCAACCGCTGAACAGTTGCGCCGTTTTCTTTTAATTTATTCCATCTATCGCCGCTAAAAATTTTCTCAAATGCCAGATAAGAATTTTTTGCATTTGCAATCGCTATTTTTCCTTTAAGATCATCTGCGTGAACTCTATCCAATTCTTTATCTGCCGCAGCATCAATTCTGCTAATAAAAAATGATGCAACTGATGCAACTTTTGATAAGTCGCCATTTCTCTCAAGCAACAATTCAAGACCATCAAGATAAGCTGCGGCGACCTTTTTGTAATTTTCAATATTAAAAATAAGTGTAACATTTACATTTATTTCCGAGCCGATTAGTTCTGTAATTGCAGGCAGTCCTTCTTCGGTTGCCGGTACTTTAATCATTACATTGGGTTTGTTCAACAGTGCAAAAATTCTTTTTGCCTGTTCGATTGTTTTATCTGTAAGATGTGCTAATTTAGGACTTACTTCAATACTCACATAACCATCCAGCTTATTAGTTTTTTCATAAACAGGCAGCATTAAATCAGTTGCAAGTTCAATATCCTTAAATGCTAATTTTTCATATATCTCTTCGGTTGATAAACCTTTTCCAATCAGGCTTTTTAAATCTTCATCGTAATCATTACTCCCGGCAATTGCTTTTTCAAAAATAGATGGATTAGAAGTAACACCACGTAATCCTCTATCGATTAGATTTTTTAATTCTCCGCCTGTTATAAATTGTCTGCGTATATAATCGTACCAGATTGATTGACCAATTTCAGCAAGTTGATTTAGCTTTGACATTTTCCACTCCTAAATATTTTTATTTTTTCTAATTACTTCTTTAGCAGATTTAATGATTGAATCTGTTGTTAATCCAAACTCTTCTAATAAACTGCTTAACTTGCCCGATGCACCGAAAGTTCTCATTCCCAGGACCTCACCCTGATGGTGCAAGCCGACGAATCTTCTCCAGCCAAATGTTGAGCCGGCTTCAACAGCAACCCGTGCGGTAATGTTAGATGGCAAAACTGATTTCCAATATTCAGGGCTTTGTCTTTCATATAAACTCCAGCAAGGCATACTAACTACTCTTGTATTAATTCCGTCCTTCATCAGTTCTTCGTATGCTTCAATACACATTGAAACTTCAGAGCCGGTTGAAATTAAAATTACATCCGGAGCCCCCTCACAATCTGCAAGTATATACCCACCTTTCAATGCGCCTTGGGCAGATGCATATTTATTCCTGTCGAAAACCGAAAGATCTTGTCTACTTAAAATCAAAGCAGTTGGTCTGTCTTTTAATTCCATAATATGTTTCCATAAAAACGCTACCTCATTTGCATCGGCAGGACGAATAACTTCCAAATTCGGTATAGCCCTTAATGATGCAATGTGCTCAATCGGTTGATGAGTTGGTCCGTCTTCACCAACGCCTATACTATCATGAGTAAAAATGTAAATTACGGGTTGATTCATTAAAGCAGATAATCTGATTGATGAACGTGCATAATCAGAAAACACCAAAAATGTTGAAGCAAAAGATTTTAATCCGCTTAATGAAATACCATTTACAATGGCGCCCATAGCATGTTCTCGAATTCCGAAATGAAGATTTCTTCCATTGTAACTTTCTTTTTCAAAATTTTCTGTGCCTGTAATAGTAGTAAATGTGGAAGGTGACAGATCAGCCGAACCGCCTATCATAAACGGAATTTTTTCTGCAATAGCATTCAATACCTTGCCGCTTGCTTTTCTGCCGGATAAACTGTCTCCGTATTTAAAAGTTGGAATACAGCAATCCCATCCTTTTGGCATTTCTCTTTTCTGAATTAATTTTAACTGAGCAGCGAGTTCAGGGTATTCCTTTTGATATTTTGAAAAAAGCTTATCCCATTCTGCATTTTGTTTTTTACCGCGTTCAACAATCTTATTAGCATATTCATTTACTTCTTCCGGCACAAAAAACTTTTTATCAGGATCCCAACCATAAAATTTCTTTGTGGCTTTGATTTCTTCTTCACCGAGCGGCGAACCATGTGCACCGTGAGTATCCTGTTTTGTTGGTGCGCCGTACGCAATATGGCTATCAACAATGATGAGAGAAGGTCTGCCTTTTTCTTTTATAGCGATATTTAATGCACGGCTTAACATTTCCAAATCGTTTGCATCGCCAACTCTCTGCACATTCCAACCATAAGCAATAAATCTTGTTGCCACATCTTCAGTGAAAGCTAAGCTTGTATTGCCTTCAATGGTTATATGATTATTATCATATAACCAGATTAAATTATCCAAACCAAGATGCCCTGCGATTGAAGCTGCTTCGCTTGAAATTCCTTCCATCATGCATCCGTCGCCAGAAAGGGCAAATGTTTTATAATTTATCAGTTCGTAGTGAGGTTTGTTAAAAAAACTTTCAAGCCATTTCTCTGCAATGGCAAATCCAACGCTTGTTGCAAGCCCCTGTCCTAAGGGGCCAGTTGTTGTTTCAACTCCCGGTGTAAGCCCGTATTCAGGATGACCTGCACACTTGCTGTGAAGTTGTCGGAATGATTCTATATCATTCAAAGTTACATCGTAACCTGTAATGTGAAGTATGCTGTATAACAACATTGAAGCATGTCCGGCAGATAATATGAATCTATCCCTGTTAAGCCAGTTTGGATTGCTCGGATTATATTTCATAAAATGGTCGTAAATAGAATAAACAACTGGAGCCAATGCCATCGGTGTGCCCGGGTGTCCGGATTTTGCAGCCTGTACTGCATCCATTGATAGAGTCCTTATTGTGTTAATACATAGCTGTTCAATATTTTGTTTCATTTTAATCCTTATTTATAATTTTCAATTTCAAGAGCGATTCTGGCTGCGCCGTTTAAGGCTGCTTGGTTGTTGTTAATCACGAAGATTGGTGTAGCACCAACTAATTTATTTAATCTCCCTTTGTCAGAAAAACTTTTTACAAATGTTCCATCTTTAAGTTTTGGTAAAATTTTAAATGGAATACCTCCACCGAGGTAAATTCCGCCGGTTGCCATTGTTGTTAACACAAAATTTCCTGCATGTGCTCCTAATACAGACACAAAAATGTCCAGAGCTTTTTCACAAACTTTATCTTTTTGTTCTAAAGCCATATCGGAAATTACTTTTGCTTTGTCTTCCGTTTTCATTCTTGTAAGAGTTTTATCTTCCGGTTTTAGGTGATGAACTTCAATAAGAAAATCAAATATGTTTGGAATTCCGCTGCCTGAAATTATTCTTTCATAACTTACATGATCATATTTCTTTTTAAGGTAAAGAAACAACTCCGTTTCTAATTTATTTGACGGCGCAAAATCTGAATGACCGCCTTCTGAAGGAATAACGATTCTTTTATTTCCTTCGCATAGCATAAAAGCCTGCCCCAATCCTGTTCCTGGGGCTATTACTGCAAAGCGTTGAGAAAAATGTT
This sequence comes from Bacteroidota bacterium, assembly GCA_022564295.1. Classification (GTDB taxonomy): domain Bacteria; phylum Bacteroidota; class Ignavibacteria; order Ignavibacteriales; family Ignavibacteriaceae; genus BMS3ABIN03. The sequence goes on along the minus strand of JADFLR010000005.1, from coordinate 152,872 downwards.
CTGCCGTACCTTCTTTTATTGTAATCAGTTCTTCGGGTTTTAAATAAGGTACCGCATAAGCTGTTGCTACGAGATCGTTTACAATTTTTACGCAGGGAATTTTAATTTTATTACTTAAGTTTTCTTCATCAACTATCCAGGGCAGATTTGTCGATTTTGCTCTGCCATTAACAACGGGTCCGGGAATTCCGAACGCAGCACTTTTCGGTATATCCCTTTCATCCTTTAAAAAATCATTTAAGATGGGAATCAAATTTTTAAACTCTTTGCTAACATAACTTTTGGATTTTATTTCGCGTAAATCGTCTTCGTTAACTTCAAAAAGAGCTAACAGAGTTTTCGTTCCGCCGATGTCGCCTGCAAGTATCATCGTTCAATCACATCATTATTGGATTTACTAACAAACATTTTTGATGCTTCGATATCTAAAAGCCAGGTTAACTTTCCGTTTTTCGGATTAACAAGAGATGCGGGGTATTCACTTTTGGAATTGTTTACATCGATAATTTTACTCAGCACACTCGCTTTGTTTTTGCCGGTTACCAGAAATAGTATGTGTTTTGCATTATTAATTATTTTTCCTGTTATTGTAATTCGTTTCTGTTTTGTTTGCGGATGAACAGCTACCTCACAAAGGTGTATTGAGTAAAACAGGTATACCTGATTTGGAAAAATTGAAGCCGTGTGACCGTCTTCACCAAGGCCAAGCAGAATCAAATCAAACTGCGGAATTCCAGTTACTGACGGAATATTACTTTTAAGAACTTCTTCGTAACGTGCAGCTTCTTTTACGGGATCGTTTTCACCTTTAATTCTAAAAATATTTTCTTTTGGGATTGAAATTTTTTTCAACAGACTTTCGTTTGCCATTCTATAGTTACTCTCTTCATTATCCGGCGGCACGCATCTTTCATCTCCAAAAAATATTTTGATTTTCGCCCAATTGATTTTGTCATCAAAATTTTCCGAAAGATATCTAAAGATTTTATTTGGCGTTGAACCGCCTGAAAGCGCAATAGAATAGAAATCATTATCATCAGTCATATCAACATTTTGTTTTAATAGCTCTGCAAATGTTTTCGCTAATGTCTCAACAGTCGGAAATATTTTAATTGGTTGATCCTTAATCATAATTCGCAAAACACTCCGTCATCAGAAAGATTTTTGCATGGATAACGCCATGTCATCGTTGGGTCTTCTATCAATTTATCGGCATTTTCGGGTCCCCAAGTTCCTGCAGGATAACCATATACAGGAATATCAGGATCATTTTGCCATGCATTTATAACGGGTTCTAAAAACTTCCATGCAGCCATAACTGCATCGTCTCTGGCATAAAGTGTGGAATCGCCGAGCATACAATCGTGAAGCAGCCTTTCATAAGCTGTCGGAATTCTTTGGTCACTCAAATCTGAATAGTGAAAATCCATATTTACATTTTGAACTTCAAAGCCCGCGCCCGGCACCTTCATACCAAATTTTAAAAGAATTCCTTCATCGGGTTGAATTCTTATTACGAGTTGGTTGCACCCTTCGCAAATATCTTTTTGCACAAAAAGGTAGTGCGGAGTAGGTTTAAAATGAATTACCGCTTCGGTTACTTTTGTTGGCAGATGCTTGCCTGTACGAATATAAAACGGAATTCCGCCCCAGCGCCAGTTATCAATATAAAATTTTAATGCGGCAAAAGTTTCTGTTTTAGAATTCGGATCAACACCTTCTTCCTCGCGGTAACCGGATACCTTTTCTCCTTTTATTGTTGCTGCAAGATATTGCCCGCGGATGGCAGAATTAATTACTTCATCTTCCTTAATTGGGCGAATCGATTGAAATACTTTTACCATTTCATTCCTGATGGAATTTGAATCCATTGATGAAGGAGGTTCCATAGCGATGAACCCAACAATTTGCAGCAAATGATTTTGGATCATATCCCGCAAAGCGCCGGAGCTTTCGTAATAACCCCCCCGCTTTTCTACTCCTATTGATTCTGCAGAAGTTATTTCAACGTGATGAACATAATTCCTATTCCACAGCGGTTCAAAAATTCCGTTGGAAAATCTTGTAACCAAAAGATTCTGCACAGTTTCTTTACCCAAATAATGATCAATCCTGTAAAGCTGATGTTCCTGCCAATTTTTATTGAGTGATTTATTTAATTCTTCGGCACTTTGTAAATCATAACCAAAAGGTTTTTCAATTATTACTCTCTTCCATCCGTCATCTTCTTTATTTAGATTTATACTTGAAAGATTTTGCGGGATTACGCCGTATAGACTAGGCGGAGTAGAAAGATAAAAAATTGTGTTCCCATTAATTGATAATTCTTTTCTTAATTTTTGCAGCCTTTCTAATAGATTCGGGTAATCATTTGGATCTTTCGCATCAACAGACTGGTAACATATTTTTTTAAGGAATGTGTCTATCTTTTTTGAATCAGCCGAATTAGAATATTTTATCAAACTGTCACGCATCAATTTTCTAAATTCATCATCGCTCTTTTTTGATCTGCTTGCACCAAGAATTGCAAAATTATCGGGCAATAAATTTTGTATTTCAAGGGCAAAGATACCCGGTATGAGTTTACGTTTTGTCAAATCTCCCGTAGCTCCGAATATTACTAAAATACTGTTTTCCGGTTTGTTCATTTAATTTATTCCGTTTTCAATTGTTAATTATTATTCTTCATTTTAACAGCGTGTCCGCCAAACTGATTTCTCAGAGCTGAAAGCACCTTCATTGCAAACGATTCTTCCTGCTGCGATTGAAATCTATTGTATAAAGATGAAGTAATAACATGGGCAGGAACGCCAAATTCAATAGCTGCCTGAGCCGTCCATCTTCCCTCACCACTATCTGGTACATAGTCTTTAATTTTTTCTAATTTAGGATCATCCTCCAGAGCATTCACAATTAAATCCAACAGCCAAGATCTTATCACACTGCTGAAACGCCACCCGTTGGCAACTGATTTTAAATCTAAATTAAATGGTGACTTTTCAAGAATTTCCATACCTTCTGCATAAGACTGCATCATACCATATTCAATTCCGTTGTGTACCATCTTAACAAAATGACCCGCTCCGCTCTTGCCGCAGTATGTATAGCCGTATTTTGGGGCAAGAGTTTCATAAATAGGGTAAACATATTCCGATGGCTCTTTTTCGCCGCCGGACATTAAACTGTAACCATTTTGCAGTCCCCAAACCCCGCCGCTTACTCCGCAATCGAGATAATGAATGTTTTTTTCTTTAAGTCGTTCCGCTCTTGCCTGCGTATCTTTCCAGAATGAATTTCCTCCATCGATAATTATATCATTTGCAATTAGTAAAGTTTGCAGGGTACCAATAGTCATATCAACAGGTTTGCCTGCCGGAACCATGAACCAAACTATTTTTCTTTCGGGAAGTTTACTAACAAAGTCTTCCAGTGAATTAGATGGAATTGCACCTTCTTCTGCAGCTTTTGAAACAGCTTCTTTACTTAAATCGAAAACAACAACTTCGTGTCCGTCTTTCATTAGTCTTTGAATCATAAATCCGCCCATTTTTCCAAGACCGATAAATCCTAATTTCATTTTATTCTCCTTTTTTAATACAAGAATATCCTAAAGTGAAATGAAAATTTGAAAAGAATTGTCAATTCTAAATATATATTGAAATAACAATAATTCACAGTGATTAAAATCACCCGTTTTATTTCATGCTGATGAAATAGAATTAGCAAGACATGAAAATCAAAAATTTATTAATCTTTTGGTTGTAACAATTTTGCAATTAATCCTGTCCATCCTGTTTGATGCGAAGCTCCTAATCCTTTGCCTTCGTCGCCATGAAAATATTCATAAAACAAAATATAATCATTAAAATTCTTATCCTTCTGAAATTTTTTATTCTTACCGTATACAGGTCTTCTTCCGTTGTTATCCTTCAAAAATATTTTTACTAATCGTTTACTCAATTCATTTGCAATTTCATTTATGGTAATATACTTGCCAGAGTTTGTTGGATATTCAACTTTGAAGTCATCGCCGTAATAATGATGAAATCTTTGCAGCGATTCTATAATTAAAAAGTTCATCGGAAACCAGATTGGACCACGCCAGTTTGAGTTACCACCAAACAAACTTGTCTTCGATTCTGCAGGTTCGTATCCCACTTTAAATTCATTTCCGTTTGTTCTGAAAACATAAGGATCAGAATTATGAAATTTAGATAATGAACGAACGCCGTAATCCGATAGGAATTCTGTTTCATCAAGCATTCGTTTTAATAATCTTTTAAAGCGATGACCTCTCAGCAGGGAAAACAGCCTTCGCTTACCTTTACCCTCAATTTCCCAATGAGAAACAAGGCTAGCAAGATCAGGGCGATATTTTAAAAACCATTCCATTCGCTGGGCGAATTCCGGACATTTTACAATTATTTCCGGTTCTATCACTTCAACTGCAAGCAGCGGAATTAACCCGACCATAGAACGGACTTTTAATTTTGTATATCCTTTAGGAGAATGAAGCACATCGTAATAAAATTCATCTTCATCATCCCAGAGATCAATACCCTCACCGCCAATGTTTGTCATTGCACCTGCTATGTATAAAAAGTGCTCGAGGAATTTAGTAGCAAGATCCTGATAGATAGGATTATTATTAGATAGTTCCAGAGAAATTCTTAAAAGATTAAGGGAAAACATAGCCATCCAGCTTGTGCCGTCGGCTTGCTCTATATGTCCGCCTGTAGGAAGTTCGGAGCTTCGGTCGAATACACCGATATTATCCAATCCTAGAAATCCACCCTGAAAAATATTGTGTCCGTGTTCATCTTTACGGTTTACCCACCAGGTAAAATTTAACAGCAATTTATGAAAAACTGATTCGAGAAAAGCTGTATCGCCTTTACCGCCATTTTGTTTTTTATCAATCTTATAAACACGCCACGCTGCCCATGCATGAACTGGCGGATTAACATCGGAAAAATTCCATTCATAAGCCGGAAGCTGTCCGCTAGGATGCATATACCATTCACGAGTTAAAAGTTTTAACTGATTTTTTGCAAATTCAGGATCGATAAGAGCGATGGGTATGCAATGAAATGCCAAATCCCAGGCAGCATACCATGGATATTCCCATTTATCGGGCATAGAAATTATATCGGCATTATTTAAATGAATCCACTCGCTGTTGCGCCCGTTGAATCGTTCTTTAGGTGGAGGCGGTTGCCCAGGGTCTCCGTTCAGCCATTGCGGAACATCGTAGTAATAGAATTGTTTGTTCCAGAGCATTCCTGCAAGCGCCTGTCTCTGAACATTTTTTTCATCTTTACTTTTAATTTTTGTTTGAAGTTCATCATAGTATTCATTTGCTTCGTTTATTCTGTTTTTGAAGATCGTATCGAAATCAATAAAGGCATTATTAAAAGATGTATTCGTTAACCGCAGTCTTATTGAATGGAAACCACCTGCGGGAATTATCAGGTTGTAATTTGCGGCAGCTTTTGTTCCGGTTCTACTTTGGTTGATGGTATTTTTATCTTCGTTAACGATATAATCGTTTATGGCATCTTTAAAATATCCTTGTTGATTATTAACGCCGTAAAGTTTTTTGTGATTCGTTTCGTTGTTGCAGAAAAGAAATTCACAGCTTTTTTCACAATACAGATAATACTTGCCAAGGTTTTTATGTTCGGTGCTAATTACATGATCGAAAACTTCGGAGAGAACAGGTTTGTAATTGTTGTAACCCCACGACCACGTGTTGCGAAACCATATTTGCGGAATGATATTTAACACAGCTTCTTCCTTTGCACGGTTGAAAGCTGTTATTTTAATTAAGATGTCTTCTTCACTTGCTTTAGCATATTCAATAAAAATATCGAAGTATTTGTCTTCATTAAATATTCCCGTATCAATTAGTTCAAATTCAGGATCAAGTCTACCTCTTTTTTTATTCACTTCAGATAATAGTGTGTAAGGAAATTCATTCTGAGGATACTTGAACAGCATCTTCATATAAGAATGTGATGGAGTGTTATCGAGATAGTAGTAAAGCTCTTTAACATCCTCTCCATGATTCCCTTCTATACCGGTTAAACCAAAGTATCGTTCTTTTAAGATAGGATCTATTCCGTTCCAGAAGGAAAGAGCAAAACAAATTTTCTGCTGGTCATCGCTTATACCCCCAATTCCTTCTTCACCCCAGCGGTATGCTTTACTGCGGGCATCATCGTGTGATAAATATTCCCAGGCATTTCCTTTCGGACTGTAATCTTCTCTTACTGTACCCCACTGACGATCAGTTAGATAGGGACCCCATTTTAACCATTTTGAATTACCTTTTTTTATTTCCTCGTATCTTTCTTTTTCAGATGACATTTGTTTTCCATAAAATGATTGTTCCAACAATAATAAAGATAATAAATGTTTGATATATTATAAGTTACAATTTATCAAGATAAAAACATTGAGTATTCTAACGATCACATTTGGGTAAATTTTATAATGCGCGGAATGAATATGGGGATACCATACTTTAGCCTGAAACTTTCAACTCAAACACAAATGTCTTCTGAAATTGACTGTTATTGATAATCTTTACCTTCTTAGTTGAAAGCTATCGGATTCGGGTATCTATTTTAACTTTGGGTTAATATTGAAATTACTAAATTGAAAAATGGAGCACAGATTTTTCATTTTTAGAAATAATATTCACCTAAAGTTTACAATAGTATATTTTTTATTCTAACTTATAAAGACATATTATCGAAATAAATCATTTGCTAATGTTAAACAGTCTCTGTTTTCTTGTAGATTTAAAGATGGTGCAGGTCTAGCAATTTGAAAAAAATTGGCAACATTTTCTATATCATTATTAGAAAGTCCATAAGTAGTTCCAATAAGTTGAATTCCTTGATATTTACTCAGTGAATCAGGTAATCCAAGCATTTTTAAATTATTTTCATCAAATGCAAATCCCATAAAGACGACTCTTTCCCCCCAACCAATAATCTTGCTCAATTCATCTTTAAAGGATATCTCATTATCACCAATTATTTTTATTCCTTGCATATATTCTGCCCGATAAAATTTTTCTCTAAAAGATTCTCCATAAGCAACTGAATTCGGATCATTATTATCTTTTTCTGCATCTGATTGCCAAGGTAATTGACCTAACGAACCATAAACATGCTGTACTTCTATTTTTTTTAGAATTTTATGTAATTCTCTTTTCTTATCACTTGAAAAGAAACTTGTAAAACCGGTTTCAAGAAAATATTCGAATGATCTATCATAATTAAAGGTAATAATTTTCAAGTTATTTTTTAGAAATTCCTCTGGATGACCATTTCTATAGCACTCCCGCGTAATATTAGAAAATAATAAAGAATACCAGTCATCATCTAATATTAGTGGTTTACTTTTGTTTTCATAATCAAGTAAATAGTAAATGATTGCAAGTTTACCAATTTCTCCATATTTATCTCTATTATTTTTTAGAAAGTAATCGATTGTAATATTAGTTTTTAAATTCTTGAGGTCCGTACAGAATCTTTCAGCATCCTTTCTCCTTTGCTTAATTATTTCTTCTTTAGGATCATCTTTATAAATAGAGGGTATTGGAAAATTAGGATAATCGTTTTCGAAATTTTGATAAATTCGTCTTTTTAAGTTTTCACCAGTGGGGAAATTTAACTGAACTGCAGATCCAGCCCCTAATATTAAAACTGTTGGTTTATGGATCACTTAGAAATGCTCTCATTAACTTTTTATAATATATAAAATTAAAAATAACATTAATAATAATAAATTAATTGAAGTCAAGTTAATAATGTCGATCATTCAAACAAATACAAAACATATATTTTACAAAACTATAAGGACTTATTTTTAGTTCCGTTAATACAAGTATTTCCTGTAACGAATAAGATAATTCTTATATTAGCACAATTCTAATAATTAATTTTTATGAAACCCTGGCTAAAAATAACAATAGGAATTCTGTCTTCGATTTTGATCATCTTCATTATCGGTGGATATATATTCTATCAAATGCTTAATACCTCTCTGCCGGTGTACGAAGGTACGCTTCAGGCACCTGGTTTAAAAGAAAAAGTTGAAATATACAGGGATAGTTTAGCCGTTCCATATATTTTTGCAAGTAATGATGAAGATGCTGCACTTGCGCTCGGTTACCTTCATGCCCAGGAAAGAATGTTCATAATGGATGTGATTAGAAGAGCAGGTGCGGGGAGATTGAGTGAAATTTTTGGAGAGGAAACTGTTCCGTTTGATAAAATGTTCAGAACGATCGGGCTGAACAGAACCACATTAAAGATAAAACGGAAAATGGATCCCAAAACTTTAAAAGTACTTGAAGCATATTCTAAAGGTGTAAATCTTTATATAAAGCAGGCAGAAAATAAATACACATTTGAATTCGATATACTTGGTTATCAGCCTGATGAGTGGAAACCAGAACATAGTTTAATTGTTATCAGGATGATGGCATGGGAATTAAACTTAAGCTGGTGGACTGACCTTGCTTTTACAGAACTTGTGCAGAAGCTTGGTATGAACAAAGTTGAAGAAATTCTTCCCGATTATCCTGAAAATGCGCCTACAATTATTCCCGCTCATCTAAAAAAGTTTGCTGTAATAAACAGATCACTTATTGAAACTGATAAAGCATTCAGAAAATTTGTTGGGATGAAAGGCACACACATTGGCTCGAATAATTGGATTGTAAACAGTGCAATGTCTTTATCCGGCAAGCCGATAATTGCTAACGACCCTCATCTTGCTTTTAGTGCGCCGGGCACATGGTATGCAGTGGTTATTAAAAGTCCTGAATGGGATGCTGCCGGCGTTACTCTTCCCGGTGTTCCCGGAATTGTAATTGGAAAGAATGAAAACATCTCCTGGGTGCTTACAAACATAATGAATGATGATTCAGATTTTTATTTCGAACAATTCGATTCAACCGGCACAAAATATTTACTTGATGGGAAATGGCAGGATTTAGTTATAAGAAAAGATACATTGCTGGTAAATGGAAGCAAACCTGTCCCAATAATTATTAAAGAAACTCACCGTGGTCCTGTTATTTCTGATATTCATCCATACAATATTATTTACAACGATGAACAAAGGGATTATCCGCCAATAAGCATGCGCTGGCTGGGAAACGAATTCAGCGATGAATGTACAGCATTCTTTGAAATCAATAAAGCAAAAAATTGGGATGAATTTAAAACTGCTGTGCAAAAATATTATGTTCCCGGGCAAAATTTTGTTTACGGAGATAAAGAAGGAAATATCGGTTACGTTTTTGGCGGGGCACTTCCTTTAAGAAATAAACGAACAGAACAATCCACAACGTTTGTTTTTGATGGAACTACTTCCGAAAGCGATTGGGACGGACTTTTGGAGAGAGATAAATTACCAACTTTATTTAATCCCGAACAGAATTTTATTGCTTCGGCAAATAATAAAACCGTTAAAGATTTCAAATATCATATTTCAAATTTATGGGAGCCGCCTTCAAGAATTGATAGAATAATTGAACTGCTTTCATCAAAAGAAAAACATTCGGTAAATGATTTTATGCACTATCAAATGGATATAGTTTCGCCTTATGCGAGGGAAATCATTCCATATTTAATTAATGCATTTAGAAATATTAAAATTACCGATGTTAATCTTAAACTCTCACTTGAGCTGCTTGAAGATTGGGATTACAAATTAGATAAATTCAGCCAGGCGCCTTCAATATATCTTGTCACGTTTAAATATCTTCTCGAGAACACATTTAAAGATGAAATGGGAAACGATCTTTTTAACCAATACGTGTTTTTAGCCAACATACCTTACCGTGTAATTCTTCAACTGCTCAACAAACCTAATTCTGTTTGGTGGAATAACATCAAAACAAAAGGGGAAGAAAACAGAGATGAAATAATTCGTAAAAGTGTTTCACAGGCGCTCACTTATCTTGAAGAAAATGTAGGGAGTGAAGTGGAAGATTGGCAATGGGGAAAAATTCACAAGGTAAAATTCAAACATCCATTTAGCGGTAACTCTTCATTAGTAGATAAAATTATTGATATAGGTCCTTACGAAGTTGGAGGTGATGGGACGACAATATTCAATACCGAATATACATTTTCTGAGAGTATTGAAGAATATCCTTTGTTTAGGCATGATTTATTTGAAAATGATCTCGGTCCATCGATGCGTTATGTTTATGATTTCAGTAAACCCGATGAGTTTTATTTGATTTTAACAACAGGACAATCAGGAAATGTTATGAGTGATCATTATTCCGATATGTCTTTAATGTGGTTAACGGGTAAATACATGAAAATTTCTACTGATAAAATCCAAATAAAAAAAGCACCAAATAAATTGTTAGTGCTTATACCATAAACTTATCAGGAAGTTTTAATTAAATTATATTATATTAAATTAAGTTAAACAAAAAAAGAATAATTGAATGAAAGTAATTGATCATCTAAATAAAGCAACCGAGCCTTTAATCAGTTTTGAATTGATCCCTCCCAAAAGAGGAGGCGATATAAAAAGTGTGTTTGGCGTACTTGATGAAGTAATTAAATATCATCCGCCGTTTATCGATATCACAAGCCATTCGGCAGAAGTTATTTATGAAGAAACACCTGAAGGCATCAAGAAAAAGGTGAAGAGAAAAAGACCCGGTACTTTGGGAATCTGTGCGCTTATTCAAAATAAATATAATGTGGATGCAGTCCCGCATATTCTTGTTAAGGGATTTACGAGAGAAGAAACAGAAGATTTTATGATTGAACTTAATTACCTTGGCATCGATAATGTTTTGGCAATTCGAGGTGATGACAGCGGATATGATAAACCAATTCCTCTTGGTAAAAGTACTCATCATAGTTCACTCGATTTGGTTAAACAGATAATTGATATGAATCGCGGAAAGTATCTTGAAGATTCATTGCTTGATGCGAAAGCAACTAATTATTGTGTGGGTGTTGGCGGCTATCCCGAAAAACATTTTGAAGCTCCTAATCTAAAATCGGATATAAAATTTATTAAAGATAAAGTTGATGCCGGCGCCGATTACGCGGTAACCCAAATGTTTTTCGGTAATAATTTTTATTTTGATTTTCTAGATAAATGCAGAGCAGCCGGAATAGATGTCCCGATAATTCCCGGGTTAAAAATAATTACATCAAAGAAACAGCTTCATTCAATACCCAAAAATTTTCATGTATCAATTCCCGATGAGCTTGCTGATGAAATAGATAGCGCTAATCCTGAAGATATATTGAACATTGGTGTTGAATGGGCAGCGAAGCAAGTGGAAGAGCTTTTAGATAAAAAAGTTCCAAGTGTTCATTTTTATATAATGCTCAATCCCAAACCAATAAAAATGCTTATGGATAGATTAAAACTTTTTTAATCGAAATTAAAATTTTATAAATGATAAAAATAAAAAGACCTAAAATTAAAAAATTAACATGGGGAATTGCCGGCTGTGGATATTTTGCCGAGCATACTATTATTCCAGCGTTATCTATATTAGGAAGAAGCAAACTTGTATCCCTTTACAGTCATAAAAAAAAGAGGGCACAGCAGCTCGCAGAAAATTCAGGTGCAACGGGTTACTTTAATAATTATGATGATTTTCTTAAATCCGATATTAAATGTGTTTATGTTTCAAGCGTTAATTCCGATCATTACGAGCAGGTAATAAAAGCAGCAAATGCCGGTAAACATATCCTTTGCGAAAAACCTCTTGCTATAACTTCAGAACAAGCGGAAGAAATGGTAAACGCCTGCAAAGAAAATAACGTTCTCTTAGCGGTAAATTATGTTCATCGTTTTCATCCGCATATTGTAAAAGCGAAGGAATTAATTAGAAATCAAACCCTTGGTAAGCTGGTTTCAATAAATTTAAATTTCAATTTTGATTTTCCGCCGGGAAGTAATTTTAGATTTAACAAAAAATTAAGCGGCGGAGGTGCTTTAAGAGATTTAGGCACACATATGATCGACTTGTTAAGATTTTTTGGAGGAGAAATAATTGAAATAAATGGCTATATCGATAATCTCATTTATAAAAGTGATGTGGATGACTTTGCAGCGGCAATTGTAAAATTTAATAACGGCGGATACGGATATTTAAATGTTTCCTTTAATAATAAAAAAGCTTTTAACCGAATAGAAATTCTTGGGCACAAAGGCGCAATAAGTATTGACAGATTTATTGGTGTAAAACATCAGTCGGCTAAACTAACAATTCTTTTGGATGGTGAAGCTAAGATGAGTTTCCGGAAAAGAGGGAACAAAATAAATTATATGCTAAGGTCAGTTCAAAAATCATTTATTAAAAACGAGCAGCCGTTGGTTACAGGCGTTGACGGACTGATTAATATGAAACTTATGGAAGATTTAGAGAGAAAATGTCGGAAGTAGAAAAAGTTGTATCGATATGTCACAAAATTTATGATAAAGGATATGTTTCGGCTTACGATGGAAATGTATCCGTAATTACTGATAAAAGTACTGTTTTGTTTACCCGTTCAGGTGTATGCAAAGGAGAAGTAACGAAGGATGATATTCTTGAGTTTGATATAAATGGCGCTTTGCTAAAAGGAGAAGGACGAATTACCACAGAGTTTAAACTTCATCTGTTTGCTTATTCAAGAAGACCCGATGTGAGTGCTGTTGTGCATTGTCATCCTGTTTATTCTACCGCGTTTGGTCTTATTGGTGAAGGATTAACGGAACACTATTTTCCCGAAGTGATTCTTACTCTTGGCAAAGTACCGCTTTGTAAATATGGAACTCCCTCAACAAATGATTTACCATTAAGTCTTGAACCTTATATTGAACATTCGTGGGCTTATTTGCTGCAAAATCATGGCGCATTAACTTTAGGTAAAAATCTTGATGATGCATACTATAAAATGGAAAAACTTGAACACACAGCGGAGACTATTTTTAAAGCAAGAATGTTAGGAACACCAAAGTCATTACCCAGTAAAGATATTTCTAAGTTGTTACAAATTTCCGAAGAGACATACGGGATAAAAACAGATCAACTTAATATTTATGATTAACTGAAACGAGTCCCGATTTATGGGGACGAGTTCCATCTGACCAAAACAAGAAATTATAGACAGATGAAATATTCATGATTGCTTCAAACACACAATGGAATGATTATATTGTGAAATGGCACTATGTATGGTTGGATGTATGTATGACGAATGATTTATAAAAATTATAAAAGAGAATCTAGCCAGCAAATGCTGAATTTATTACATGCAACCATGCAATCATATTCATACCCCGCCACGGCGGACATTGAATTTATAAACAGATGAAATATTATTAATTATTTTTTAACCTTTCAATTTTGTCAAATCCAAAAATTAATATTGCTGTTTTTGTAGGTGGAACTTCACCTGAAAGGGAAGTCTCCAAATCATCAGGTAAAGCAATTTATAAAGCGTTAAACTCACTTGGATATAAATGCACTCTTATCGATCCTGCGTACGGAACTGATCAACCGAAAACTGATGAAACGTTTTTTTCTGCAATAGATTTTGGTGAATTTACAAATGAGAATCTTATCAAAACAGTTAATTCCGAATTGTTGGATAATATTAATTTGGTCTTTCTTGCATTGCATGGTAAATGGGGTGAAGACGGAATTATTCAATCGCTGCTTGAGTTAAAAGGAATTAAATATACCGGCTCCGGTGTTCTTTCAAGTACAATCGCTATGGATAAAGATTTTTCAAAAACTATATTTCAGAAGAATAATGTTAACACCCCATCCTGGTTTACAATTGATAAAAAGTTTAAGCGTGATAAGGTTGTCAGCACCATTAAATCAAAATTCGGTTATCCGGTAATAATTAAACCTAATGATCAGGGCTCAACCGTGGGGCTCTCAATAGTAAGGAATGATGAGGAAATCTTTAAAGCAATTGAAACCGCATTTCAATATTCCGATTTAACAGTAATTGAAGAATATATTCCCGGCAGGGAGATGACTGTTGCTATACTTGAAGATAAACCGCTTCCTGTTTTAGAAATAATTCCCAATAGTGGTTTTTATGATTATGAATCTAAATACACTTCAGGGATGAGTGAATACATCGTGCCTGCTGATGTTACCGAGGATGTTTTTGATAAAATGCAGCAACAGGCAATTACAGCTTTCAGATCACTTCGCTGTAAAGTTTACGGCAGAGTAGATTTTAGGTTAAATGATAAGAACATTCCATTCTGCCTTGAGGTGAACACTTTACCGGGAATGACTGAAACCAGTCTTGTTCCAAAAATGGCAAATGCGGTTGGGATTTCGTTTGAAGAATTGATAGACAGAATTATCAGGAACAGCTTAGATGTCCAAAATTAAAAAGAAGAGATTTTTTTTCTATTTCATTCTTGTACTATTTCTTATCGGATTACTTTATCTCATCTTTAACGAGCGTGGATTAATAAAATATAAAAAACTTGAAAATGAGGTAACTATATTAAACGATGAAATCATACAATTGCAAAATGAAAATAAAAGTTTAAAAGGTGAAATTGATTCTTTGAAAAAAGAAATTCCAGCAAAGATAGAACAAATTGCCAGGGAAAAATACGATATGATTAAAGAAGGCGAGCGAACAATTGAAGTAAAAGAAGTTGTGAAAGATGAAAAATAAAACACCAAACATTCCTCTTGCTGAAAGAATAAGACCAAAAGATTTAGATGGGTTTTATGGGCAGGAGAATCTTGTTGCTGCGGGCAAACCAATTCGTTTGATGATTGAAACCGATACACTGTCTTCATTCATTTTGTGGGGTCCACCCGGCTCTGGAAAAACAACTCTTGCAAAAATAATCGCTGAAAAAACGAAAGCAGATTTCTATCAAATTAATGCAGTTTCATCGGGAGTTAAAGATGTAAGGCGTGTTATTGAGATTGCCGAACAAAACAGGAAGATGAATAAAAGAACAATCCTTTTCATAGATGAAATACACCGCTTTAATAAAGCACAACAGGATGCATTACTTAATTCCGTTGAAACAGGATTGATTTATCTCATAGGCGCAACAACCGAAAATCCATCTTTTGAAGTTATTCCCGCTTTACGATCGCGTGCAAGAGTTTATATTCTTAAAGACCTTGATAAAAATGATCTTCAAAAAATTTTAGAATATGCTTTAAGCAAAGATGAATTTCTCTCTGCTCTTAATATCGATTTTATTGATACTGATTATCTTTTTTACTTATCCGGTGGTGATGCCCGAACATTGTTAAGTGTTTTGGAATCTGCAGTTCTTCAGGAAATTGAATCGGAACAGATTAAAATCACCAAAGAAGTTCTGGAAAATGTTGTTCAACAGAAAAATGTTATTTATGATAAATCAGGTGAAGAACATTATAATATTATTTCGGCCTTTATTAAAAGTATTCGCGGCAGCGATCCCGATGCAGCATTGTACTGGCTTGCACGAATGCTTGAAGGTGGAGAAGACCCGCTTTTTATTGCACGCCGGTTAGTTATACTTGCTTCAGAAGATATAGGTAATGCTTCACCAAACGGATTAGTTCTTGCTGAAGCAGCGTTCGGTGCGGTTCATAAAATTGGAATGCCGGAAGCAAGAATAATTCTTGCACAATGTGTCACCTATCTTGCTGCATCTCCCAAAAGCAATGCTTCTTATATGGGAATAAAAAAAGCGGAGCAGGAAGTTAGAAACAATTCACTTTATTCCGTTCCGCTGCATTTAAGAAACGCACCTACAAAATTGATGAAAGATATTGGCTATGGAAAAGATTATAAGTACGCTCATAATCATGAATATGGTTTTGTTGATGAGAATTATTTGCCGGAAGAATTAGAGGGAAAACAATTCTACTTTCCAACTGAAAACGGACAGGAAAAAAATATTAAGGAAAGACTTAAGTTTTTCTGGAAGAACAAGAAGAAATATGACTGAAGAAAATTTAAATCACAAACAACAATTTCCAATTAAATTACAATATTCAATTATAAACTTTGTTTATTGAATTTTTGAGATTGGAATTTATTTGTAATTTTAATTTTGATTATTGGAAAATAATCAAAGTAATGCAAACATTTTCCCCGGTAATTGCTTTACTAATCCTTTAAACTCTAGCGATAAAAGATGAACTAAACAATCGGATGTAGAAAGATTAGAAGCAGATGCAATCTTATCAATTTGCAATGCTTCTGAATTGAGAGCATTCACAATTTTTTCTTCAAAAAGATTTAACTCTTCCTGATGTTTGGGAATATTTTTTCCGAGTACAGGTTTTAACTTTAACTCAAGCTCCAGCAATACATCTTCAGCCGATGTAATCAGTTCTGCCTCTCCTCGTTGTATAAGCTGATTTGATCCTTCTGATTGTTTTGCATTTACGTTACCCGGTAAAGCAAATACTTCTCTGTTCTGATCGAGCGCAAATCTTGCAGTTTGCATTGCACCACCTGTAATACCGGTTTCAATAATTATACAGCCCAAACTCAAACCTGAAATTATCCTGTTTCTTCTGGGAAAATTTTGAGCATCCGGTTTTGTCCCCAATACAAATTCACTTATCACTGCCCCGCTATCACAAATTTTCTCATATAATTTTCTATTTTCCGGCGGATAAATAACATCAAGCCCCGAGCCGATTACAGCAACTGTTCTTCCTCCTTTTTTAATTGCTGATAAATGACCAATTGAATCAATCCCCCGAGCCATTCCGCTTACAATTGTAATATTTTGTTCAGCCAGATCGGATGAAATTCTTTCTGCCAGAACTTTACCGTAATTAGTCGGCTGTCTTGTTCCAACCATTGCAATTGCGTATTGATCAGATTCAGACAGGCTGCCTTTTATTTGCAGAAGCAATGGAGGATCGAATATTTTTTTTAGAAGGTTGGGATAATTCTTATCCCATATTGTAACAATTTCTGCATTCATCTTCTGCAGTTTTGTCAATTGTTTTTCTACCCAAATTTTTATTTCATTTTTGTTGTGGTTTGCCTTCCGAATTCTACCCGCAAGATTTGTGCTTATACCTTCAACATCAAGTAAAGAGTTTTTATCTGCCGAAAGAATATTCTCTGTAGATCGGAACTTTGCAAGTAAGGTTCTTATCTTTCCCGGTCCTATTCCTTCAATTGAGAGAAGTGTGTAAAGGTTGGTGAGTTGTTCTAAATTAAGTTTAGACAAGATGATTTAATGGTTTTTAATTTACATCAATAGAATCGACTATTGCCACAATAACAGAATGTACAGGCGCTTTACGATGACCTAAAATTTGCTGCACCGCTTTCCCTTCCTGAACTAACAATACGGTATCACCAATTCCTGCATCAACAAAATCCAAGGCAACGATATCATTCTTACCAATGTAATTATTTTCTAAATCAATTGGGTGCACAATTAAAAGTTTGTGTCCTTTTAAGTAAGAGTTCTTCTGTGTGGAAACAATGTTTCCTTTAACTTTTGACAGAACCAATATTATCTTCCTGAGAAGTGTCTCTCTTAGTTCTCTTTTTATAAAATATAGATGCCGGAAATACTAACAAATATCCTATCATTAGCAGAATAGGTGAAACAACAAGGGCAGCGGAACTGTTCCAAGGACCAACAGACATAAGGTAGAAACCTATAATTATAATAGCAAAGCCAAGAAACAGAAAATAATAATTTTGTTTCGCCCAATAAATACTGAAAGGTGAAACAGGTGCTGTAGTTTTTTTCGTTTTACGAAAACTTTTCTTTATAACTTTCTTTGCCATTACAATTCCAAATATAATAAAAAATAAAAGCCCAGCGATGGGGTACCACTGGGCCCGACTCTTTTATTTCAAAGGGCAGGGGAGAACCCTTTGAAAGAGTCTTGAGTAATATAAAATGTTAAGTACTCTTTGTCAAGCAAATTATTTGCTAATTTGATAAACGATTTTTCTGATAGTATCGAACTGCAAGTAAGGATAATCTTCCCTGATAGTGTCGATTGCATCGCCGGCACTAATCTTGGTTGCTCTTAACTGTTTAAACCTCTTGCGGATCTGGTAGTCTCTAACTGCTTTTTCGTCAATTAATCCGTGAGCATCCAATAGATCGTAGATCTCGTCACTTATAAGATCAGAGAGGGGGTTATCAATTTTTGCTATTAGTTCTTTCATTTATTGCTTCCTTTTTTTTGTTAATGGATGTCTGTTCCTGTTAATGAGTATCAATACATATTAAATAAACACCTCCGTAATAGTATTTGGTTTAATCAAAAAAATAACCGACCAGAGAATAACCCTAAATCGGCGTTAATTTGCTACTCTGGTAATAAATTAAAAAATTTAGTTTTTATTACAGTAACAAATCGGTTATAAAATTTTACCTTTCTTGATTAAATTAAGTACAAAAATAAAAAATATTAGATTAAAGTCAAATAAAATATTCAGTTTTAAAATTTAGATGTACACGGTCACAAAAAGTTCCCTTAATTTAGAAGATATTTTTGAAGGGGAAAATATTTTTATTGAGTTAAAATTGAGTTGCAGAGAGAAGAAATAGTTTAGTAAATTTATTTTTGTGTTTAAAAAATTTACAATTCTAATATTATTAACTAAAAATTTATATGGCTGAAGAAAAAAAGATTGATTTATTAGACTATTTTGTAATTTTAGTTAAATGGAAAAAATTTCTCATTGCACTACTTTTTCCATTCATGATAATAACCTATCTAGGAATTTACTTTTTAATTGAGGAGCAATTTGATTCTTCTGCTCTTCTTGTTCCTTCCGAAGGTGCATCAATAGGAGGAATAGCCGGTTTATTTGGCAATTTTGGTGCTAACTTGCCCTTTGATATCGGTGCGGGATCAAGTCCTGAAATGAATATGTACAATACAATAATTTACAGCAGAACTAACTTGCAGAATATTATTGACAAATTTGATCTGTATAAAATTTATAAACTTACTCCCGAAGTTAAAGATTACAAGAAAAAAGCAATTGAAGCACTATCTGGTAATATATCAGCAAATGAAACGGAATTTAGTGCTTATGAATTAACAGTGAGAGCAAATTCGCCACAATTATCGGCTGATATAGCAAATTATATAATCAAACTACTTAATGAAAAACTGATTGAACTAAGAACACAAAAATCTAAAAACAATAGAATCTTTTTAGGGGAACGAGTAGAGGAAATCAGACAGAATTTGAGAAATGCGGAAGATTCCTTGATGATTTTCCAGGAAGAATCAGGAATTTTAGAACCGGAAGAACAATTTAAAGGAATAGTGACTGCCTTTACTACTTTAGAAACTGAACTCATTACAAAACAGATTCAAAAATCAATATTGGAGAAACTAAGAGGAAACAATTCTCCGCAGGTAGAAACCATCATTATAGAAGTTAATGAATTTAAAAAACGATTAGAAGAAATAAAAAAATATGGAAACCCCGATGGGGTAATTCTTTCCATAGAATCTATGCCTGAAAATGCAATGAATTATTATCGATTGTTCCGGGAAGTAGAAATAAATTCAAAAATTTTAGAGTTTGTTTTGCCATTGTATGAGCAGGCAAAAATTGAAGAAAAAAAAGATATTCCAACTTTACAAGTAATTGATGATGCTATTCCACCAGCAAAAAAGAGTTTCCCACCAAGGACGATCTTAACCTTGCTGATAACATTTAGTGTTTTTCTTGTTGCATTTATTTTTATCCTCATGAAAGAAAATAAGAACCT
The DNA here is from genome assembly GCA_022564295.1 of Bacteroidota bacterium. Classification (GTDB taxonomy): domain Bacteria; phylum Bacteroidota; class Ignavibacteria; order Ignavibacteriales; family Ignavibacteriaceae; genus BMS3ABIN03. The sequence goes on along the minus strand of JADFLR010000005.1, from coordinate 133,108 downwards.
GCAAAGCTCTGAGAAGATGAGATATATTAAAGAAAATATGTTTAGATGGCGAAGTAGTAGTTAATTTAGCTTTACAATATATATTTACTAGAATATTAAGCCTTTTGTAAATATCAGTTAATATCTCTCTCCCAAAACACTTAAAAGTAAAGAAAACAAATTGTGATTATTAAAATTTTAATTCTGTGCATTTCTGAAGTATGCTAAGATGAGTTTAAAAGAAAGTGCAGTATCTGGCTTAAAATGGACAACAGCTTCAAAAATTGGACAACAGACATTACAATTTTCCACGTTAATTATTCTTGCAAGGTTATTATTACCAGAAGATTTTGGTTTAATGGCATCTGCAATGGTAGTTATAGGTTTTGTTAATGTTTTTAGAGATTTAGGTTTATCAGCAGCTCTAATTCAAAAACAGAATTTGTCGGATGAGCTATTCTCCAGTGTATTTTGGTTAAGTTTAGCTATCGGTTTAATAATGATGTTAGCGCTCATCATATTCTCTCCTTACATAGCTAATTTTTATAATGCCAATACTTTAGTACCAATTTTGCAAGTTCTTTCATTAAGTTTTTTATTTTCAGGCTTATCTGCAGTTCAGCAGGCATTATTAGAGAAAGAGCTGAAATTTAAAACAATTTCAAAAATTGAATTATTCGCAACATTTCTTGCTGCCGTAACAGGTATTACAATGGCAATATTAAAATTTGGTATATGGAGTCTCGTTCTGCAAAATCTGGTTTTTACTTTTACCGTTTCAAGTTTATTCTGGATTAGATTATCAAAAAGACCTAAGTTCTTCTTCAAATGGAGAGAAATAAAATCAATCTATAACTTTAGTGCCAATTTAGCCGGCTTTAATATACTTAATTATTTTGTACGGAATGCTGATTACATATTAATTCAAAAGTTCCTGGGTGAACAACAACTAGGGTATTACACTTTAGCATATCGATTGATGTTATATCCATTAAAAAATATTACTGCAGTAATGACAAGAGTAATGTTCCCCTTATTATCTAAAATTCAAAATGATAATAAAAGATTTCGTGATATTTATTTAAAACTGGTAAATACAATCTCACTTTTATCTTTCCCACTTATGTTAGGTCTCGTTGCGGTGAGCGATAACTTTGTGATTGTTGTTTTTGGTGCAAAATGGGAACCCGTCACTACATTAATATTAATTTTAGCTCCGTTAGGTCTTTTACAATCAATCTATACTCCGGCAGGTATAATTTATCAAGCAAAAGGAAGAACAGATTGGTGGTTTAGATGGGGTGCAGTTACAGGAGTGTTATTTATCATAGCTTTTTGGATTGGTCTTAAGTGGGGTGTAATTGGAGTTGCTTTGGCATATTTGATCGTGAATATAATTACTTTCTATCCCGGTTTGGCAATCCCTTTCAAACTTATTGAACTCAAAGTTTTCAACTTTATATTTAGTTTCAATAAAAACATAATTATAAGTCTGGCTATGTTTGTGATTGTATTGTGTTTCAAATACGTATTAAATATGTATTTGGGTATTACTGAATCATTAATAATTTCTGTAATTATTGGAATCGTGGCATATATTGGATTGAGTTTTAAGTTTAATAAAGAGAAGATAAATTACGTTTTAGAATCAATTAAAAATTAAACATTATTAAGAATAAATTTACAAGTGTCTTAACTTAAATTATATTCAAAATCTTATGTTATTAGCATCCAGGTTATTCGAGCATAAATATTATTTCTCCTTTTTTGCTTTTTTAATTATTACAAATTTGCTTTTTCAGTTTGTTATTATTTTAGCAGCATCGGATAACAGCATATATATTCTGGTTGGCTATAACTTATTCCTGCTTCTTATTGCATCCTATAAAAAAAGTATTAATAATTTATTTACCTTGCTTATTATCGTAAATTTCTTACCACTTATATATCTAAATAATGAATTTCATTATCATTTTACATACGAAATTCTAACGGCATTCCCGCTGTTCTTATTAATACTATTATCAATTTTCCAATTTCTCTTAACTTCCCGGGATTTGTCATTTAAACTTAATTATCTGCAAAAACCGATTATATATATAGTAATTTATTTTAGTGTTCTCGGTGTGGTGGGTATGATATTACATCAAAATACAATTTGGATTATACAGCAGTTATTTCATTTCTATTTGTATTTATTAATTTTTCCTATTTCTTATCTCTTTTATAAAAGAGATTTTTATTTCTCTGGGTTTTCATTTCTCTTGATAATATCAGTAGTAATTGCTTTTGAATATATTGTTTTAAATCAACTGATTTTAAATTTTCGATTTGTTACTTTTCAATCCGGTTTTCTTCCTTTGGCTTCAGGTGTTATCTTTTCTTATATTTTGTACAATAAAAATACGATTAGGCGAATAGTAGCAACCGTACTTCTCTTGATAGTTACCACAGGAGCTTTTGTTACTCTTACTCGAACACTCTGGGTAACAACTATTTTAGTACTAATTCTTGTTTGGTTCTTTTATTTGAAATCAGAGAATAAATTATCAATTTATAAAATAATATTATTAGTGATAATCGTTTCTTTGCCTCTCTACCTTATTCGGGATATGGGTGTGAGTTCCGCTCAAAAAAAATCACAAATTAATAATGTAGAATATAGAACACAATCAGTTGCAAATCCCCTCGAAGATAGTTCATTTTTAATGAGGGTCGAACTTGCATACTATGCATTTCAAAGGTTTCTGGAAAATCCTGTATTTGGAAAGGGACCTGGAGACTTCCTAAAATATCAAATTTTCAACATCAATGATGCACCCAATTATTACATTGACAATTCATGGTTGTACATTTTATGGAAGGGTGGATTGGTTGGATTTCTATTATTTGCCTGGTTGTACATCCGATTTTTTAAGGCATCTTACTTTGTTTTTAAAAACACCTCAGATATCAGGGTGAAGTATATAAGCTTAGGATTGTTGGGCGGATTCATTGGGTTGTCTTTTCTTGGTTTTCTATCACCTTTGTTAATTAAATACAAAACAAATGCACTTATTGCTTTCTTTTTCGCTTACATTGAATTTGAAAGGCTTAAAATTGTAAATGATTCAAGATCAGAAAAAACCTTGAGTGTGAAAGCCTGATATAAATGAATATAATAATAATCCTCACCAAAGTATGAAATCAGTTTCAATAATTATTGTTAATTATAATTTAACCGAAAATATCAGAAGTCTGTTACATTCCATTGATAAATTTGTAACCAATATAGATTATGAAGTAGTAGTAGTTGATAACAATTCACCAGACCGGAGTATAGAATCATTAACTGCTGAGTTTCCACAATTCAGATTCGAGTTTTTAAACACAAACTATGGTTTTGGTCATGGTAATAATGTAGGCGCTTCTTTAACAATAGGGAAATATTTGTTGCTTCTTAATCCCGATACTTATTTGGTTGATAATCTTCCTTTAAAACTCTATAATTTTGCAGAAAAACACAATGATTTTGGAATAATTGGACCTCAGATGAATTACCCTGACGGTTCATTTCAAATTTCGTATGCAAAATTTCCAAACTTGAAACAGGAAATAGCAAAAGTTTTAGGCATTATTAGACCATTATTAACCATACTTCATAACATCAAGTGCAAGTTAAATAGCAAAAATTATTTTGAAGTTGATTTTGTATTTGGCTCCTGTATGTTTATAAGAAGAGAAACATTTGATCAAGTAGAAGGTTTCGATGAAGAATATTTCCTGCTAACCGAAGAAGTTGACCTTTGTTACGGCGTTAGGCAAAAAACTAAATATCGAATGATATACTGGCAAGGAGCAAAGATAGTACACCTTAAAAGCCAAATTACAGGAAAGAATGTATCTGCAAGATTTAAACAAGAATATATAAGCAAGTGGAGGTTTTTTACCAAACACTATTCTTTTTTTAGAATCTTTGTTTTAAGGTTCTTTATAGTTATGATTTTTTCCTTAAAATATTTAGCTCATTCTGTAAAAAAGGAGAGAAAGCAAAAAGTTAAGGATGTATATTTATATATCATTAAACTCTATTTAAATTTAACCCTTGAAAGAACATAATTCTACTTAATATTATATGTCTCAGCATAATGAATATAGAGGTAAGGTATTAATTGTTGCTCCATTTTGGGAAACAAAAAATCATGTTGGAAATTATAGAATAGAACGATTTATAAAATGGTTGCAAGAGAAAAATTATTCAGTAATATTACTTAAAGCAGCTTTCAAAAATGATTTAAAAGAAAAAGAATGGGGATTAGAAATATCAGTCATAGATAGAGTAGGAAAGATTTCCGATTTCTTTGTAAGGACAACGCCAAAAGTTAAGACCAAAATTTTTTCTTATATCTGGTATGCGTTAGTACTATTTTTTTCTCCTGTAGATCCATATTTTTTTTGGACAAGAAATGTTAAAAATAATAAATTGTTAAGTCGATATATGAACAATATAGATTTAATTCTATCATCAAGCCCGCCAAATTCCGGACTTATTGCAGCCTATAAATTATCTAAGAAATATTCTATTCCATTAATGGTAGATTTGCGAGATGGGTGGTTAGATGAGCCACTGATATCAGGCCTTAGAAAACCCGGGATAAGAAAATCATTCGAGGGACGACTTGAGAAGAAAATTTTATCACATGCAGTTAAAATATTTGTAACATCAATTATTTGGAAAAATATGTTATCTGACAGACTTCCCGCGGTAAGAGATAAAATCTCCTTGTTAACGAATGCTTATCCCGAATTTGAATTTACGTCTTCAACATTTTATAATGAAAATCATAATTTAGATGTAAAACTTTTGTATGCCGGAAGGTTTACAGGTTCCAGTTATCTACGAAATCCAGAAATTTTATTTAATCCCCTCTATAATGAGTTGTTAAGTAAACATTATGCAACCGAGCTACTTCTTTTGAGTAATTTAAAAAGAAAAGATAATAAGCATATGGATTATTGGATATCGAGATTCAAAAGAATTGGATGTACTCTATCCAGCATGCCACAAGTTAATAGAGAAAAAATGCTTGAAATGATTACAAATTCAGATGGTCTTCTCTTATTATCAACTAGTCGAGCTCCAATTCCAAGTAAGGCATTTGAATATATAAAATCATCAAAACCCATATTGGCGGTAACATTAAAAGATAGTGCAGTATGGCAAATGGGTAACAATATTCCCCAAATGTTTTTATTTGATTATACAGAACAAAAACCTGATTATACACAAGTAGAGAAATTTCTAAGTGCCTGTCAGACTGGTGAGTATGAGTATAATATCCCAGAAGAATATTCTGAAGAATATCTTTCAAAAATATTTTTAAATACAATTGATAAAATTTATTAATTAAACTAAGAAATCCATTATATACTTTTTAAACTTATATTTATTAAATGTACAAAACTCAATTAAGGGATAAAATAGATTAAATGAAGGATTTAGCTAAAATAAATAATCCACTTGTTGCAGGTATTGTCATTTTATATAATCCGGATGATTCGGTAGTGACCAACATTAATTCTTATCTTGATCAAATAGAAGAACTTGTTGCATTTGACAATTCTGATTGTCCAAATGATAAGATTATTAATGTAATTAAATCTCTTCCGAATGTTCACTATTATACTGAAAATAGAAATCTTGGTATCGGATATGCTCTGAACTATGGAGCTCATTGGGCTATAAAAAATAGATATGACTATTTACTTACTATGGACCAGGATAGTTTTACATCCCCCGATATGATAAATATTATGCTGAATAGTTCTGAAAGTATAGATAATAAAGGTATTATCGCACCATTTTATGAAAATAGATATAAGACTAAAATTCAAAAACTGAACGTGATTTCTGAAATCCCCTTTGCAAAAACTTCTGGAAATCTATTAAACCTCAGTGCTTTTGCAAAAGCTGGTAAATTTAAAGATGAGTATTTTATTGATTATGTAGATTTAGAATATTGTATGCGACTAAGAATTAATGGGTTCAAAATTGTTCAGGTTCATGACGCAGTATTATATCATAATGAAGGAGATTTAGAGAAAAAGAAATTTATTTTTTCTGATGTATATCCTTGGAATCATCATCCGCGAAGATGGTTTTATAAAATCAGAAATCTTCTGTATTTAGAAGATGAGTATAAACAACATTACCCCCGGTTTTTCAGAAGAGAGAAAATAAAATATTTAAAACAGTTTGTGAAAGTATTCTTTTATGAAAAGAACAAACTGATAAAAATTACAAACGCCTTCAAAGGTTACATAGCTTATAAAAAAAATAAGATAAAATAAAATCCAAAATATGATGTAAAACACTAAAGATATCTCTGTTGTAATAGTGAATTATAAGAAATTCGAATTGCTGTTTCAGTGCTTAACTACGCTGATTAGATATACAAAGGGATTGGAGTATGAAATAATTGTAGTAGATAATAACTCAACTGATGGTGATGTTGAAACTATAACAGGTCTATTTAATAATTTTTTACCAGCAGATTCCCTCGTAGTTCGTTACGATTATGTTTTCCTCTATTATTCTAACTAAATCTATTATTTGTACATTCGATAAATCAGCACTTAATAGTTCTTCAATATCATTATCTTTATTCACTACTACTAAAATTTCCGCAGAATTAATAAATTCTTCCAAATCTTCCATTAGCAAATTATTTATATGCGGCAACTTGTTGTAAATATACTCTTTGTTTTTTCCCATTAGACGTGAAAGATTAACATTCTTATCGTAAATTTTTACATCGTATCCTTTTCCTAACAACCTTTCAACAGTTTCCAGGGCTGGACTAAATCTCAAGTCATCAGTACCAGCTTTAAATGAGATCCCATAAAACCCTATTTTCTTTTTGTTTTTACTAATCAGAAGATTCAATACGTAATCAATATGAGCTTGATTGCTCTCTTCTATGGAGGATAAAACAGGAAGATTAATATACTTATCGTGTGCAATCGAATTTAATGCTTTAAGATCTTTAGGTAGACAAGAACCGCCGTATGCAAATCCAGGTTTAAAGTAGTATGGAGAAATATTTAATATTTTATCTTTAGTAAATAAATCCATTAAGTTTATGCTGTTTACTCCTAAGGATTTACAAATTCTACCGACCTCATTTGCAAAAGCAACTTTTAACCCATGAAATGAATTATTAACAAACTTGATAAGTTCTGCACTTTCAATCGGTGCTATTATTACTTCTGAGTTTAATGATTGATAAACCATTTTCATTTTTCCCAGCCCTTTTTCTGATTCTGAAGATAAGATGGTATATGGCGGATTAAAGAAATCTGCTACTGCGCTTCCCTCACGCATAAATTCCGGATTTGAAACAACTGCAAAGTCTTTTCCATTAATCTTATTGCTGAATTTCTGAATTATTTCGGCGACTTTTTTATTTGTTCCTGGCATTACTGTACTTCTAATAGCAACAGTATAAAATTCATTTTTTTCTTTTAATGCTTCTCCAATTTCCTTTGCAACTCTGTAAATATATGTCATATCGAGGTGACCGTTTTCATCATTGGGAGTGCCAACACAAATGATAGCAACCTCCGAATTAACTACTGCTTCAAAACTATTAGTCGTTGCAGTTATTCTTTTATCTTTAGAATTCCTTTTGATCAATTCATCAATATCTTTTTCAACGATTGTTGCCTTCTCATTATTAATAAGATCAACTTTAGCTTTATCTATATCTACTCCAGTTAAATTATGACCTTGTTCAGCCAGACAACCTAATCCAACGCATCCAACGTAGCCCAAACCAAAGATTGTTATGTCCATTTTTAATTATTCCTATTGATTAAAAGAGATTATGTAGAATTGAATATTTATTAAGTGAAACAAAAGTCATTTTAAATTTTGTTAAAGCACAAAATGATTTATCATCCGTATTTTCAAATTCAAGAAGGATTATTATTATCGAATTGAGTTGCGTCCACACTTATTTACTAATATCAATTCGATTTACTATTTTTGCTTTTTAATAATATTATTATAAAAATCTATATAAAATCAAATCCAATTGAAATAACAAGTTATTCAATTCTTTGAGAGCATAATTTTTTATTCTGAATACAAAAATCCTTTAAAATGAGCAGAAATAAAAGAACAAAAAACAATCCTGATGCATTACAACTAAACATTATAAAAAAGGTTTTATTGTATTGTGATAATATAAGAAGATTTGAATTTAAGCAATTATTTTACTTTTTGATAAATAGAATCATCAAACCTTATCTGCCATTCTTTGTATTAAAACATAAGGAAAATCTGCATAATTATAGTGTGGTTAAGTCTAATATCAATTCATTGTTTGGATTTGTAAAAATCTGGAGAATTACTGAGGATAGTTTAATTCACGAGGATAAATACTTTCGGCTATTTATGAAAAAAGTACTTGAGAATAAATCTTACTATCAATTGAACCTGGATGATTTTGAAGGAACTGATTTAGAAATTATGAATAACCTGTATAGGTTCCACTTAATTGCTGAGATATCCAATGAATTAAAGATGACACCTCCAGAAAAAATTGCAATAATTGTTGAGTGGATTGATAATATCTCTGTTTCACGAAATAGTAAATGGAACGGTTTTAACACATCAATGCGACTTATTAACTGGATGAAAATTCTGCATTCATTACCTGATCAATTTCAACCCGAGTCAAATAATTGGGAGAAAATTGTAAATTCTATTATACTTCATTTGAAAATTATTAGTCACAATATCGAAAATCATGTACCCGGGAACCATGTTTTAATACAATATTTTTCTCAATGGTTGGTTTATAACATTTTTTCAGAATGGAAAAATTCTGAAGTTTATTCTACCCGTAATAAAAATAAGTTATTAAAAGAAATTGGCAAAGAATTTTATAAGGATGGATTACATTTTGAATTCAGTTTTCACTACCATGTTCAGGTTACATTGTTCAGCTTAATTTGGCTTTATGGTTTATCGGTTTTGGGTCAGCAAATAAGTACTGAAGTAAAAAATAAAATAGCAAAAGCATCCAATTTAATTAAAGGCTTTCTTTTTCCTGATGGAACAATTCCTATGATTGGAGATAACTGCTACACGTTTTTGAACTCTTCGCTTAAAGAGGATATTAATTTGTGCATTAGACTTACTAATCTCATCTTAAGTGAACGAAATGATAACAAGAAATCTGATAATAAATTAGTTATCACTAAAAGTTATTTAATTTCGCAAGTTGGTGATTCCAAAATTATTTTTGATATAGGAAATATTGGTTATAAAAGTAATCCTGGTCACGGTCATTCTGATTTATTAAGTATCCTTTATTTCAACAAGGAACTTTTATTCATTGATCCCGGGACTAATACTTACAATAATATCGAAGAGTCTCTCTTACAGAAAAAAGCTCTTTCTCATAATACTTTATCTGTTGATGGGGAAGATCAAGCATTTCTGTGGGGATTTTTTAGGTGGTCATTTCTTCCTTCTCATTTAAGACAATCCGTAAATTATAAAAACAATTTGATGATGAGAGCAGAATTTACCGGTTTTAAGAAAAGAGGTGAATTCACACATAAAAGAGAAGTCTCCTTTAATGAAGCTGGAATTATCTTAAAGGATTCAGTATTAGGGACTGGAGTTCACAATATTTTCATTAACTTTATTCTGGCGCCAAACATTACTTTTATTGTTAATGAAGATGTAATAATTCTTAGTGGGCGGGAAAATAGCTGGCATATGAAGATTTATTCAAGAAGCAAGTTTAATGTTTCTGAACATTCAATAAATATATTTCCTGCATATGATGTATCACGATTGTCAAGTAAATTGTCCGTTAATTTTAAATTAGTTTCATTTCCCTTTTATTCAGAAATCGAAGTTTCCAGAGTTTAATATGACAAAACTTTCGAATGTTGAAAAAATGTGGCTAACCTGGTACTATGGGGCAAGAACTGGAAATATTGCACAATCATTACATGTACCCGTTTATGAGTACTTTAGAAATGATAATTTACTAAGCAGACACTTATTAAGTTCGCTATGGACCAGAAAAATTCTTTTAACCAAAAGACCGGATTAGATTTTAAACCAATATTCTTTTATGCATCTGTTGATTATTGCGATATATAAAATTCTTCGGTTCAATAAAGTAATTTTAATTGTTGATTGTCACACTAAAGCGCTTAGGCGAAAAGCCCATGGAATATTGAACTATATATTTTGATGGTTCAGATATGGAATTATTGTATAAATTTTTAAAAGAACCTAAATGGATGAAGAAATTTTGGAAAGTTTAGATATATCGATAATAATAGTAAACTTTAAGAGCTTTGAAATAACCAAAGATACAATAGAATCTCTTAAAAAATTTTCAGAGGGTTTCAGTTACGAGGTCATAGTGGTAGATAATGCATCAAGAGATGGTTCGGCCGAGAAATTGATGGTTGAATTTCCTGATTGCAAATTTATTTTGAACGATGAAAACAGGGGTTTCGGACCAGCCAATAATCAGGGACTTCAAACAGCGACGGGAGAATTTATATTATTTTTAAATAATGATATTATATTTGTCGAAAACACACTGCAAATATTATTACAGTACCTCAGTGAACAAAAAGGCAGAATACTTATAGCACCCAAATTATTGAATAAAGACGGAAGTGTTCAGCATTCCGTATACAGTTTTCAAACACTCTGGTTGTCATTTACAACGTATTCCTTTTTGTTTAGAATATTCCCCAGGTCAAAATACTTTAACAGACATTACTTGATGCACAGAGGTATAAATGAAATAACAGAGGTGGAGACAATTACGGGGGCTTTTATGCTTTTCAAGAGAGAGGATGTTCTAGAACTTGATGGTTTTGATGAAGACTATTTCTTCTATGGTGAAGACAACGATCTGTGCAAAAGATTCAGGGATAGCGAAGGTAAAATAATATATTATCCCGAAACTAAAATTATTCATCTAAAAGGAGGTACTTTAAAAACCGGTTGGTTTCATCAAAAGCATCACACTCTATCTGTGTTAAACTTATTTAAAAAGCATTACTCATTTCCTAAAAGAGTTTTAGCTCATATACTTTTTTTTGCCGGTAATCTTGTAAGGGGAATATTACTCTTAATTGCTTGGTTGTTTACATTTAAAACAAGGTATTTCCGAGAAACTCTGTCAAAATTCAGAACATTATTATTAATTACGAAAATTGCTAAATAGAATAAATAGTAAATTATGAAATTCACTTTTTTACTTTCTTCCACAATTCATGTCAGATTTATAAAAAGAGTGGAGATTATTAATAAATTGATCGATCATATTCAGATATACGCCTTTGTAAGGAAAGGCTCATATCCGGGGAAGAAAACTGATTTTGAGATGAATACGATGGGTGAAATCACTCATGTGTCGTATTTAAAACGTTTTGTAATCATGGTAAAATCATTAAATAAAATTAGGAGTGCGGTAAGGAAAACAGATGTGGTTTATACTTTCGGATTAGACATGCTTTTCCTTGGCTGGATCTCGAAACAATTAAGTTTTAGAAAAAATGTTAAGCTTGTATATGAAGTTGGTGATATCCGGGAAATTCTGATTGGGAAAGCACCGATCAATAATCTCGCTCGGTTCTTTGAAAAATTTCTTCTCAGATACGTTTCCGTACTTGTCATAACCTCCAAAGCTTTTTACACAGAGTATTTCAAGAAGGTACAGGACACAAAATCATTAAGATATCATGTGGTTGAAAATAAACTTGATACTGATATTATGTCTGTTGCACGTTCGCAGGAAATAGCAGGAAAAGACAATAAAGAATTTATAATTGGATATTTTGGTGTATTACGATGCGCACGAACTCTCGAAATACTTAAGATGTTGGATGAAAAGGGTAAAGGTAAAATTAAAATATATCTCAGGGGACTCCCGGGAATAAAAACGCAAAAAGAGTATGACCAACTTGTTAATACTGAGGGAGTTGTTAACGAGGGTCCGTACGTAGTTCCCGATGATTTATCTGCAATGTATAATTCGGTTGATATGGTATGGGCGTGTTTTCCTTATCAGGGTAAGGAAGTAGGTAATTGGTGCTGGGCTAAAACTATAAGATTTTATGAGTCATGCTATTTTAAGAAACCTGTATTTGTACAAACCGGAACTGAAGATTGTAAAACCGTTGAGAAATACGGTATAGGTATTTGTCTTGATCTGGAAAAAATTGAGAAAACAGTTGATTATATTTTGTCACTGTCAGATGCTGAAATTTCGGAGTGGAAAAAAAATATAAATGAATTACCGGAACATGTGTTCATGTATTCAGATGAACACGAGAAATTGATTACATTACTGAAGAAATCAAAATGAAGTATTTGGAAATAATTATCAGATTAATTATTACAGCTCATTTATTTATTAGAACATGCAAAAATTAAAACTGCTGTTAATGGATAATTCAATAAATTTAAGAAATTCGATGAAAGAATTAATGAAAATAAGATTGGAAGCGTTTATTGCAGAGCTACATAAAATTTATAATTTACTTGGGGACGATACAAAGTAATAATGCCTAAGAAACAGTCGATTAAAATTTTATTTTATGCACACTTTTTTTCTCCTGAAGTTGGGGCTGGATCATTAAGAGCTCAGTATTTTGTTAAAACACTGAAGGACGCAGGATTTAAGGTAAAAGTAATTGCTCCTATCCCTAATTATCCTCACGGTAAACCTTATCCCGGGTATGAAAAAAAATATTATGTGGACAGGGATAATGATGTAGTCTATTTACCAATTTATATTCCAAAATCACATTCAATAATTGGTAGGGGATTGCTTTATTCTTCATATCTTATTACATCTTTTGTTTATAACGTAATAAACAGGTTCAATCCCGATATAATAATCTCTTCATCTCCACCTATTTTAACTTCCTTATCTGCATTTGTTGTCTCAAAATTGAGAGGCACTAAATTTATTTTAGATCTTCGGGATATCTGGCCGGATATAGGCATTGAACTTGGATTGTTGAAGAATAGATTCATTATTTCAATTCTTAAAATGATAGAAAAATTATTAATTAAAAATGCAGATAAAATTACAGTTACTGCAAAAGGAGACAGATTGAATATTATAGAAAAGGGGATTAATGATGACAAGGTAGATGTAATTTATAATGGAGCAGACACAAAGCTTTTTTATCCGAAGGATGAAGAAAGAATAAATGACCTTAGAAAGCAATTTAATTTACCGATAGAAAAAAAACTATTAATCTATTTTGGTTCCTTCAACTACGGAATGAATGATATTGAAAGTATGGAATCAGCATTAGAAAATGTATCAAATGAAAAAAAACAAATTCATTTTATAGCTGTCGGTGGGGGGGTGCTCAAGGAGGAGTTCCTGAATAGTATATCAGTAAATATGAATTATTCTTCATTCCAAAATTTGTCCAATCAAGAAATAGCAGATCTTGTATCTGTTTGCGATATAAGTTTAATACCAAGAAAAGATATCGAAAAAGATACTGGTGGTAATATACCTGTTAAATGTTTCGAAAGCTGGGCAGCAGGTGTGCCTGTTCTTCTTTCTGCTTTAGCAAATTCAGAGATTGCACGGATATTTGATGACTGTATAGGAGGAAAAATGGTTAAACCGAGTGATCCCGAAGAATATAAGAATGGGTTGATTTCACTATTAAATGATCCACAATTAAAAGATTTAGGTAATAAAGGAAGAAATTATGTGCTTGGAAGATTTGACCGGAGTCATCTTGCGCAGAGGATAATCAAGATAGTAGAAGAAGTTATATAAGAATAAGATGAACAAAAAAACTGAAAAAATACTTGTACTCCTCATAGATTTCCTCACTATCAACCTTGCGTGGGTGGTGTTCTTTTATATCAGGGTTGAGACCGGATTGTTTCAGCTTATTGTCATGCCCGAAGTTTATATCCCGATGACTGTTGTTTACGTATACTGGCTTCTCATTTTTACGTTTGTTGGAATGTACCGTACATGGTTCGCTGCATCAAGGTTTGATGAATTATCAACTCTTTTTAAAGCATCTTTTGTCGGTATCTTTATCCTATTCACTGTAATATTTATTGATGATTACCTGCACAACGTTCAATCGAGCAGCAGAATATTAATTTTCATCTATTGGGGTTTACTGCTCATATTTGTTGGTACAGGAAGATTGGCGATTCGCGGATTTCAGCGCAGACTGCTTATTAAAGGAATCGGCAGGAAGTGTGCTATCATTGTTGGTTATAATCCAAAAGCAAAAGAAGTGTATGATCAAATTGCAGAACATCCCGCTCTGGGGCTCGATGTTACGGCTTATGTAGCGGTTAATCCAGAAAATGTTGGAAAATTTTATAAAGGCACAGAAGTGCTTGGTACTGTTGATGATATTGTAACCATTGTAGAAAATACGAATTCAAAGGAAGTTATAATTGCTCTTGAAAAGGAAGATCATGAATTGTTTGTAAAAGTTATTTCTAAACTTGAGCATGAAGAAGTCGGTCTTAAAATTGTACCCGATTTATATGAAATATTAAGCGGACAGGCAAGAACTTCCCAAATTTACGGTATGCCGCTCATCGATATTATGCCTGAGTTAATGCCTGAATGGGAGAAGAAATTAAAACGGCTGATGGATGTTTTCACCTCACTTATTATTCTAATCATTTCATTTCCGGTAATTATTAGTGCAGCAATTGCAATTAAATTAGAAAGTAGAGGTCCGGTTTTTTTTAAACAGGAAAGAAGCGGAATGAACGGTATTACTTTCAGGATAATCAAATTTAGATCGATGTATGAAGATGCTGAAAAACATACAGGACCAGTTTGGTCATCGAAAGATGATCCGAGGGTAACACGTGTTGGTAAAATTGTTAGAAGAGTAAGGATAGATGAGCTGCCTCAAATGATAAACGTTCTTAAAGGGGAAATGAGCATTGTAGGTCCTCGCCCGGAACGACCATTTTTTGTTGAGAAATTGTCACAAGAGATTCCGTATTATAAAAGAAGATTAAAAGTACGCCCCGGTATTACAGGTTGGGCGCAGGTAAAACATAAATATGATGAATCGGTTGAAGATGTAAAAATAAAATTACGTTACGATCTTTTTTACATTGAGAATATGTCGCTCCGTATGGATTTTAAAATTATTATGAGAACCATTTTTGTTGTATTGTTTGGGCAGGGACATTTTAATAATTAATTATTCTTGTTTCATTATTTCTTAAACATTTTAACTTTATGGAAAATAAAAAAGCACTTATTATTATCCCAACTTATGATGAATTGGAAAATCTTCCCAAATTATTGCCCGAAGTTTTATCAAAAGATGAAAATATAGATGTATTAATTGTTGATGATAGCTCACCTGATGGAACAGCAAACTGGGTTGAAAAAGAAGCAGAAAAGAATCCGAGAATAAAACTTATCAAACGCGAAAAGAAAATGGGTTTGGGAACCGCTTATATAGCTGGTTTTAAATATGCCCTTGAAAATAATTACGATTATATTTTTGAAATGGATGCGGATTTTTCACACGATCCGGATGAAATCCAAAATTTTCTTAACGAAATAAAGACTTATGAGCTTGTGCTCGGAAGCCGGTATAAAGAAGGAGTTAATGTTGTTAACTGGCCGATGAGGAGGTTAATGCTAAGTTTGTTTGCCAATATGTATACGAGAGTTATTACAGGTTTGCCCGTTCGCGATGCAACAAGCGGTTTTAAATGTTTCAGAAAGGAAGTTCTTAAGGCAATTGATCTCGATGCAGTAAAATCAAACGGTTATGCATTCCAGATTGAAATGACTTTTAAAGCATGGAAAAAAGGATTTAAAATAAAAGAACTTTCAATAGTATTTACAGATAGAGTAAAAGGCACTTCAAAAATGTCTAGAAAAATTGTGCGCGAAGCAATTGTTATGGTTTGGAAACTGCGGTTTGCAAGTATGTTCGGAATACTTAAATAGGTAAACCAGTGGAACTTTCAATAATCATAGTTAATTATAACGTAAAAGAGTTTCTTCAAAACCTGCTCCACTCTATCGAGAAAGCTTCATTAAACATTTCACACGAAATAATAATTGTTGATAACGCTTCCGACGACGGAAGTGTGGAACTTATCCGTAAAAAATTCTCATCTGTTAAATTGATTGCAAATACCGAAAATCTTGGATTCGGAAAAGCAAACAATCAGGCATTGGAAATTGCAGAGGGAAAATATCTGTTGCTAATTAATCCCGATGCGATTGTTAGTGAAGATACTTTTGATAAAATGATTCGCTTCTTTGAAGATAATCCCGAAGCAGGTTTAGCTGGCTGTAAAATACTAAATCCTGACGGCACACTTCAGCTTGCCTGCAGAAGAAGTTTTCCCGGTCCGTGGACATCGTTCTGCAAGGTAACAGGATTAAGCAACCTTTTCCCCAAGAGTAAATTATTCGCCCGTTACAACCTTACTTATTTAGATGAAGATCAAACCAACGAAGTGGATGCAATTTCCGGTTCTTTTATGATGATGATAAAAGAGACCTATGATAAAGTTGGCGGTTTTGATGAAGAGTTTTTTATGTACGGTGAAGATCTCGACCTTTGTTACCGGATACAGCAAGCAGGCTTTAAAGTTTACTATGTTCACACAACGCAGATTATCCATTACAAGGGAGAAAGCACAAAGCGAAGCAGGTTGGATGAAACAAAAATGTTTTATGATGCAATGCACTTGTTTGTAAAAAAACATTTTTCCAGTTCTTTTCTTGTTGAAGTTATTCTTCGCTCAGCAATTGGCGTAAGAAAAGTATTTGCATTTTTAGGTAAAAGAAAACTCGCCATACTATCAGCATTGATTGACTTTTTACTATTCGACCTTTGTCTTTTCTTTGCTGAAAGAATTTATATGAGCTACAGCGATTGGCTTGGTTTTGTAGCAGGTGATTACATTGTTATTTATTCAGTCCCCGCAATCATCCATATTATTATAGCATCACTCTCCGGAGTTTACAGGAGAGATTCGCTTTCTGTGTTGAGAAATTTTATTGCTGTTATTGTAAGTTTTATTATTCTCACATCCATTACGTTTTTCTTCAAGCAGTTTGCTTACAGCAGGGCAGTAGTTTTAATAGCATATCTTCTGCTGATGACTTTAACTTCACTTTGGAGGATTGTATTAAAACTTTTTTTCAGGGTTGGTGTCCAATTCGATGATGTAAGCAAAAGCCGCACTTTGGTTGTCGGTATTAACGGGCATGCAATTCATGTAGCGGATAAATTAAAATTTAAGAGAACTGATTATCACAGTGTTGTTGGGCTAATTGGGAAATACCATGATGATATCGGCAAAAAAATAAATTCGTTTGAAGTTATTGGAAGTATTGAAAATATTAGAAAAGTTATTATTGAAAATAAAATAAGTGAAGTCATATTTTCTTCGGAAGAATTAAATTACAGTGAAATGATGGCAGTGGTTGCCGATTGCCAGAATGAATCTGTAGAATTTAAAATAAGCGGTACCGAGCTTGATTTTATTGTAGGCAAAGCATCGGTTTCTATGCTCGATGACATTCCGTTAATAGAAGTTCATTACAACATATCAAGTCCATCGCTTAAATTCATCAAACGGTTATTCGATATAACACTTGGCTTGTTTGTTTTGATTTTCATTTATCCTTTTATATATTTCATTTCAAAGCTTGCTAAAAAGAAAACAGATTTTAGAAGTTTTATTTTAAATGTTCCTTCGGTTGTGATCGGCACAAAGAGTTTTGTAGGCCCAAAGAAAATTAGTCCGGATAAAATATATTATATGGGAAGACAAGGGCTTACCGGTTTTTGGTACATTGAAAATATCTTTGATGTTGAAGCAGAAAAGCTCGATTTTTATTACGCCAAAAATCAAAACATTTGGCTCGATTTAGAAATCCTTGGTCGTGCATTAAATAAAATGTGGAGTAAAAGAGATTAAAAATGGGAAAAACAATTTTAGATTTTGAAAAGCCGATATTCGAACTTGAAGAAAAACTTGAAGAGATGAAAGAATCTTCCGCTAGTTTGGATATCGGGAAAGACATCTTACGATTAGAAACAAAAGTAGCTCAGTTAAAGGAAGAATTATACAAAGGTTTAACGAGATGGCAGAGAGTACAGCTTGCACGCCATCCCGATAGACCTTTCACTTTAGATTACATCAACTTGATGACAGAAAATTTTATAGAGTTACATGGCGACAGACATTACGGGGATGATAAAGCGATAGTTGGAGGATTTGCAAAGTTAGGTGATTACAAAGTAATGTTGATTGGGCAGCAAAAAGGAAGAGACACAAAATCAAATGTGTACCGGAATTTTGGAATGGCAAATCCCGAAGGTTACAGGAAAGCACTTCGATTGATGAAGCTTGCCGAAAAATTTAACAAACCCGTTATTACCTTGTTAGATACACCCGGCGCTTATCCCGGGCTTGAAGCTGAAGAAAGAGGACAAGCCGAAGCAATTGCAAGAAATCTTTTTGAGATGAGCAGGTTGCGTGTACCAATAATTGTAGTAATAATCGGTGAAGGTGCAAGCGGTGGAGCATTGGGAATTGGTGTTGGCAATAGAATTTTAATGTTACAAAATTGCTGGTATTCTGTTATTAGTCCCGAATCCTGTTCAAGTATTTTATGGAGAAACTGGGATTATAAAGAACAAGCTGCAGAAGCTTTAAAACTTACTGCCCCCGATCTTCTTGAACAAAAAATAATTGATAGAATAATTGAAGAACCCTTAGGTGGTGCTCATAAAGATCATCAAGCTGCTGCCGATACTTTAAAGTCAGCATTGTTGGAAGAACTTGATAAATTGGTTAAAATAAAACCTGAAAAGTTAATTGAAGAAAGGTTGGAAAAATTCGGAAGTATGGGTGAATACATAGAGTAAAAAACATCAATCAGAAGTTTGATTGAAATTAGTTTATTTTTAATCCCGAATTATTCGGGATTTTTTATATCATTAAAATTTAATCTTTATGTTAATACATAAAACACAATTACGTGTTCGCTATGCTGATACAGATCAAATGCACTATGTGTATAACGGAAAGTATATAGAATATTTTGAAGTGGGTAGAACTGAAATGATACGCAAGCAAAACCTTACTTACAAAACTATTGAGGAGAACGGATATTTAATGCCCGTAAATTCAGTATTTATTAAATACAAAACACCTGCTTATTATGATGAAATGCTTGAAGTTGAAACACGGGTTGAAAAACTTCCGGAGCTAAAAGTTCATTTGGATCATACAATCAGAAGTACCGAAAGAGATGTGATCATTTGTGAAGGGTATGTTGAACTTATTTTCATTAATAGTGAAACGAAAAGGATCTGCCGTCCTCCCGATTTTTTTATGAATGTTTTGAAACCATTTTTTGAACAGGATGGCGAATGATTATGCTTGTTAGCTTGAATTATGTATGGGTGGATGATTGGATGAATGTATGAGGAATGGGACAAAAAGATTATCAAAATCTATCAAAAAGGAAGCAGAAATAAACATCTGTCATTCAGAAAGAAACATGTTATTCAAACAAAAAACATAAACAAACAGGATTAGAAAAAAAATGACAAGATTCTTACAGAATGACAAATAGAGTTATCTTTATAATTAATGCAATCTATCCCGCTGGATCAGGACAAAAAATTATAAACACTGAACTATTTAATTACAACAAAACAGAATAATGTTTGATAAGCTAAAACAATTAAGTATGGATACAGCCATTTACGGTATCAGCACAATGGTTGGCAGATTCCTTAATTTTATGCTTATCCCTTTCTTCACAAACATTTTTCTTCCGGAGGAGTATGGTGTTATACAAATTATTTACGCTTATATCGCAATCCTTAATATTTTTTATATATACGGGATGGATACGGCTTTTCTTAAATTTGCAGCATTTAAAGATATTGGCAATGAAAAAGATAATTTTTCCACACCTTATATTTCTGTATTCTTTACATCTCTGCTATTTAGTTTTTTTATTATTTATTTCAAAGAATCAATTGCTGCAAAACTCGGTATTCCACCCGAATATCATTACTTGCTTTACCTTGCAGTAGCAATCATCTTTTTGGATACATGCGGTTCAATACCATTCTTAAAACTTAGATTGAACAGGGAAGCAAAAAAGTTTTCCATAATAAAGATATTAAATATTGTTTCTAACCTTGCTCTAAACTTGTATTTAATTCTGGTATTACATTGGGGCATCGAAGCAATATTACTAAGCAATATTATTTCATCCTTTGTGTCGCTGCTTTTGTTAATTCCTACCATCGCAAAAAATTTCAGATTCAGATTTAACACAATTCTTTTTAAGCGGTTTGCAAAATTCGGTCTTCCGTATCTTCCTGCAGGATTAGCCGTGATGGTTGTGCAGGTAATTGATGTTCCAATACTTGAAAGATTGACCAATTTAAAAACAGTTGGAATCTATAAAGCAAATTACAAACTAGGTATTTTTATGATGCTGTTTGTGAATATGTTTCAATACGCCTGGCAGCCGTTCTTTTTACAAAATGCAAAAGAAGAAAACGCTAAAGAAATGTTTTCAAAAATATTAACCTATTTTACACTCGTGGGCAGTATAATTGTTGTTGGTGTCTCATTGTTCGTGGCGGATATTGCACAAATTCAAATTGAAGGATATTCATTAATTGGTTCGGCATATTGGAGCGGGCTAAACATCGTACCAATTATTCTTTTCGCTTATTTGATTAATGGTCTTTACGTAATTTATTCTGCAGGAATTTATATCGAAGAAAAAAGTTTATATGTGCCGTTTATTGCCGGTGCGGGTGCAATTATTAATATAGCTGCAAACTTAGCACTGATACCCGTTATGGGAATTTACGGAGCTGCTTTTGCAACTCTTGCAGCGTACCTTGTTATGGCAATAGGATATTATGCAGTTACACAAAAATTTTATCACATAAACTATGAATGGGATAAAATATTTAAAATATTTATAGGAGTATTTATAACCGCATTGCTCTACTATTTTGTATTATTTGAAGATTATTATTTAGCATTGTTAGAAAAATTATTTCTGCTTATTGCTTTCATCTCTTATCTTTACTTTTTTGCTGTGGATAGAAGCGAAATAAAACTTATAAAATCAAAACTTAAAGAATCTCGTGGAAAATAAATTATGATTGAAGAAATCACAATAAAATTCAAACGTCTGTCTGAAGAATTCAATAACATTCCTCTTCCGTCTTATTCCACATCAGGCAGTGCGGGAATGGATATTCGTGCAGCAATAAAAGAACCGGTGAACCTAAAACCAATGGAAGTGGAGATGATTACAACCAACCTTTCTGTAGAGATACCTGAAGGTTTCGAAATACAAGTTCGCCCAAGAAGTGGTTTAGCTGCAAAGCATGGAATCGGGATTTTAAACTCACCCGGAACAATCGATTCGGATTATAGGGGAGAAGTGAAGATAATTTTAATAAACTTTAGTAAAGAAGAGTTCATAATCCAACCGGGAGAAAGAATTGCGCAATTAATTTTATCTAAAGTTTATAAGGCAAGATTAGAAGAAACTGAAGAATTGAATCACAGTAAAAGAGGGGAAGGAGGATTTGGTCATACGGGAAGTCAATAATTCTTGTTCAATCGTCATTTGTAAATAGTATTCGTTTGTATCCAAGCGCAGATATTTGTTGCAAGGGATTCTTTTTATTCTGCGGTAAAAAAAATATAACACTGCATACGCCTGTGTCCCCGCAGGTGGCTCTCCGGCAAACACAAGTTGCCATAAAGTAAAAAAACTGCAATGCTTCTGTAAAGAATTAATATACCTACATTACAAGTGCAGCCGTTGGTTGTATGAGTAATAAACCGGTTTTACTTGTACCTTATCAATTTTTTGAATATGTTATTTATCGATATATGACAGTTGATGGGAGCTGGTTATATTCCCGACTGGATAAAAATTGTTTTCTAAAATTATAACCCTTGCCCGGCTTGCAGTTCTCCTGGATTCCCCCATCAAATTATTACAGTATTCAAAAAAGGTTAGTACAAGTACTAATGTAATTAATATAAATATTTTTTATTATGCAACTAAAACTGTTAAGAAATTGAAAAAAACTGTCTTTATAATTTTCTTCTTGCTTTTATCCACAATTAGTATTTACGCCCAAACCTGGGAGTTTGTTGGGCTGGATTCTCTTGTTGT
Organism: Bacteroidota bacterium; assembly: GCA_022564295.1. GTDB lineage: Bacteria > Bacteroidota > Ignavibacteria > Ignavibacteriales > Ignavibacteriaceae > BMS3ABIN03. The sequence goes on along the minus strand of JADFLR010000005.1, from coordinate 110,861 downwards.
AAAACAAATATATGTTTCAGGTGATACCATTTGGGCAGGAACAGCACACAGAGTTGGAAATCTGGATAAATCAGGATTGTATTTTTCTACTGATGCTGGAAACAACTGGGTGCAGATTGACAGTGCTCTTGGAGACGGGGTTATATTAGGTTTCGACCTTGTACCCCCTTTAACTTTATTTATACTAAAAGGTAGCGGTGCCTATTCGGTCGCAGGGACTCTATATAAGTCCACAAATAATGGTGAAACATGGGATAATGTTAGTAGTAATATTAATAGTTCAATTCAATGGTTTGGGATTTCACCTTTTAATAAAAATGAAGTATATGCTCTTACCTATAACCCATTTCCAGCCGGGCTTATTAACATTTTATATAAAAGTACGGATGGTGGTAATACCTGGATAAATAATTCAGCTTTCCCTGGTTCAAGTCACGGGTCTGCATTAACATTCGCGTTCGATATGATTGATAGTACTAGTTTGTTTGTAACAGTTGATACTGTGTTTGACCTACATCTATACAAAAGTACAAACAAAGGTTTTAGTTGGTTTCGTATCTCAACCCCGCTCGCATCTCCAGTTGAGACCAGGACAGATCTATTTTTACCTGGAAGATTATATCTTTTTGCAGAGTACAAGGCATCCGATAACGATGAATTTAATTGGTATGATTTTGATTCGGGATTACCAAACCATCAGAACTACCTTTCTTTTTATATGAATGCTAATCATCCAAATAAATTGTTCAACTTGAGAAGAGATGGTTTATATGTTGCAAAGAACGACACAATATATTGGCAGTTAATTGAAGGGACGGATGAATTACCTTTAAATATAGGAAGTGCCGGATTCAGATTCGCAGATGTAGGTCAAATGACAAATTTATTTATTAACCAAGTTAATGATATCATTTACATAGGTACTGCTCAAGGTATTTATAAGAGTAGTTTATTAACAAACGTTAAAGATAAAGTAGAAAAAATTATAGAGAATTTTTCTTTAAGTCAGAATTATCCAAACCCGTTTAATCCGTCAACAGTAATTTCCTACTCACTTGCCCAGGATGCAGATGTAACATTAAAGGTTTATGATATGTTAGGAACGGAAGTATTGGAACTATTAAACGAAACACAACCGGTAGGAATTTACGAGATAAACTTTAACGGTGAGAATTTAGCCAGTGGAGTTTACATCTACCGGGTTATAGCTCGTAAAAACGGAAGTGTATTATTTACAGATACAAAGCGAATGATCCTGATCAAGTAATTATTTTACAGATATGCCATTCAAATCCGTAGCGCAGGACAATTGTCCTGCGACTACGTTGACTACAAAAAAAACTGATTAAATTATTTCTTCCAACAAAACAAAAGCAAATTAAGGAGCAAACCGGGAAAGATGGAATTACAATCACTTTACTTTTCAACACTAATGGATTTTGCTTTGGATTTTGTTATTTGATTTATGTAATATTCCATAAAGAATTTTACAATTCTTTTAAGTTGTTTTTATCCTTCATAGGCAATTATTAAAGTTTTATTCGTGTCCGAATTTATTCATTTACATAATCACTCTCATTACAGTTTGCAGGATGGCGCCTGCAAAATTGATGGATTGGTAAATGCAGCCAAAAAATTTAATATGAAATCTGTTGCTTTAACCGATCATGGTGTGATGTACGGAATTGCCGAGTTTTATAATAAAGCCACTAAAGCGGGAATCAAACCAATCATCGGGATGGAAGCTTATGTTGTTAGAAAGGGCAGCAGGTTTGAGCGGGGACAAAGTAATGAAACCTACGGAAGGAAAAAAAGTAAACATTATAACCATCTTATATTATTAGCAAAAAACAAAACCGGTTATAATAATCTTTCAAAACTTTCAACACTTGGGCACACCGAAGGTTTCTATTACAAACCACGAATTGATCTTGAACTGTTGGAGAAATATAGAGAAGGTCTGATCTGTACCTCGGCTTGTGCCGGAGGCGTTGTTTCTTCATACCTGGTGAATAATGAAATTGATAAGGCAAGAGAAGTTGCTAAGAAATTTAAAGATATTTTTGAAGATGATTTTTATTTAGAGATACAAGACCATGGTGAAGAAATTGATAAACCGATACTTGAGTGGATGCCGAAACTATCAAAAGAACTTGGTATTAAATTAGTCGCTACAAACGATTGTCATTACATCGAAAGAGAACATGCCATAGCTCATAATATCCTATTGCTTTTATCGGATAAAAGTGGAGCAGATTATACAAAACTTAGATATGGAACCGATCAGATTTATTTTAAATCTCCTGATGAAATGATTAACCTGTTTAAAGATTATGATAACGCTGTCGAAAACACTCTTGAAATCGATTCTAAGATAGATTTGAAATTTGATTCTAATGGGCATCATTTCCCGCAGTTTCCTATTCCCCAAGATTCGAATGCAAAATCTCTAGATGAATATTTTGAGATGCTTGCCACTGCGGGATTAGAAAAAAAAGATTTCGAGATTACAGCGGAGGTTGAAGAAAGATTTAAATACGAAGTAGACACCATTAAAAAAATGGGGTTTTCCGGTTACTTTTTAATTGTGCAGGATTTTATAAATGCAGCAAAAGAGAAAAACATTCCTGTTGGTCCGGGAAGAGGAAGTGTTGCCGGAAGTCTTGTAGCTTATGCACTTGGAATAACAAATATCAATCCGTTAAAATACGATCTGCTTTTTGAAAGGTTTCTCAACCCTGCAAGAAAATCGATGCCTGATATTGATATTGATTTTGCAGATGATCAAAGAGGAGATGTGATTGATTATGTTAGAGAAAAGTACGGAGAGAAAAGCGTCAGCCAGATAATTACATTCAACCGTTTATCTTCAAAAGCGGTTATTAGAGATGTAGCGAGAGTTTTAAAAATTCCAATTCCGACAGTAAATAAAATTACCAAGTACATTCCCTCAAAATTTGGAAAAGTATATTCAATCGATCAGGCACTTAAGGAAGTTCCGGAACTAAAATGGCTGAAGAACTCCAAAGAACCGGAGATACAAAATCTTCTTAAATATGCAAGAGTGTTGGAAGGAATGAACAGAAATGCATCGAAGCATGCTGCGGGTGTTGTTATCACTCCCGGTGATGTAAGCGATTTTGTTCCTTTGGCAAATGCAGTTTCTCAGCAGGATATTGTAACCCAGTTTAATATGAAAGAAATAGAAAATGCCGGTTTGCTAAAGATGGATTTTCTGGGTCTTAGAACGTTAACTATAATAAGAGATACACTTAGTCTTGTTAAAAAAAATCACGGAGTTGAAATTGATATCGATAATATTTCACTTGAAGATGAAGAAACATACAAGCTGTTTTCAAAAGGACAAACAACAGGTGTGTTCCAGTTTGAATCTCCGCCAATGCGTGAATACCTTAAAAAGTTAAAACCAACTTCTCTTAACGATCTCGCAGCGATGAATGCTCTCTATCGTCCTGGTCCTATGGAATTTATTGATGAATTTATAGATAGAAAATATGGTGTTAAGCAGGTTAAATATTTACATCCGTTGCTGGAAGAAATCTTAAAAGAAACTTACGGAGTAATTGTTTACCAGGAACAGGTGATTCAGATTGCAAATAAAATTGCCGGAATGACACTTGCCGAAGCTGATATTCTCCGCCGAGCTATGGGAAAGAAAGACCTACTGGCAATGAAGGAATTAAAAGTAAAGTTTGTTGATGGTGCTGTAAGTAACGGTATTAATAAAAAAAATTCAGAAAAGATATTTGACGCGATAGATAAATTTGCAAACTATGGTTTTAATAAAAGTCATGCTGTAGCTTATAGTTTCATTGCATATCAAACAGCTTATCTTAAAGCGCATTATACAGCTGAGTTCCTTGCTGCTAACCTTACTAATGAATTTGGCAGCCCGGATAAAGTAACCAAATTTTTGGAAGACTGCCGCAAACTAAAAATAGAAGTATTGCCGCCGGATGTAAACGAACCAAGTGTAAACTTTGATGTTGCTGATAACAAAATACGATTTGGAATGTCTGCGATTAAAAATGTTGGTAAAACTGCTGTTGAAGAGATAATAAAAAAGAAAAAGAAGCTTGATAGAAATTTTAATAATATTTTCGATTTCTGTATGAACGTTGATACAAGGATTGTAAACAAACGTGCGCTTGAAGGTTTGGTTTTAGCGGGTGCATTTGATTCTGTTTTTAAAAACAGAGCAACTTTGTTTGAATCAGTTGAATTGGCGCTTGATTTTGGACATAAAATTCAAAACTCAAAACTGTCTTCGGGCGATAGTTTATTTGAGGGAACGGAAGAAGTATTAATTACAGAACCTAAACTAAGAAAACAGGATCCTTGGAGCGAAAAGGAACGGTTAACTCGTGAAAGAGAAGTGATTGGATTTTATGTTACCGGTCATCCCCTTCAAAAATATGAAACCGAATATAATTCATTTACCAAATTTCGTATGGGAGAAACCGAAAATCTGCAGGATATGCAAAATGTAAAAGCTTGCGGAGTGATAACAGACCTTCGTACAAAAATTGATAGAGCGGGGAAAACAATGGCATTTTTTAAGATTGATGATTTTTCCGGTTCGTGTGAATGTTTAATGTTTTCTAAAGTATATGATGATTATGGAAAATTCCTGAAAGAAGAAGAGCCCGTCTTCATTTTAGGCAATCTGGAAAGCAGCGGTGATGCGGTTAAAATTCATGTTAACAAAGTTTTACCGATGGAAATTGCTCGGCAAGAATTAGCTCAAAGTGTTAAAATCATAATCGATAAGGAGAAAAACAGTGTTGAACAACTTTCAGCTTTTAAATCGATCCTGCAAAAAAACGATGGTAAACTTCCTGTCTTCATTCATTTAAATAATAATGGTTCACGCGGCAAACTGTTTTCTTTGGAGCAGTACAGAGTTTCTTTAACTGAAAAATTTATTCAAGATGTAAAAAAATTGTTTGGTAATGATGCTATTAAATTGAACAGCAAATAGTTTAGAATGAATTCATCTTCACAATTTAACAACAGGCGGTTGTTTCGTTTTTACCTATTTAGTATTATTAACACTTATTTTTAATATTTAATGGAAAATAAAATATCTATTTATGACTGTGGGAGAGAACAATAAATATTGGGCTTTAATTCTTGGGGCTTCATCAGGCTTCGGTGGAGCAACAGCCATCAGGTTAGCAAAAGACGGTTATAACATTTTTGGAGTTCATCTAGACCGTGCGGCAACAATGCCACAGGTTGAAGAAACAGTTGCACAAATTAAAGCAACCGGTTCCGAAGCAATATATTTTAACATTAATGCTGCCGATGAAATTAAAAGAAAAGAAGTTATTCAAAGTATTATTAAACGATTAAACAGAAAACAATTAATTAAAGTGGTTATGCACTCTTTAGCTTTTGGTGCACTTCGCCCATTTATCTCAAGCACAAAGGAATTAATGACCAAAGTACAAATGGAAATGACATTAGATGTAATGGCACATTCGTTGGTTTATTGGGTGCAGGAAGTTTTTTCGAATAATCTTTTAACTAATAGATGCAGAGTTTTTGCTATGACAAGTTCCGGTGCGCACACAACAATTCCATTTTACGGTGCAATATCAGCAGCAAAAGCAGCATTGGAATCTCATGTAAGACAACTTGCAGTTGAACTTGGTGATATTAACGCCGGTGTGAATGCGATTATGGCGGGTGTTACCGATACACCTGCATTACGGAAAATTCCCGCCAATAAAGGAATGAAACAAATTGCACTTAGTAAAAATCCTCGTAAACGTTTAACAACGCCCGAAGATGTTGCAAAAGTTATTTCTGTTTTATGCAGAGATGGAGGAGAATGGATAAGTGGAGGCATAATCAATGCAGATGGTGGGGAAGACATTGCTAGTTATATAGGGGAAAATTAGCTCATTTGTCCATAACAATAATTTTAAGGAAATAATAAAATGGCACTTGTAACAATAACTGATGATAATTTTGAAGAAGAAGTTCTTAAATCGGATAAACCGGTTCTTATAGATTTCTGGGCAACATGGTGCGGACCCTGCAGAATAATTGCACCCATCGTTGAAGAAATGGCTGCTGAGTATGAAGACAAAGCAAAGATTGGTAAACTTGATGTCGATTCAAATCAACAGACTTCTATTAAATATGGTGTGAGAAGTATCCCGACATTGCTTCTCTTCAAAGATGGTGAGTTGAAAGAAACTATAATCGGTGCAGTACCGAAAGCACATCTTGTAGATAAGTTAGAATCTGTTCTTTAACTTTTTATGTAAACTGAGTAAAGTATAATAAAGATATTGAAAGGAAATTGAAAAACTCAAATAAAGTACTGCTAAATAATACATAAAAGGTGTATATTGTATCTGTGCGGATACAATTGAATTTGAACGGAAAAATATAGCTATTGACATTTATTAAGAAAAAAGCTAACTCACATTATAAAATTTAGATTTTAAAATACTTGACATAAAAAATTGCTTGTATTATTTTAACAAAGAACTTATAGATTACATTTAAGTAATAAGTAAAAAAACCTAATTAATAACATTTCTCACAATTTTAAGGAAGAGCCTTATGTTTAACAAAATTTTGTTACCATTTTTAATTTTACTTCTACTGCCTATTATGGTCATTGCTCAAGAGGTAATAGAAAAGAAAGTGGATAAAGCAGAAAAAATATACTGGATGAATACTAGGGGTGAGTTTGTACCTCTTGAGGCTGTACAAAAGTATCAAAAGCCTCAGTACAATGATAACCTTAAAAGGAATATTTTTGGTGACATACTTTTTAATCCGGATGATACAGAAGATACACTTTGCTACCGGGATTTGTTTGCTCCTGCTGGGAATTTCAACTTCGGATTTTTCGGGCAGGATAGAATGACCCAGTTTTTTAGGGCCCCGGCTGATATGAGAATTATTGCAGCCGGTGTTATGTGTGTTGCAAAAGATGTTAAAGAAACGCAGACATCACTAAAATTGGTAAATTTTGCCTGGGACTTGGATGAAATATCGACTATCACAACAGCTTCTTGGTTAGGATATTACGAGGCAACCGGAAATGGTTATAATGATGTAACTGCCTATCTGGATGATCCAGATATAACCGGGGGATGGACAAATGCTGATGGTAATGCCGAAACTAGTCCATTTGGTAATGATCTTTGGAGTGATGGTGGAGTAGGATTCCCTTTCACGCCGGTAATAAATCTTGATCCTTTAAATGATTTAACTTATGATTGGGTTCAAATGAACATTCTCTTTGAGCCGGAAGTTTTAGCTGGTGATATAATTGGTGTTTCAACAAAAAACTTACATCCAACTATGGATGCAGAACGTGTTGGCTGGTATGCAGCACAATCAACTGGCATACCACTGGCATTTAAATTTTACCAGAATGGTCGATTAATAGTGGGTGTTGACTTTGGATGGTGGCAGAGAGACTTTACCTGGGATTATTGTATAGCTGTTGTCATTACCGGTGATACACCTCCCAATATCGAATCTTTTACAGAATTAGCAACAACTCTTTCTACTGATCCTCAAACCGTAGATGCTGTAATTACCGATGGAAACCCCTCTGGTGGAAATATGGGTGTTGCAGATGCTGTTATTCAGTATAGTATAGATGGTGGATCTTTTACAGATGTTGCGATGACTGGTGCTGAACCTAATTATTCTGGAGAAATTCCAGGTCAAGTCACCGGTACGCAGATAACATATAGAATTCAAGCAACTGATGTTAACGGTAACGTTTCTATAACTCTGCCAGTTGTTTATAATATCTTCGGTCCTGAAAATCCAAATCTTGTTGTATTTAACGGATACGATACTGAGAGTGGATATCCACAGGATTATTATTTCGGTGAAGACGTACAATCAGGAACTACTACATTTGCTCATGACGTTTGGGCATTTGGTCCGTTAACTATGGAATTAGTAGAAAATTATAATAACATATTCGAATATGCTACAACTGGTCCAGCTGATTATAATGATGACGTTATCAGAGATTGGCTGGCCGCTGAGGGTGGAACTAGAAATTATTTCTTAGCCGGAATGGAATGGCTTGGTTTAAAGCTTGGTTTTGCTGATACGACCTATGTAGCGGGAGATTTTGAGTATGATATTCTTGGTGTAGCACAGCTTTATAATGATGTGAGTTTTGACGGAACAAGCGGACAAGAATTACCAACCTTAGTTTTCCCACAGGAAGGGACTATGTTTGGCGGTCCTTTGTTTGATGCATTCAATGCTAATCCTACTGACTCAATGCAACATAATCCTAATTTTGAAATTACTGTTGTAAACTGGATTGATGCCTTTGAAATTGTTGGGGCGGAAGGTGGACAGGAAGTTGATATGATGCTTGAAACCAGAGGAATCCTGAGTATGCCAGATGTCCAAGTCTTACCTTGTGCAACTCATCTGGAATTACCAAATGGCAACAAGACTGTATTTCTTTCGTATGATCCGTTATCATTAAATTCCGCACCAGTTTATACCTGGTACGGTTACACTAATGATAATACACCTTATCAAGCGCTTGCATATTTTGGGATAGCTACTGGTGTTGTAAAGGATGATAATTTAATTCCGGGAGAATTCAGTATTTCACAAAATTATCCGAATCCATTTAACCCAAGTACTACTATTAAGTTCTCAGTTCCCCAGCAATCAAATGTTATCCTCAAGGTATATGATATTTTAGGAAGTGAAGTAGCAGTGCTGGTAAATGAGAAAGTTGAGGCAGGAAATTATACTATTGACTTTGATGCATCTCAGTTAGCATCTGGAATGTATATCTATTCCATCAAAGCTGGTGAATTCAATGTATCAAAGAAAATGATGTTATTAAAATAAGTTTGATGATTATCATTTAATGTGTTAACGGGTGGGTTACCGATAAAGCGAGTTTTTGTTGTGTAATTCGCCCGTTTTTTTTAACGCATAAAATTATTGATAATCAATTTATAATTAGAGCTATATTATTCAATTAAACTTCGTGGAGAAGAGATGAATAAAATTTTTACTAATGTTTTAGTGGCTCTTTCTTTATTGATTCTTACTTCTTCTGCTTTTGCCCAAACGGGAGTGGGTAAAATTAGCGGAAAAGTTTTAGACGCAGATACAAGAGAACCACTTATTGGCGCCAATCTTATAATATTAAATACAAACCTTGGTGCCGCAACAGATATAGACGGAAACTACTTTATACTTAATATTACACCGGGTACATACAATATTAAAGTTAGTTACGTTGGTTACGCTCCCAAGACAATTCAAGGGGTTAGAATTGTTGCAAACCTTACCTATGAACTGAATGTTGATCTTTCAACAGACTTCACACTTCCTGAAATTGTTGTAGAATCTAAAAAGTTCTTCGAAGAGAAAGCAACAAATACAGTTAAAGTAATTGATGCTGATCAAATAGCCAGGCTGCCTGTTAGAGGAATTGCTAATATTACTGCATTGCAATCCGGTGTTGTTATTCAGGAAGGCAGTGGTGGTGCAGATGGTAATGCCACAATAAATATCAGGGGTGGTCGTGGCAGCGAGGTCCTCTATATCGTGGATGGTGTTCCTCAGAACAATTTGTATAATCGAAATACAGTCTCTCAGGTAAGTAATGTTGCAATCGATCAGATCTCATTTCAGGTCGGTGGTTATGAAGCTAAATACGGGCAGGCACAGTCCGGAATTATAAATGTAACCACAAAATCAGGTAAGCCATATTATAGTATGCTGGTTGATGTTCTAACCTCCACTTATACTGATGATTATGATTTTAATCTTTATTCAGGAACGATAAGTGGTCCCATCATTCCCGGAATTCCTGAGCATACAATATTTCTATCAGGCGAAAGAGGATGGTTTAAAGATGCCGATCCACCTGCAATACCCATCGAATTCCCTTCAATTGGAGTTATTAATGATTTTACCCCTAACAATCCTGCAGATGTTTGGAGATTTAGCGGTAAAACCAACTCTCGTTTCGGTTCCTTCAACCTGATATTTAGTGGATTATGGAATAAACAAACTGCTAAATCGTATGATATTCGGAAGCTGAAGAATGATTCGGAATTTATGGATGAATTCTATAATCAAAACCTTTCTGTCAGTGGTAGATTGTCTCAAACTGTTAGTAATTCAACATTCTGGAATCTTACATTAGGTTTCAGGGCTTACGATTTTGAAAGATATAATCCTTTTTTCCGTGATTCCGACCATATTACAAATCTTTTTGGTTATGGTGATAGCACTGCTTTTGCAGATAGATTTGGTGTCGAATTATTAGGTGATGGAAGACGAACTGACAATACAGATATAAATGGTGTTTACAGACCCCGCGGATATTCGACCGGTTTATTTCAAAGAAGAGAAGATGATCAGATAATGGCGGATTTTGATTTAACTACACAGCTTGATAATCATCTTCTGGAATTCGGTGCAGGTGTTGCTACCCATACCATACGAGGTTACGGAATATTTTCTTACCGATTAAAAGGGCAATCAGATACTCAATTCCCAACTACGGATGAAAAATTTATAAACTTACAGCCATACGTTTTTGGCTATGATGTTACCGGTTCTAATCACACAGATGGTGATTTCACTGGAACACCGGCGTTTTTAGAATCTTTAGAAAATTTAGGGTCGGATATTTCAATGGCTGAATTTTTAAGACCGAGAGAACCAATATTAGCTTATGTTTACTTACAGGATAGATTTGAATTGGAAGATATTGTATTAAATATTGGTTTGCGCCTGGATTATAACGATATTAAATCCTGGGAACTAAAAAACCCGGCTCTTCCTTTTGCCGGTGGTTTAGATGCTACTAAGTTTGATATCGAAGATTTTCAGCAGAGAGCTGTTGAAGTAGAAATTTCGCCAAGGATTGGTATCGGTTTCCCTGTAACCGAATCAACCGTATTTCATGCACAATATGGTAGATTTGTTCAGAATCCTGAATTGATTGATATGTATGCAGGTCCTTTTAGTTATGATAGATTTTTAACCATGGATCCGCAATCTGCTTTCAACGGTGCATTAATTAGAGAAGAAACCACACAATATGAAATTGGTTTCAGGCAATTGTTAGGGACTAATTCTGCTATGAATTTAACCGTCTTCTATAAGAATATTAAAGGTCTTGTAAACGTTCAGGATCATAAGTGGAGGAGAGTTGAAGGTGGTGAAATACTAAGTGCTATCTATTCGGAAAATTCAGATTTTGGTACAACAAAGGGATTTGCATTCTCATTTGATGTTACAAGATTAAGCTATTTTAGTTTATCATTGCAATATACTTTCTCAGTAGCAGAAGGTACCGGTTCGTCAACTGCTTCAAGCCAAACCGCTGTATTCAGAAATCTCGACAGCCAACCACCGAAGGTTATTGCTCCCTTAAGCTTCGATCAAAGACACACTGGTGTGATGATTCTCGATTTCTACATTCCACAAGGCGAAGGCGGAATTTTGGAGATGTTTAATATTAATGCATTGTTATCATTCAACAGCGGTCGCCCATATACACCAACAGATAACTGGGACTTGCTTGGTGATAATGGTCTATCGGCTAATAACACCGGTTATGTTAACTCTGCTAATGCCCCCGGTTCATTTAGAATAGACCTCAAGGTTGAGAAGAGTTTTCCGATTGGTGACTTCTTTATAGTACCGTATGTGTGGATAGAAAACCTGGCAGGGTCAGAAAACGTTACTAATGTATGGCGCTCAACAGGTGATCCTTTTACAACGGGATTCCTAAATACACCTGAAGGACGTGCTGCTGCTGAGAACAATAGAATTTTAACAGGTACTGACGGATTTGCTCAGGATTATCAGAGCTTGGAACGTGATCCGAGGAATTTTGGAATTCCAAGATTGATTAGGTTAGGATTAAAGTTAAACTTTGCTCGATTTTAATTAGATCTGTGGAATATACAAACAATTTATAGGATTATTGAAAATGAAGAATAAAAAATTAAAAAATACATTTTATATAGTGCTTTTGCTGATTGGTATTGTAATGATATCCTTCGGATTTATGGGTGATGATAGAAACGGTAATAAGCCCTTTCATCCCGTATATAAACAAAGTGCAGTTCAGGAATCTGGTAAACAAGGCGATGCCTATGTACTGAATGTTAACAATATCCAGCTTCCTTTAAATAGTAAGGGAATTATTGCAGATGTATTAGTCGAAGGTTTCGTAAGTGGTGGCCAATTTGGTGGCAATACATTTCTATTCTCATCCGGATTCTTTTTAAGTGGCTTTGCAAACGGGCAAATGTGGTCAAATGCGGTTGCTTCTGCTTCCCTTGTAGAGGATTACCAGCCGGGAACTGTTGCAGGAGGGCAGGGAGACCCTAATGCTGTTATGTATGTTTTAAATTCACAAGATGAAGATTTCGGTCCTAGCTGGCAGGATTGGATGGATGCCGTTGGTTTAGGAGCTGATTATTATGATGGTGACGGCGATGGTGTATATACGCCGGTAGATAAGAACGGAAACGGTGAATGGGATCCTGATGAGGACAGACCTGATTTAATAGGTGATGAAACTGTATGGTGTGTTTATAGTGATGGTATTCCCGCAGCGCAAAGAAGATGGGAAACAGTTCCTCCTTATGGAATTGAGATAAGGCAAATGGTATTTGCATTTGCTTCGGCAGGTGCAATCGGTAACCTGATATTTGTCAGATACCGTTTTAAATATGTCGGTTTAGGTGCTCCGGGTGAAGCAGATGTAATGGAAGATGTTTATTTCGGAGTATGGGCTGATCCTGATCTGGGAGATTATTCGGATGACGTTGTTGGAAGTGATGTCCCCAGGAATGCCGGATATACTTACAACAATACTCCCGACGATGTATATGGAAATACTCCCCCTTGTTTTATGATCGATTTCTTCTCAGGACCAGTTGCTTTTATACCTGGTGAAACATTTATTGATATGAACGGTGATGGAATATATGACGATGGTGACACTCCTTTAGATACTGCTTTTTCTAACAGAGGTCAGATAATTGGTATTGAAGAATTTCCGGGTGCAAAAAATCTTCCCACCTCCTCTTTTGTTTTATACATAAATGGTGTTGATGCTTTAAGGGATCCCAGTAATAAGGAAGAAGCAAGAAATTATATTTTGGGCCTTGATAGAATTGGTAATGCACCGGATCCGTGTACTTTCCCATTTGGAGAAGTAAGAGGCGGTGTCGATTGTACTACTGTCGATCCGAAATTCTGGTTCTCCGGTGATCCTGTAACAGATGTTGGGTGGATTGCCACAGTCAACGAAGACGTTAGACAAATGACCAATACAGGACCATTCGAGCTTATTAAAGGCGAAGAAAATGAGATTGTTGTTGCGTATGTTGTAGGACAAGGTGTTAGTCCACTCGATGCTATTACTGTTGCACGCGAGATTGATGATGGTGCACAGCTTATATTCGACTTTAATTTCCTGGCTCCACCCGCTCCTCCTTTGGCAGATCTAACTATTACTTCGAGCGATGATTTTATAGATATTGTGTGGGAAACACCGGAGCAGATCAATTTCTTTAGTACAACTGAAGCATGGGATTTAAAATTTCATTCGTATCTTGTTTTTGCATTTAGGACTAATAGTACATCTCCTATCGTAGGTAACTTAGATAACATTAAATTACTCACTTCATTTCAAACTAATAACTTTATAAATAATGTATATAAGAAGAATGCTACAACAGGAGGGCTTGAATTACTTTACGCGGAAACAGATAAACTTGACTCTGCTCTATATGCTGATCCTGAGACCGGTAGAATAAGGGTTAGAATTTTTAACGATCCGTTTAACCCATCATCGCCTGTAATAAAAGGAACACCATACTATTTTGCTGTTGTTGGTACTGATATTAACTACAGTTCTTTGGTATTTAAGGATGATCCGGAGTCATCAATTGGTACACCGGGAGATTACTTTCTATCTACCGAGGGTTTTGTTCAGGAAGTAGAAAATGTAAGAATTATACACACTATCGTAGTTGGTATTGATGCTAATGATCCCCCGGTAGTAGTACAACCCGCAAATCAAATAAGCGGTAATTCGTTTGGAAACGTAGGTTTTGATGTTATTAACAATGATGAATTAACTACAAGCCAATATGAGGTTACCTTCTTTAAGGATAGTTCCTCTGAATTGTACCAGATGTTTTGGGATCTTACTAATCTAACCACAAATACTCTTCTTAAGGATTCCAGTTTATCATATACATTAGGAACTGATGATCAAGTTAGTGAATTAGTTACTGAAGGATTTATTACTAGAATAGAAGAACAGACTGCTACAATGGGTATGCCTGAATATGAGGGTACACAATGGTTTACAGATTTTTATGATCCTGATATAGATGAAGCTAATGATGGTACGGGCATAACCTATGTTGGGACGGATATTTTGGAAGGTAGAGGAATTCCTACTTTCGACGAGAGATGTAAAATCATCACAGTTGATCGGATGAGAAGAGTTGAACTTAGATTCGGTCCTGATGGTTCAGGTAAAGCATTCCGTTACATAAACGGTTATCTTAGTGTTTTTGCCAGGAATACTTATCGTTATGCATCCGGATTAACCCCCGCAGATACTGTTGGAAAGGGAGTAATAGGGAACTGGGATGCAGAACATGATAGACCGAATGGTTTTGTTGATGTTCCTTTTACTGCCTGGATAGTTGATGATAATTTTGGAGTAGAGGAGCAATTAGCCGTTGGATTTGTAGAACGGTCTAATAATAGTGTATTCCCTAATGGTACGCCGGATGGTGTATGGGATCCTACAACAGACTTGCTTGCGTCTGGTGAAATAATTATCATTTTTGATTCTCCGTATGATCCTAATGGTGGAGGTAATCCATTTGTTCCTAATGGTGGTGGACAGATTGAATACACCGGAGGTGTTTTCGATACTCCCAGTGGTGAAGAGGTGGTTTGGGCTGATTTGACAAAGGTAGCAGGTTCTGCTAAAGATATGCCTGAGGATGCAATAGGCGTTACTGAAGAACAAAGAACAATATTCAACTCGCCATGGTTTAATACCTTGTATGTTGCTGGATTCCAGAGAACAGATGCGGGCTCATTTTATTCAGTGGGGGATGAGTTGATAATTCCTGTTAGTGTATATCCTTATACTGAAAATGATGTTTATCAATTTACAATAAATGGTACAACAATTTCTGAAGAGGACAAACAAGAATTGTGGAACAAGGTAAATGTATTCCCGAACCCGTTATTTGGTTTTAATACATTAACAGGTTTTGATGGTACTCCTCCTGATGAACCCTGGGTAACGTTTACGAATTTGCCAACGGAAATCACCATCAGAATTTACTCTCTTTCCGGCCAACTTTTGCGTAGTCTTACAACTGCAGATAAAAGCGAACCGGATTCACCTTTCTTGAGATGGGATTTACAGAATGAAAATGGATTGAGAGCAGCATCTGGTTTGTACATTGCACTTATATTATCACCAAAGTTTGGTGATAAAGTATTAAAGTTTACAATTATTATGCCTCAGAAACAGATACCGAGATTCTAATTGTAAAAAAAGGGCAGGTGTATTTAACTCGCCTGCCTGTGGAAAAATTTATGTAAAACTTGTGGAGTTTTAAAAATGAAAAAAATATTACTAATAATACTTAGCTTTGCTTTTGCAGCATCAATCTATGCGGGTGATGTTTCCAGAAAAGGTACAACCGGTGCTGAAGAACTACTCATTCCGATTGGTGCCAGGGGTATAGCTACAGGCGGAGCATTTATCGCAAATATCACCGGACTGGAATCTATTTTTTATAATCCTGCCGGGCTCGATGTTTTCCCTCGTACCGAGGCAATGTTTAGTTATGTGAATTATTTTGCAGATATTAACATTTCTTATTTTGCCATTGGTACATCTCTGGGAGATATTGGTTCGATTGCATTTGATCTAAAATCGTTTGACTTCGGAGATATTCCAATTACAACAGTTCAACTGCCCGATGGTACGGGGCAAAATTATTCACCTACGTTTCTTACCTTAGGATTTACATATTCCAAAGTTTTGACCGATAGGATATCAGTTGGTACTAATTTTAAACTCATTACTGAAAATATTCAAAATGTTAGTGCTAGCGGGTTTGCTCTTGATGCCGGCGTTCAGTATAGATTTACTCAATCTTTGATGCTTGGTGTAACTGTTAAAAATATAGGAACGAATATGCAGTTTTCTGGCGAAGACCTAAGAACCAGAACTGATGTTCCTGGCGGAACACCGGGTTCTACTGACGGAACGTTTGAGATCGTTGCAGAATCTTTTCAAATACCAAGTTTCTTCGAGTTAAGTTTAACTTATGCACTCGATTTCAATGAGCAGAACAACTTGCTGCTTGCATCATCTTTTGTTGCAAACAATGCATTAGAAGATGTTTTTAATTTTGGTTTGGAATATGGATTCATCAACACCTTCTTTATCCGCGGAGGTTATAATCTTTTATTAGAAAATAGCAGCGATAACATCTACGGGTTTTCTTTAGGTGCTGGTGTAGATTACAATGCTGGTGATATTGATATCATCTTCGATTATGCTTTCAGAGATGTTAAAGAATTTCCAAGTTCAAATCACATCTTTACTGTAAAACTTGCCTTCCAATAATAAACAGGAAATTAGGATAAAAGCGTCTGTTGACTTTTCAATAGACGCTTTTTTATTTTAGTACCATAATTAAATAATTTTTAGCAATGAAGCACATATACTTTTTCTTTTTATTTTTTTTGCCGGGTTTAGTATTTCCGCAGGATAAATTTGATTTTGAATTTGATTATGCACAGTTTGGGTACGATTCAACTTCAAATTATGTAGAATTTTACTATTCTTTTAATCAGTTATCCCTCACTATTAACCACAAAGATACCATTGATTATACCGAAGGTATTTTACACATAACAATAGAAGACACTTCAACAGGAGAATTACAAGTAAACCAGGACTGGCTAATTTCTCATATTGTAAAAGATTCATTGAATTTAAGCAAAAGCCTGGTTGGAGTGATTGGTTTTATTCTGAACGGTGGAATATATAAATGTGATATTATTGGTAAGGACGCAATCGATCCAGAAAAAAAGAGATCGATAACGGAAATATTAGAAGTTAAACCTTTCTACCAGTTGGGCATTGCAATGGGTGATATACAACTTGCCTCAAATATTGTGCAAGGAAGTGACAACACATCATCCATATTTTACAAAAACACTTTCGAAATAATGCCTATTCCTACCAGTACATTCGGAGAAAATCAACCTGTGCTTTTTTATTATACAGAACTTTACAATGTAAAATCGAAAGATGATGGAAAACTTAGAATTGATGAGCATGTTATTAATAGCAAAGGTCAGATTGTTAATCAAAAAAGCAAATTGATTGGTCGGTCTCTTGATTCGCGTGTAGAAGTGGGAACGGTTATGACATATAAACTTCCTACAGATACTTATACTTTGGTTCTCTCATTAATTGATAGTGCAGCAAATTATGGAATTTCATCCTCAAAAAAATTCTTCGTTTATAATCCATCGGTTGAATATGTCGATACATTTAAAACTCAAGGTTCTAATTTAGTTGTGGGAATGTTCGGTGTTATGTCTGAGGAGGAGCTTGATGACTTTTTTGCGAAATCACGCTACATTGCTTCCATGCCGGAAATTGAAAAATATGAAAATCTCACTACAGAAAATGCGAAAGCAAAATTTCTAACCAACTTTTGGAAAGTAAGAGATGAAGACCCTTCAGATAATATGAATCATTATCTTAAAGATTATATGAGAAGAATAAAGGAAAGTAACATTAAATATAAAGCACTTTCAAGGGAAGGTTGGAAGACTGACAGGGGCAGGGTGTACCTGGTTTATGGTCAACCAAGTGAGATTGACAGGTATCCCAATCAAATTGATACACGTCCTTATGAAATATGGAACTATTACGATATTGAAGGAGGAGTACAATTTATTTTTGGCGATATTACAGGATTTTCGGACTATATGCTGCTGCATTCTACAAAAAGAGGTGAGTTAAGGGATGATGGCTGGCAGAGAAGAATAGTTATAAGATAAATGATTTTGTGTTTACCCATCTTTAAAGCCCTGTTCTTTTCTCTTTTTGTTTTCAAACCCTTTCAAATCTAAATTATATTATCAAATAAACTTTAATATTTCAGAATCAGTAAGAATGGATGAAGAATATTTTTGAATACATACTTTTTCTCTCTTGTAGTAAATTTTTTCAATTGCTTGGCTTAAACCTTTCAAGAAGATTTTCATTTTTAATAGCTGTACTGTTTTATTACATTATTCCAATTCGTAAAAAAACTGTTTTGGAAAATCTCCATAATGCATTCCCTGATTACGATGAAAAGAAATTAAAAAGTATTGCATTCGGCAGTTATAAAAGTTTTGCTATTGCTCTTGCTGAAATATTATATATACCAGCAATGAGTAAAGAAGACATTAAAAAACAAGTTGATTGCAGTAATGTGGAATTGATTAGAGAAAAGTATGAAGAAAATAATGGCGTAATTTTATTATCTGCACATTTTGGTAACTGGGAATTTATGGCAACTTCATTAGCTGCCCAATTAAACATTCCCATTTCTGTTGTAATTAAACCGCAAAGAAATCCATACGTAACAAACTGGATGAATAAAGCACGCACCAAATGGAACAATGAAATTGTACCGTTGGGTATATCAATCAGGCAAACGTACCAAACAATTAAGGATAAAAAAATTGTTGCAATGGTAGCAGACCAAAGAGGTCCTGAAGAAAGTATTAAAATAAATTTTTTCGAAAGGAATCTTACCGTTCTTACCGGGCCGGCAGCTCTTTCATTAAAAACCGGAGCACCAATTCTTTATGGGATTTCTGTTAGACAGGATGACTACTCATATAAATCAGTGATGACTGAAATATCTAATGAGAATTTGCCTGAATCCAATGAAGAAAAAATTAAAGAACTTAGTCAACGGCATATGGCATACCTCGAAGGTTATATAAGAAAATATCCGGAACAGTGGTTGTGGATGCATAAACGATGGAAACACTGATGCAAACCAGCGCAAATATTTTAGTGATTCAAACAGCTTTCCTTGGGGATGCAATTCTAACCCTTCCAATGATACAGGAATTAAAGAAAAAAAGTTCCGAAAGTAAGTTGGATGTTTTAGTAACTCCCTCAACTCAAGGAATATTTTCATCATCACCTTACATTGATGATGTGATAGTCATCGACAAAAGAGTAAAACATAAAAGTATTAAAGGATTAAATTATATTATAAAAGAGTTAAGGAAAAAATCTTATTCAAAAATCTATTCACCTCATCGTTCACTCCGGAGTGCATATATAACTATTAGGTTGGGAGTTAAAGAAACTTATGGATTTGATAATAGCAGTTTAAAATATGCATATAAAAATATTGTCAAGTATAAACAAACAGATCACGAAGTTCAGCGGAACCTTGAATTGATTGGTAAAAACACCGAAGATAAAAGTTGGAAAATATTACCTGAAATTATTATTGATGAAACGGGAAAGGAAAAAGTAGCAGATTTTCTGTCATCTAATAAAATAGATGCAGAATTTATTGCTGTTGCACCTGGAAGTGTTTGGGAAACGAAACGCTATCCAAAAGAGTATTTTAGTGAAGTTATAAAAATTTTAGTTGCAAAAAATGAAAAGGTAGTTTTAATTGGTGGTGAAAGTGATAAATTGATTTGTGATGAAATTGCTTATAATCTTAATGATAAGGTTATAAACCTTGCTGGTAAATTTAGTGTTACAGAAACAATTCACTTACTCAGGCGTGCGAAACTTTTAATAACTAACGATAGTGCTCCGACTCATATGGGTATGTGTGCTGATATTCCTGTTCTAACAATTTTCTGCTCAACCGTGGCTGGATTCGGCTTTTATCCTTACAATAAAAAAAGCAGATATTTGAGTTATGATAAACTTGATTGCAAACCTTGCGGGATACACGGCTACAGGCAGTGTCCTCTTAAAACATTTGATTGCGGTTATAAATTAATGCCGGAAGATATTCTTAAAGAAGTTGAAAAGATGCTTAGTGAAAATGAGTAAAAGCGCAAAACTGATAAATGTTGAACCTGATATTGAAATAGCCGTAAGCGAAGCAAAAAAAATATATTATTCGGGGGGAATATTTATCTACCCAACTGATACCATATATGGTTTTGGCTGCAATCCCTTTAATGATACAGCGTTACAAAAACTCAATAGAATTAAAGGCAGAGGTGAACAAAAGCAATATATACTTTTGGTAGATAGTGTTAACACATTACTTAAATATATCGATTTAGATGATGACCAAATTATTATAATGCTGAAAAATATCTGGCCAAATCCAATATCATTTATTTTAAATTTAAATTACAAAACCAAAAACTTGTTGAAACATGATGCTGCGGCGTTCAGAATACCTGACAACACTTTTTGTCTTAATCTTCTGTCGGAGTTAAAAGCTCCGTTGATATCAACAAGTGTTAATATTAGCAATCAACAGACATTAACTGATTATCCTTCTATAAAAAATGAGTTTGCTGATAAAGTAGAGGCTATATTTTTTATGAATTACAAGGAAAATACAGGGGCCTCAACTTTAGTGGATTTAACAAAAAAGCACCCAAAAATTTTAAGAGAGGGCAAAATTAATTTCATAGAATTGTGGCAAAAGTTAAATTAAATTTATAATTCTGTTTTTATTTAATTATATTCTATTAATGGCTCTACTTAAATACATAAAGGAACTGAAAAACTTCTCTGTCATCTTCATCCCGGAGGATACTTCACATAGAGCACGTTCGTTAAAGTTATCCTTACCTAATTTATTATGGATCGGTATCTTATATACTTTTATTACCGCTGTATTTGGGTTTTATGCACTATCATTAACAGGGCTAGATTATTATTTTTTACCAGCCAATGCAGGACTCCGTGAACAGGATAGACAAAAAGTTGAGGAACTCAACACCAAAATGATTTTCCTGGTCAAGGAGTTGGAAAAATTAAAAGCAACAAATGATAGACTGAAGTATGCTTTAATTCTCGGCGATTCCACCATGTTCGAATCTTCGGGCCAAACCAAGGATACTATTAAGCAAGGCAGTACTTTACCTGCCGAAGGTAATATTTTGATGATAGTTTATAAACTGTTATTTGATGAATCAATTCAGGATGAATCGTTATTATTCATCAAACCTATTAATGGTTTTCTCAGTAGAAAATTTGATTCTGATAAAGGGCATATGGGATTAGATTTTGTAGTGAAAGAAGGAACGCCTGTTTATGCATCTGCAGGAGGATATGTTATTTTTGCAGATTATACAGTTAATGATGGCTATATGATAATATTAAATCATCTTAACGGATATATAAGTGTTTATAAACACTGCGCATCATTAATTAAAGGCACAAGAGAAAATGTGGAGCAAGGTGAACTATTAGCACTTAGCGGAAATACCGGAAGAAAAACTACAGGTCCCCATTTACATTTTGAAATTTGGAAAAACGGGAAACCGGTTAATCCTGAAAAGCATTTTATCAATTACTAATTTAAAGGAGAATTCATGTTGAAACCAAGGCAAATTAATGGAAATACCGAAGACATTACAATCATTAGTAATGGTGTTAAGATTGAAGGTAAGGTAACAAGCAGTGGCAGCATTCGTGTTGACGGCACTTTGCATGGTGACTTAAATGCAAGAGGGAATGTTACTGTTGGAGAACACGGCAGTATAAATGGAGAAATAATTGCAAATATAGTTGCTATTGGTGGCAAAGTTGTTGGAACAGTTAATGCAAAAGAAAAACTTGTGCTCGAAACTAAATGTGTGCTGAAAGGTGATATTATTACCAAAGTATTAGTAATTGAAGCCGGTGCAAAGTTCGATGGAAAAAGTAATATGGGCGATGTACGAGAAGTAAACCGTCCAAATATATCCCCTAATTTAAAAGATGAAAATAAAACCGGATAATCTGAAAAATGTTAATAAGTTCTACCGTGAGGTAGGCCCTTACTTAGGTCTCGGTATGCAGTTAGCAATTACGGTAACGGTTATGGTTTTTTTAGGTATTTGGCTCGATGAAAAATTTGATTTATCTCCTGTACTTACAATTGTTTTTGCTTCAATTGGAGTATCCGCCGGGCTCTACAATTTTATTAAAAGTGTTATTAAATCTGGTAAATGAAATCAGCTAAAAACATTTTATCATTCGGAATATCATTTGGCATTATTAGTTTATTAGTTTTAACAATCCTTACATTACATGCTGCATCAAATACAATTATTTTCAAATCAATTCTTATCGGAGATTTTCTCGCTTTCCTAAATTTTATAATTGGTTTGCTGTTTGTGTTTTGGGGAATTAACCGTGGGTATAAGGAATTTCTCGTTTCATTGTTTGGCGGATTACTGATTCGCCTTAGTTTATTGCTTATTCTGTTAACATCCACACTAATTTTCTTGGAAATAAATGAGATTAGTTTTATATTTTCAATCTTATTTTTTTACTTTTTTTACGTTATAATCGAAATAATTTACCTTAATTTCAGGAAAAGATAGAAGATTACATCTCTTTGAGTAATACGGTTGATACATTAAATACTGTTGCTGATTCGGTTCAGCAATCCAGCGGACCTGGGAGTGATTGGATACTTCACCATGTGATGGATGCAAGTGAATTGGATTTTGAACCTTTCTTTACTATCCATATTCCTCAGTTTCCTACTGTATTCGGAATTGATATGACACCTACAAAGCACGTTGTATTTATGTGGCTTGCTGCATTGTTGGTTCTACTCACATTCACTATAATTGCTAATAGATATAAAAAGTCACTCGTTCCGAAAGGTATAACTAACTTCTTCGAAGTATTTATTCTTGTTGTAAGAGATGAGATTGCTAAATCTACCATTGGTAAAGGGTATGAGAAGTTTGTTCCTTATTTACTTACAATCTTTTTCTTCATTTTATTTGGCAATTTTTTAGGGCTTCTCCCTTGGTCGGCAACTTTTACAAGCAACATAGGTGCAACTGCCGCGTTAGCGATCTGTTCATTCTTTATGATTCAGATTGCTGGAATAAGGCAGAATGGATTTTTTGGGTACTTTAAAGGATTGATTCCGCATGGTATTCCTCCGGTGCTGTTAGTTCTTATGATTCCTGTTGAAATATTAGGATTATTTACAAAACCATTCGCATTAGCGATACGACTTTTTGCAAATATGATAGCAGGGCATTTTGTTATTTTAGCATTAATTGGATTAATCTTTTTTATGGGTACTGTGTTGGTTGCTCCCGCAGCAATACTTTTTGCAATTTTTATATACTTACTCGAAATTTTAGTCGCTTTAATTCAGGCGTATATTTTTACCATCCTTACCTCTATGTTTATAGGGATGGCTGTACATCAGGAACATTAAATAACAACAATAAATTTAAGGAGATAAACAAATGGATTTTTCATTAGCATGGTTAGGAGCAGGATTAGGCGCGGGCTTAGTTGTAATAGGTGCCGGGCTTGGAATTGGTAAGCTTGCAAGTTCTGCAATGGATGCAACCGGACGACAGCCGGAAGCAACAGGTGCAATAAGAACTTCGATGATTATTGCCGCAGCTCTTATTGAAGGTGTTGCCTTCTTCGGGTTGGTTATTTGTATTCTTTTAGCAATTAAAGCATAAATAGTGGTATAAGTACCGCTGTTTTTAATTAGATAAGGATTTAAAATGCTCGCGAACATTTTACTTGGAGTATTAGCATCAGAAAGCGGAGGGGGGTCACTGCTCGATGTTAATCCTGGATTGATAATCTGGACAATACTAACTTTTTTAATTCTTTTGATCATTCTAAAAAAAGTTGCATGGAAACCAATCCTTACTGCTTTAGATAATCGTGAAAAGGAAATAGAAGATTCTCTTAACAGAGCCGAGCAGGCGAAAGAAGAAGCTCAAAAAATTCTCAAAGAAAATCAGGCAACTCTTTCTAAAGCAGAAGAAGAATCGAAAAAGATCATCGACCAGAGCAGAGTATATGCTGATAATCTTAAAGAGCAGATGCTGAAGGAAAGCAAAGATCAGCAGCAAAAAATAATTGAAGATGCAAGTGCTGAAATTGAGAGAAAGAAAAATGCTGCGTTTGAAGAATTGAAAAATCAGATTGCAGAAATTTCAGTAAACGCTGCAGAAAAGATTATGAAAGAAAATATTGATGCCAATAAAAACAAACAGATAGTAAATAAATATTTATCTGAAATTAATAAGAATTAATAATGGTAAGTTCAAAGGTTTCAAATAGATACGCACTTTCTCTTCTAAGCATTGCTCTCGAAAAAAATATGCTCGATACAGTTTACAACGATGTAAAATTATTGATTAATACTTTTAATGAGAGCGACGAACTTCAGCGGGTTGTTGAAAGTCCGGTAGTAAGGCCAGAGTTGAAAATTTCTATTTTAGATGAAATTTTTTCTGGAAAGATTGATAAAGAGACCACCAACTTTATTCATTTTATCATCGAAAAAAGAAGAGAAGAAATACTTTATTCTATAGCAAAGAGATTTGTTGAATTAAGGAACGAGCATCTTGGGATAGTTGAACTTGCTGTAAAATCTGCTTTTGAGCTAAACGATGATCAAAAAGCAATATTGAAGGAACGATTCGAAAAAATCCTGAATAAAAAAACAATCCTGAATTTTAAAGTTGATAATAATTTAATTGGCGGGTTTATTGCCCAGGTAGGTGATACTGTTTATGATGCATCTATGAAGCATCAGTTAGAACTGCTTAAAAAAGAATTTGTTCAAGGTGGTTTGTCTCTTAACTAAAAAAAGAATTTTATAGGAATAAAAATTATGTCAGAAGTTAGACCAGACGAAATAAGTGCAATATTAAGAAAGCAGCTTTCCGGTTTTGAAAGTGAAACAGATATTTATGATGTTGGAACTGTTCTTCAGATAGGTGATGGTATTGCTCGTGTTTATGGACTTGGTAAAGTAATGGCGAGTGAACTGGTTGAATTCCCGAATGATGTTATAGGGATGGTGCTTAACCTGGAAGAAGACAGTGTTGGCTGCGTTCTCTTTGGTAATAGCGCACTGATTAAAGAAGGTGATATGGTTAAAAGAACCAAGAGAGTTGCTTCGCTGCAAGTTGGTGAAGAAATGTTAGGAAGGGTGATAAACCCTCTTGGGCAGCCCATTGATGGTAAAGGTACAATTAATACCGATAAATATCTTCCGATAGAAAGAAAAGCATTAGGTGTTATACAAAGGCAGCCGGTAAAAGAACCTATACAAACAGGTATTGTTGCTGTTGATGCTATGATTCCGATTGGTAGAGGACAAAGAGAGTTGATAATTGGTGATCGCCAAACAGGTAAAACCGCTGTTGCTATTGATGCAATAATCAGTCAAAAATATACTCATACTGAAGAAGCTAAAGAATTAGGAATTGAACCTGTCTATTGTATCTACGTTGCTATCGGTCAAAAAAGTTCAACTGTTGCCCAGGTTGTTGCAAAACTTGAGGAAGAAGATGCAATGCAATACACTACTGTGGTTGTAGCATCAGCTTCGGAACCTGCTCCGTTACAGTTTATTGCTCCATATTCCGGCGCAACTTTAGGAGAATATTTCCGTGATAATGGTAAACATGCCCTTGTTGTTTTTGACGATCTTTCAAAACAAGCTGCAGCTTACCGCGAACTTTCTTTGCTGCTGAGAAGACCGCCGGGACGTGAAGCATACCCGGGTGATGTCTTTTATTTGCATTCAAGATTACTCGAAAGATCTTCTAAATTGAGTGATGACCTCGGAGGAGGAAGTTTAACAGCGCTTCCCATTATTGAAACACAACAAGGTGATGTTTCGGCTTATATCCCAACTAATGTTATTTCTATTACGGATGGTCAAATTTATCTTGAATCAAATCTCTTTAACGCAGGAGTGAGACCGGCGATAAACGTTGGTATCTCAGTTTCACGTGTCGGTGGCAATGCGCAAATTAAAGCAATGAAAAAAGTTGCAGGTACTCTCAAACTCGATCTCGCACAATACAGGGAGTTGGAAGCATTTGCTAAGTTTGGTTCCGATCTTGATAAGTCTACTCAAAGAACTTTGTCAAAAGGCGAAAGACTTGTTGAGCTTCTTAAACAAGGGCAGTACGAACCGGTACCTATAGAACGACAAGTTGTTAGTGTTTACCTTGGCACTAACGAATATTTGAGTGGAATTCCAATTATAGATATTAAAAGATTTGAGAAGGAAATTCTCGAATTTATCGAAGTTAAATACAACGATATTTTTGAGACTATTAAGAAAGAAAAAGTTCTTAGTGAAGAAACTGAAGAAAAGATAAAGAAAGTTGCCGAAGAATTTCAAAATGTTTTTAAAAAGAGTGTATAAATTAGACTAGTTTATTAATTGGCAACATTACAAGACATAAAAAGAAGAATAGTTGGAGTAAAAAACACTCAAAAAATTACCAGGGCAATGAAAATGATTGCTGCGGCTAAGTTGAGAAAAGCTCAAACAAACGTTTTGAATGCCCGACCTTACACTGATAAAATCGCTTCAATTGTTTCAAGACTTCCTGATGAGGATGACTTATCTTCTAACCCCTTTTTTACACAGAGAGATGTTAAAAATGTAGCCATTGTTGTTGTTACGGCTGATAGAGGACTTTGTGGTTCGTTTAATCAGAATATAATTAAAGAAACTGAAAGATATATTAATGAAGAACTGAAAGCTGAAGATATAAACTACCAACTTTTTTGTGCAGGTAAAAAAGGCGTTGATTATTTTAGAAAAAGGGACTATGAAATTATCGGTACCGATTCAGGATTGTTTTCGTCGTTAGAATATAATTCAGCACTTAATATATATAATACTATCGTGCCGAAATTTCTTGATGGAGCGATTGACAAGGTAGTATTAATTTATAATTCCTTTGTTTCAATAATCAATCAGAAATTAGAAACAAAACAACTGCTTCCAATCACAACCGAAAGCGGTTCGGAGGAAAGATATCAAGACGATATTAATTATATTTATGAGCCCAACCGGGAGTACATATTTAAATATATTATTCCTAAACATTTGAAAGCCCAGCTTTGGAGAACACTATTAGAATCGAATGCAGCCGAATTGAGTGCGAGAATGACTGCGATGGATAATGCAACTACTAATGCCGATGAGTTAATTAAGTCTCTAAATCTTACTTATAATAAGGAGAGACAAGCTGCAATTACAAAAGAGATTCTGGAAATAGTTTCGGGCGCAAATGCCTTAAAAGCCAGTTAGCAGTTTGAAAATGATTTTTATTATTAAATTCTTTCGTAGGTTTACTGCGGATGTTTGAAGATTTATCTCTTAAATTAGAAACTGCCCTTAAGAAAGTTAGAGGGCAGGGCAAGCTTACAGAGAAAAATATCTCTGATACTTTAAGAGAAATAAGACGAGTTCTTTTAGATGCTGATGTAAACTATAAGGTAGCTAAAGAGTTTATTGAAAAAGTTTCGGTTAAAGCTCTAGGTAAAAAAGTTTTAGCTTCAATCTCACCCGGTCAATTGATAACTAAGATCATCAATGATGAACTTACTCAGTTGTTAGGTGGTGATAGACAAGAACTTAAAATCAATGCTTCGGGAATTACGACAATTCTTGTAGTGGGATTGCAGGGTTCTGGTAAAACAACTTTTTCTGCTAAGCTTGCAAAACGCCTTAAAGAAAATGACAGAAAAGTTTTACTTGTTGCTGCAGATGTTTATCGTCCAGCGGCAATTGAGCAGTTAAAGCTTTTGGGAAATCAAGTGGATATAAAAGTATTTTCTTTAAAAGAGCAGGATGCTGTGAAGGTTGTAAAAGATTCTTTAATTTACGCTAAAGATAATAATTTTGATACGATGATCATTGATACCGCCGGACGCTTGCATGTTGATGAAGATATGATGAACGAAGTTTCAACTATTAAGGAATTAGTAAATCCAACAGAAACTTTATTTGTTGTTGATTCGATGACCGGACAGGATGCTGTAAATTCGGCAAAGGCGTTTAACGAAAAAGTCAATTTTGATGGAATTGTTCTTACAAAACTTGATGGCGATGCAAGGGGTGGCGCAGCCTTATCAATAAGATCGGTTGTAGGAAAGCCCATCAAATTCAGCAGCAGCGGTGAGAAGCTGGATGCGATAGAAATGTTTTACCCTGACCGGCTTGCATCCCGTATTTTGGGTAAAGGAGACGTAATTTCTCTAGTTGAAAAAGCTCAACAAAGCTTCAATCAGTCTGAAGCCGAGGAACTCGAGGAAAAGTTTAGGAAAAATAAATTTGATTTTGATGATTTTCTTAAGCAAATTAAAGTTATTAAGAATATGGGTTCTTTGTCTTCGCTCTTGGGAATGATTCCCGGCGTTAGTTCGCAAATGAAAAATGCCAGGATTGATGATAATGCTTTTGTAAAAGTTGAAGCAGTTATCAACTCAATGACTAATCAAGAGCGTCAGAATCCAAAAGTCCTGAACGGAAACCGCAGAAAAAGAATTGCCAGAGGTAGCGGTACTTCTATACAGGATGTGAATAAATTAATTAAACAATTTAATGAAATGAAAAAGATGATGAGTCATTTTTCAAAACACGGCTTTGGTAAATCATCTTTACAGAATATTAAATTCAACTGATAAAATGATAATAGTTGGAGGAAAACTAATTTGGCAGTCAAGTTAAGATTAAGAAGAATGGGGAAGAAGAAGCAGCCGATCTATAAAATTGTGGCCGCTGATGTAAGGTCGCCGCGTGATGGTAAGTTTTTGGAAGCTTTAGGGCTTTATAATCCATTAACAAATCCGCACACCATTGATGTAAAAGAAGAACGTGTGCTTTATTGGTTGAGCAACGGTGCTCAGCCTACAAATACAGTTAAAAGTCTTTTACGTGAAAAAGGTATTATATTAAAGAATGATTTAATAAAACGTGGATTAGACGAGGAAAAAATAGAATCCGAACTTGCTAAATGGCAAAAACTTAAAGAAGCAAGTGATACTTCTAAAGCTAAGAAGATAAAGATTTCAAGAAAAGCTAAAGCTAAAGCAGAAAAATCCAAAGATTCTGTTGCAACTGAAGAGCTGGTTGAAGATAAAGCTGAAGAAACTGCCAAGAAGAAAGAGAAAATTGATGAGAGTACAACTGAAGAATCCAAAGATTCTGCTGCCACAGAAGAGCCGGTTGAAGATAAAGATGAAAAAACTCCCAAGAAGAAAGAGAATATTGATGTGAGTACAGCAGAAGTAAAGGGTGCTACTTCTGATGAAAAAGAAGCAGAAAAAGAAAAGGAATAATCTACTTTTAATATTTGCTCTCTTTTCCTTTGTACAAAAAATTCTAAATTGCTCCCAGTTCTAATATAGGAGGCTCCGTTTAATGAAAGAGTTCATCGAATTCATCGCTAAACATCTTGTCGATAGTCCTGACCAGGTGAATGTGGATGAAAAAGAATCGGAGGATAATAAAGTAACACTTTCCCTCAAGGTTCAATCGGATGATGTTGGTAAAGTGATTGGTAAGCAGGGAAAAACTGCTCAGGCAATGCGCACTCTTCTTACTGCCATTGCAGCTAAAGATGGAAAACGCGCAATACTTGAAATCCTGGACTAATAAAATAGTTCTAAAACGTTTGTGAAGGATTACTTTCTTATAGCAAAAGTAATTTCTCTTTTTGGAAGAAACGGTTTTGTTAAAATAAAACTGTTTTCGAATTTTTCTGAACTCTTGAATGATTTGGATAAAGTGTTTATCGATTTTTGGGGAGACAAAAAAGTGTTTTACGTTGAGAAGGTAAAACATGTCGGGAATGCTTTCGCTTTTAAATTTAAATATTTTAATGACGAAAGAGATGCCGGAGTTTTTATTGGAAGAGATTTATTTGTTGCAAAAGATGATTTTGTAAATTTACCTGAAAACACTTTTTTCTTTAACGATTTAATTGGAAGTAAAGTTTTTCAGGGTAGTGCAGAAATCGGAGTAATTACAGATGCATTTACTGCGCCTGCAAATGATGTGATTGTTATAAAAAAGGATAATGACAAAGAATTTCTTCTTCCTTTAGTCCTTGAATTTATTGAAGAATTCGATCCTGAGAAAAAGATATTGATTTTGAAAAAGGAGATTACTTACGATGATAAGGATTGATATATTAACCGCTGTACCGGATTTACTTGTCAGTCCCTTAAATACGAGTATAATTAGCAGAGCTCAGGCAAAAGGCAAGGTTGAGATTCACGTTCATAATCTGCGTGATTATACACACGATAAGCATAAACAGATTGATGATAAACCTTTTGGAGGCGGACCGGGAATGATCTTAAAACCGGAACCGTTTTTTGAATGTATTGAAAAGCTGCAAAGTGAACGCAAGTATGAACACATCATATTTACTACTCCTAAAGGTAAAATCTTTGAGCAGAAAACAGCAAACAGATTGTCACTCGCAGAAAATATTATTATTATTGCCGGGCATTATAAAGAGATTGATGACAGGGTGAGAGAATATTTTTCAACCGATGAAATCTCTATCGGTAATTTTGTGTTAACCGGCGGCGAACTACCTGCTCTTATAATTGTTGATGCTTTGGTAAGATTAATACCGGGAGTTTTGAATGACAGCGAGGCAGCTTTAAAAGATTCGTTTCAGGATGGTGAAATAATAGAAACACAATATTATACGAGACCAGCAGAATACAGGGGAATGAAAGTTCCTGACATCCTGCTCTCAGGAAATGAAAAAGAAATAAACAGGTGGAAAGAAGAACAATCAAAGAAATTAACTGAAAAATGGAAAGAGTATAATAATTAGCGAGGATAGAGATGGTTGATTTAAATAAAATATTGCCAGAGCAAATTAAAAATGATTTACCCCATTTTCGCGGAGGAGATCATATTAAGGTGCACGTTAGAGTAATTGAAGGTAATAAAGAAAGAATCCAGGCATTTGAGGGTGATGTTATTAGTATTCGAGGTGCAGGTATTAACAGAACTTTTACTGTACGGAAAATTTCAAGCGGAGTTGGAGTAGAAAGAATATTTCGATTAAACTCACCCAAAATTGCTAAGATTGAGCTGCTTAAACAAGGCGATGTAAGAAGAGCAAAACTCTTTTATCTTAGGGGTCTTTCAGGAAAAGCAGCTCGAATCAAATCAAAAAAATCTTAAGTTAACTTTATTAGCCGCTTTATTAAGCGGCTTTTTTTATATGAAATTACATTTGCCCGATAACATTTTCACGCATTTGCTTTTTGAAGGACTTGTTAATGAGGTTAAAGAAAAGGTTAACTTTTTACCATCATCAATTCTTTCAAAAACACTCAATGATGATCAGCATAAGTTTGCACTTATTCCTACTTTAAAACTTATAACTAACAAAGATTTATTTGTTTCCAAATCTATTGGTATTTCTTTTGAAGGCCCGCTCAGTAATTCATTTATTTATTATGAGCCAGGACTTAAGGAAATAGTAAAGTTAAAACTTTCAGGTGATTTTTCTTTTATGGAAATTATATTATCTAAGATCATTTCAAATAACTATATGATTCTAATATTGAAATTGCTATCCAAACAAAATTAGATGCTAAGATTTCCGGTAATTATCTTATAGCAGGAGATGAGAATTTTAATAACGCTATGTTTTAGGGGAATAAGCATTGCCGAAGAAGTAATTAAAATAATTTCTACACCGTTTACTAACTATGTATTAGCTTCAAATGATAAAAATTTACTCGAAGAATATTCATCAAAATTATTACTCATTTCAGATGAAATTGAATGTAATAATAGCGGCTTTTCAGATAATTATAATCTAAAAAGCTCCGAGTTTAAAAAAAATCTAACAATATCACTTATAAACTTGATGAACAGGATATCGCAGGGAGAAATGAGTTGTTACAATTACCGTATTATCATGCAATGATAAAGGACATAATTGAAGTAAATTTTGTTTAAAATAAAAAATGGAACTCTTATTTTGAGTCCCGTTTTTCATCTATAATTATATAGAAACATGCGACACACTTATCACATCCGGGTTTTCACTCATTTGCTTTAACATTGCTGAACTTACGGGGCTCATCAATTTCATTGTACAGCAAGCCGCTACTCCGCCTTCGAAAATTGCATTTTCAATCTCTTCGATATTAATATTTCCGTTTTTGATTATATCCAGAATTGAAGCAAGCACTCCAGCTTTATCATAGTGTTTAACCACTAATTGATAATGTGCACCAGTCATTTTCGCTCTGTTTACCCAGTGTTGAATAATACCGCTGTGTAAATAATGTTTAATAATATTTACTGTTTCTTCTGCAACAGAATTTTGTGCCTGATTTGTTGATGCACCGATATGATGTGTTACGTAAATATTCGGATTATCCTGAAACTTTGATCTTACGGTGCCGGTTTTTCCTTCCGGTTCATCATTAAATACATCTAGTGCAACTCTTATATTTTTTTCTTTGATTGCTTCTAACATTGCATCCTCATCTATTACTGCAGGACGGGATGTATTGACCAGAAGCGTATTTGGTTTCATATATCCAAACATCTTTTTGTTGAATAGCTGTATAGTTTCGGGCGTTGCAGGAAGATGAATAGTAATAACATCACATAAAGGCAAAAGTAGATCCATTTCAGAAAAGTCTTTTATCTGTACACCCTCTATTCGCGAGATATCTTTCCCGTAAACGTTCATTCCCATCGCAATTGCTCTGTGAGCAACTTCTCTACCGATACTTCCCACACCAATTATCCCAAGGGTTTTACCTTTAAGTCCTTCCGCTTTAGAGTACTCGGCCTTATTCCATTTGCTGTTTTTAAAATCAATAACATTATCAGGTATTCTTCTATCCAATGCTATCATTAATCCGATAGTTAATTCTGCAACGGCAACAGAATTTTTACCGGGGCAATTTGCAACATAAATACCTCTTTTGTTTGCAGCGGGAACATCAATATTGTTCACTCCTGCACCCGCACGGATGATAAGGTTAAGTTTGTTTGCAGTGTTTATAGTATCTGCATTTACCTTTGTTGAACGTACGATAAGTATATCTTGATCTTTGGCGGCTTCCGGTAGATCCGTCTCCCCAAGCTTAGAATTATATTCAACATCAAGCTCAAAACTTTTTAGCTCTTCTATATATTTTTCTGGAAATTTATCTGCTATTAATACTTTTATATTCATTTTACACCTCTATATTTTAAGTGTCTGAACATGTGAATAAATAATTAAGGCAATCCCGGAAAAGATTCTACTATTTTTACTTTTAAATCGGGGAATGATTCGACAATCTAAACCTTAATGTCAGCATAGTTTTCAACATATTGTATTTTACCATATAACTGAAAACCATTGAATGTGCAATCTTTTTCCTGAATAAAACACAAATTTACAGAATTATTTAGCTTGTTTGCTCGGTAAATGAAACCGTCAATTAAAGTTTTTAATGATCCAATTATTAAATAAAGTTTAATGATTTTTTTTGATATTATTTGCTACTTAAGCATCGGTATCTTTATTTCAAATTTCTTAGCATTATCAATCGCAGAATCGTACTTTGCATCTGCATGACGAATAATTCCCATAGCGGGATCATAATTTAAAACTCGCTCCAATCTTTTTTCAGCTTCTTTTGTTCCGTCGGCTACAATTACCATCCCCGCGTGGATTGAATTACCAATTCCTACACCGCCGCCATGATGAACGGAAACCCAACTTGCGCCACCAATTGTATTCATCAGTGCATTTAGAATTGGCCAATCAGCAATCGCATCACTACCATCTTTCATTCCTTCCGTTTCCCGGTTTGGTGATGCAACCGAACCGCAATCTAGGTGATCTCTTCCTATTACAATAGGAGCTTTAACCTTTCCAGAAGCAACAAGATCGTTAAATATTTTTCCCATCTTTGCTCTCTCTCCATAACCCAGCC
Organism: Bacteroidota bacterium; assembly: GCA_022564295.1. Classification (GTDB taxonomy): domain Bacteria; phylum Bacteroidota; class Ignavibacteria; order Ignavibacteriales; family Ignavibacteriaceae; genus BMS3ABIN03. Next base: position 76,777 of record JADFLR010000005.1, on the reverse strand, counting down.
AGCAAATTCTTGAGGGAAGTCCCTGAAATTGAACCATCTTTTGAGCCATATCAATCCAGTTGCAAAGAGCTTTGTTATCCGGAAAGCTTTTCTTTATTGCAGCGTCAGTTACGTAAATGTCGTTCGGATCGCCTGAAAGAGCAACCCATCTGAATGGTCCTTTTCCATCACAGAACAATGGTCTGATAAATTCAGGAACGAATCCGGGAATATCAAAAGCATTTTCAACTCCGTTGTCTTTAGCTTCACCGCGTAAATTATTTCCGTAATCAAAAGTTATAGTACCTCTCTTTTGAAACTCCAACATCGCATTAACATGGGTTACGATTGTAGCTTGCGCTTGTTTGATATATTCATTGGGATTATCCTTTCGCAGTATTAAAGCTTCTTCAAAACTCATACCCATCGGAACGTAACCGTTCAATGTATCATGTGCAGATGTTTGGTCTGTAAGAACATCGGGGATTACATTTCTTTTAAGTATTTCCGGGAGAATCTCTCCTGCATTTCCAACAAGACCAACCGATAAAGCTTCTTCATTTTCTTTTGCATTCAACACTTTATCCAATGCTTCATCAATATCATCAGTCAGAACATCAAGATAACCCGTGTCGATTCTTTTTTGTGCACGTTCACGGTTAACTTCAATACCAAGTAATGCAGCACCGTTCATAGTTGCAGCAAGAGGTTGAGCGCCACCCATTCCGCCTAAACCTGCAGTTAAAATAATTTTACCTTGTAAAGTACCGTTAAAATATTTTCTGCTGCACTCAGCAAAAGTTTCATACGTTCCCTGCAGAATTCCTTGTGAACCAATATATATCCAGCTTCCGGCAGTCATCTGCCCGTACATTGTTAAACCTAATCCTTCAAGTCTGCGGAACTCATCCCAATTTGCCCAATTTGGTACAAGCATTGAATTTGAAATAATAACTCTTGGCGCATCTGTGTGAGTTCTAAATACACCCACAGGTTTGCCGGATTGAACAAGAAGAGTTTCATCATTCTCAAGTTCTTTAAGTGAATTTATAATTGCTTCGTACGCTTCCCAGTTCCTGGCTGCTTTACCACTTCCGCCATAAATTATTAGCTTCGCCGGATTCTCTGCAACTTCCGGGTCAAGGTTATTCATCAACATTCTCATCGCAGCTTCCTGAATCCATCCTTTGCAGGATAATTCAGTACCGTGTGGAGCTTTAATTGTTGTTTTATCTTTTTCTAAAATCATTTTATCCTCTGAAATGAGAATCTAATATATTACTGTATTGTTTATGTAAAGATTTCATCATCCACTTTTTAATAAACCAGCTTTTGTTCATTTGCTTTTTTATATAATCAACATTTTGTTTTAACTGAAATGTTAACCTTGTTTTTTCATCCTTTGTAAATTTTATAGTTTCATTGTCGGTTTCAAGCTTATTTAAAATAGAATTAAAAGCTTTGGTTTCGGCAAAATATTGTCTCTCACCCTCCATCTGCTTTAACGATTGCTTGCAGAAGGAACTCAATAGTTTCTTTTCGTTCTTGGTAAAATCATAATTATAATTTTGGAAGAATTTTTTCATCTTGTTTGGATAAATTATTAAATGATAAAAGTTTGTCTCTTATTTTCTGATAACCGGGTTTAATAATATTATAAATGTAATGAAGCCGTTCGTTGTAATGAATGAATGCTGATTTCATTGCATTGATGGTAAGCTTTTCAACATCGTCTAATGAAAGACCAAAATGCTCAATTGCCAGCATAAATTCGTTCGTCATTGTTGTGTCACTCATTAATCGGTCATCGGTATTTAGAATTACTCTGAATTTTTCCTTATATAAAACACCAAATGGATGATTCTCAATTTTATCAACAGCACCCGTATGTACATTACTTAGCAGGCAAATTTCTAAAGGAATTCTTTTATCTAAAATATATTGAGCTAACTCTCCGAAACTAATAACGTTTCCATCTTTATCGTATATAAAGTCATCCATAAGATGAGTTGCATGACCAATCCTGTGAGCTCCGCACCATTGTATCGCCTGCCAGATAGATTCCTTCCCGAATGCTTCGCCTGCATGAATGGTAATGTTAAAATTTGCTCTTTCAATAAACTGAAATGCATCAATATGTTTTTTGGGAGGATAACCACCTTCTTCGCCGGCAAGATCAAAACCCACAACACCCTGGTTACGGTAGTTTACCGCAAGCTCTGCAAAGTCAAGTGTGTTCTTCATGTTTCTCATTCCGCAAATTATCAATCCGTAACCAACACCAAACTCTTTCTTTCCTCTTTCAAGTCCTTTAAGAACAGCATTAACACTATCTTCATAATAAAGTCCCATTTGAGTATGAAATACAGGGGCAAAACGTGTTTCAACATAACACACTCCATCATCCTTCATATCTTCCATCATTTCATAAGCAACTCGTTCGAGCGAATCTTTTGTTTGCATTACACCGCAGGTGTGTTCAAACCCTTGCAAATACTCAACGAGATTGCCTTTATTAGCACCGCGATGAAACCACCGTGCTAATTCTTCAGGATCTTTGGTTGGAAGTTGGGTGTATCCATGTTCATTAGCCAATTCAATAATAGTTTGGGGTCTTAAACCGCCGTCAAGATGATCGTGAAGCAGCACCTTGGGAACATCTCTAATAATTTTTTCAGTTGTCAAAACTACCTCAATTTCTTGATGGTAAAAATATTTGATTCTGTTAGCAAAAGCAATAAAATCACCCAAAAGTAATATTTCAAAATTGAGATTTATCATTATTATTGAGATTAAGCGTATGGGATGGCTCGTAATTCTTGACTATCGAAAGGTAATGTGGTAATTTTCAAGTATTAATAATTTTATATTTATTGGAGTAGAGATGCAAAAATCTAAAATATTATTGGCAGTTGCTCTTTTTGCAGGAATGATTTTAAGCGGTTTTCAATGTTCATCAACTGAGTTAACAAGCGCACGTTTATACATTCAGCAAAAGAATTTTGACAAAGCTATAGTAGTATTAAAAAAGGATGTAGCGAATAATCCTAAAAGCGATGAAGGATGGTTCCTCCTAGGACATACTTACGGTGAAGTAGACGACATAGAGAGCATGATTATGTCGTATGATAAATCATTAGCCATAAGCAGCAAATTTGAAAAAGAGATAAATAATTCTGAAAATTTTTACTGGACTAATAGCTTTAACAGTGGGGTGAACTTGTTCCAGCGGGCAAATAATACTGCCGATGAAGACAGCGCTAAAATATTTTACGATAAGTCAATTGATGCTTTTGAAACAGCAGCAAAAATTCAACCCGACTCGGCTGATGCATATAAAAATATGGCATTTGTATATATGAGATCAGGAAGAAACGAACTAGCAATTGAGCCGCTGCAGCAATTAGTTGATCTCAAGAAGGAACTTGATGGATATAGATATTTAGGAGAGATTTATTTTACAATCGGTACTAGTAAAAGCGCAGAATTCAGTATGAGCGGTAACGCCATAGATAGTATTGAAGCTGCTGAGTATTATGACAGAGCAATTTTTATTTTAGAGGAAGGTGTAGCTATCTATCCAACTGACGGGGAATTAACAAGAATATTAAATTCTTCTTATATTGAAACCGGTCGTATTTCAGAAGCACTTGAATCTTCAAAAGTTCTAGTTGAAGCAAAACCTGATAATGAAATTTACAGGTATAATTACGGTGTAATATTATTACAAACAAATGATTTTCCCGCCGCAGAAGAACAATTTCTTAAAGCTTTAGAAATTGATTCTGATTATGAAAATGCAGCATACAATCTTGGCTTAACGTATGTTAAATGGGGTTCCCAACTGAAAGAGCGGGAAGAAGAAACTGAGGTTTATACTGATGAAGACATGGAAAAATATCGTCAAGCGCTGCCTTACTTAGAATTGATCGTAGAATCGGATGCAGAAAATGCTGAAATATGGGAATTGTTAGGCAAGGTTTACGGTATTTTAAGTATGCAGGAAGAAGCAATGGATGCTTTTAATAAAGCTGACCAGTTGAGATAATTATTAATTTTTGAAAGATAAATTATGAATCAGGTTAAGCCGCCCAAGGGACAACAAATAAATATTGAGTTGGGTGAAAAAGAAGCGGAGGGAATTTATTCCAACCTTGCAATTATTACACATTCTCCTGCTGAATTTATTTTGGATTTTACAAGAGTTGTACCCGGCGTTCCTAAGGCAAAAGTTTATGCAAGAATTATTACAACCCCGCCGCATGCTAAAATGCTTTTAAACGCTTTGAAAGAAAATATTGAAAAATTTGAAGCACGATTTGGTGAGATTAAAATCAATACACCAAATCAGCATTTTGGTTTTGTTCCGCCTAAGGGTACTGAAAAAGTGAATTAATATTTACCATAATCAGCTAATTATTGTCTTTTTTTAAGTCACTGCAATATTTATTATGCCGTGACTTTTTTTCGTTTCAACTAAATCTCTTACAAAAAATCTCAAAAATCGGAGTAAGAATTACTCTGATATAATATAAGATTTACACAAGAAGATGATTATACTGCGAGTTTCCAGAGACATAAATGGGGACAAAAATATAAATTATTAACAGATAAAAAATACTAATAGCGCATTTTAATCGTTGCAATTACTGCCGCAATCAGGAAGAAAATATTTGCAAACCATGCAGTAAGCAATGGGTCTAGAGCACCGTTCTTTCCAAATGCCTGGCTTACCTTCATAAACACAAGATAAACAAACGTTACTAAAATACTCAATCCAACCTGAACGGCGAGACCGCCCTTTCTTTTATTTGCCGCAAGTGGAAGCCCGAATAAAACGATTATAAAACTTGTAAAAGCAAACGCATATCTTGAATGGTATTCAATTAAAGTTGCGGTAGGATCATTACCTGTTTTTTCCTGTGCTAAAATAAGCTCATCAAGCTCATCCAAATTCATCTCCTGAGCTTTTCTTTGTTTCTTTGTTAAATCAGCTGGTCGAAAATACAAGTAATCTATTTTTAATGTATCAAAATAATTTGCTTCCTGTTTGTCTTCATTAAAAAATCGTTCTACACCGCTAATGGCTATCCAAATATTATTCAGTGTATCATATTTCAACCTTGGCACATCAATTCTCGAAACCATTTGTGTTATATCTTCTACTTTAAATTCCTGAACACTTACTCGGCTGGCAATGTTTGTAACTGGATCAAAAAATCCGATACTTACAATTCTTGTTTTTGAATCCTGGAAATAAATATTACTTTCTGAAAATCTTATTCCTTTTTTAAGATAAACTTGTTCGATATGAATTTTAGATTTATTTGCTAACGGAACAACATATCCGCCAAAGAATATCGAGAATAAGCTGATAATAAGAGTAGTAACAAGAAAAGGCGCCATAAATCTGTAAATGCTCATACCGCTTGCACCCATAGCAGTAAGTTCACTCAAGCTTGATGCTTTTCCTGCTGTAAAGAGTGCGGCAAATAAAACAGCAACCGGTGTCATCAACTTAATTATTTCGGGTGCAAATACAAAGTAGTAATGCAATATTTCAACCGCCGGCAAATCCTGATCGATAAAATCATCAAGATTTTCCATTGCATCAATCACAACAAAAATTATGGTAAACGCCATCAATCCAAATATAATGGTTTGAAGAAACTGTTTTATAAGATATTTGTCAAAAATTTTCATCATTAACATTTTTATATCTGTTACGCAGTTTTTTCGGGATAAGTTTTTTTAGAAGCGTTAATTGAATTGTTACTGTTTCTTTGTTTGTCTTTATTGTAAGCAAAATACCCATAATAAATAAAAGAATATTAGCTGCCCACATACCTATGAACGGTGAAAAGAAATCTCTTTCCGCCAGTTTTTCTCCGCCTATTAGAAACGCCCAGTATAAAAGGAAGAAAGCCAGACTGATACTCGCAGCCGCTCCGAAGCCGCCTCTCCTTACCATAATACCAAGTGGTGCACCAATTAATACAAACACAATACATGCTGCCGGCAAAGCATACTTTTTATAAATTTCTACCTCGTACTTTTCAATTTCTCGTTCGCTCCATTCCACTCTTCTATAATTAGAAAGTACAATATTTTTTGTCGATTTGATTTTATCAAGCACTCTCACATAAATAAGTTTTTCTGTTTGAGGTGTAATTAGTGTTTGTACAGTTTGCCTTGCAGTAGAATCCATAAAGAAATATTTGTTTGTTTCCTTTTGCAAACCGTTCACATATTTTGCTCTTTGTTTATCAAGCGAATCAACAATTACTTCCATTGCTTCAATACTAAGTTCTCGTTCACCGCGTATTCCGCTTGCCGATTGCTGAAAAGAAAACTGGTTGGCATTCATTGCAATTTTATGTTTCTCAAAAACAATTTTGCGGTACATACCCGAACTCTTTATATCCGATTCATGAATTTCTCCCTCCCTCAAATCCATTATTAATTTTGATTGATCAGGAGAAAAATAAATAAAACCTTCACGTGCAGTTACAACATTTATTTTTGATGGATTTGTATAATCGTAAATAACAACCTGCGAAAGTTTATTTGTTGTTTCATCAATCTCCCTAACTAATATTGCATAGTTAGATACTTCCTGTGAAAAGAAACCCGGCTCCAGTGATAGTGTTGGTTTCTTCCTCGATATATCACCCATTAATATTTTTGCCTGATGGTTCGCATCAGGGAGAACATCGTTATTAAATACGAAAAGCAGATATGCCACAACAATGCTTGTAATAAATGGAGCGATCATCATTTTATAAAGACTCACACCGGATGATTTCATAATTGTAACTTCATTGTTCTGCGAAAGATTACCGAATGCCATTAAGGTTGCAACAAGGGAAGCCATTGGAACTACGAGAACAAGCATCCACGAAAGATTGAATACAACTAATTTAGTGATAATCCATGTGTCTAATCCCTTCCCAACAAGTCGGTCGGCAAATTTCATAAGAAACTGTAAAAGAAAAACGCACATTAATGTTAAAACGGAAAATGTAAAAGGCGCAATGTGCTTTCGAAGTATGTATTTATGTAAAATCATTGTAATAAAAATAAGTAAGGCGCAATCGTTTAACAAGAAATGACAAAATTGCTTATAATTTTAAAACCAACAATACTTTTTTTGTATAACTTTTATTACATTTCGGTTCCAAACTCGTTCATTATTATTTTCACATCTATTTTGTTGTTCAGTGTACATTTGATTAAATTTTTAAACAATTTAATAAGCGTGAATTATTTATTTCATAAAAACTGTGAGGGATAACGATTTGAAAAAAGTTGTAGATTACATAAACGCTAATAACAGCAGATACATAGAAGAACTGAAAAACTTCTTACTTATAAAAAGTATAAGTACGGATGAAAATCATAAAAAAGATATGTTAAAAGGAGCTGAGTTTGTTTCTAAAAAGTTAAATGATGCAGGAATGAATAAAGTGCATATCATTAAAACTAATGGTCATCCTTTGATTTATGCAGAGTGGTTGAATGCACCGGGGAAACCAACCGTTTTAATTTATGGTCATTATGATGTTCAACCTGTTGACCCTGTTGATTTGTGGGACACGCCACCATTTGAACCTACTATTAGAAACGGAAAAATTTATGCGCGCGGTGCTACCGATGATAAAGGGCAAATATATATGCATGTTAAAAGTGTTGAAGCGCATTTAAATACAAACGGAAAACTTCCTGTAAATGTTAAATTTATTATAGAAGGTGAAGAAGAGATTGGAAGTAATAATCTCGAGGAGTATGTTAAGATAAATACAAAGTTTTTAAAATGCGATGCTGTCCTTATTTCCGACACGGCACTTTATGCACCAGGTGTCCCAACCATTACTTTAGGCTTGCGGGGCATAGCGTATATGGAAGTTGAAGTAACGGGTCCGAACAGAGATCTTCATTCTGGTACTTTTGGCGGAGCAGTTGCAAACCCGATAAACGTACTTGCAGAAATGATCTCAAAGATGATGGACAAGAACGGTCGTATTAGTATTCCAGGTTTTTACGATGATGTTATTAAGGTTACAAAAAAGGAAAGAGAACGCTTTAAAGCCTTAAAATTTTCTGAAAAGAAATATGCTAAAGAAATAAATGTAAGAGAGTTGAAAGGTGAAAAAGGTTTTTCTACATTAGAAAGAATGTGGGTTCGTCCTACGTTGGATTGCAATGGTATTATTGGTGGTTTTACTGAAGCGGGTGCTAAGACCGTTTTACCCTCAAAGGTAACGGCGAAAATAAGTATGCGGCTTGTACCAAATCAAGACCCTAAAAAAATCGCTAAGCTTTTTACAAATTATGTAAAACAAATAGCGCCAAAATCTGTGAGGGTTATAGTCAGAGACCTTCACGGTGGTTATCCGATTGTAACTCCAATGAATAATAAGGCAACGATTGCAGCATCAAAAGCAATGGCAAGAGCATTTGGAAAGAAAACAGTTTATATGCGCGAAGGCGGTTCAATACCGATTGTAACTATCTTTACCAAACAGTTAAACGCAATACCTGTTTTAATGGGACTTGGTTTGAATACAGAAAATTTACATTCACCAAACGAGCATTTTGATCTGAATCATTTTCATCTTGGTATTTTAAGTTCTGCGTACTTTTTCGAAGAATTTGCTAAGTAATTAACTCTGTTTCCTTGCTGGATGTAGAAATTATCTTTAACATTTATATAGCCCTTCTAAAAATGTACAATAGCAAATGAATTCTGCCATTAATTTATTATCTTCATCGGCATAATTATTGTACGTTTCGTAGATTGTATAAATTAATCTTGAGTTGATGAAGCGAATTACTTTTACAATTCCCATTATTTTTTTTATTACTATTATTTGTGGCTGTAGTGAAGACCGCAAAGAAGGTAACAATACTCGGCTTAATGGTGTAGAATATTCACCTGAAAAAGATGCACGTATTCAACAGTACAATCTTGAACAGCAAAAAAAGCTTGCTGGTAACAGAACACCATGCGATACACTTGCATTAAAAGAGTTCATTCTTGAAAACTATCCTAAAGGGAATTATCTTGTAAATACTGACAAAACTTTAAGCTACTCTATTCCTAAACCTGCCGTTATATATTATAAAAAAGATAGAAGTTATATCTTTGGTGTAATTGCAAAATCGCGCGAAGGGGAACGACTGATAGAGCCGAAAAATATTGTGGGTTATGATCAGAGTTTTATTGATTTGGATAGCACGGAACTTGGAACTGCCTATTTCTATTTAACACTATTCAGATGCCAAAACGGAAATTTTGAAACAGTTTGGGAATCACTCATTCCTTCACACGGCGGTTTTAATAATATCACTTTAAAACACTGGAACTATAAAAACTTTCCATTCATCGAAGTTAATTTCCATTACGGCAGAGGAACAGGGCATATCAACTACAATTATTTTTTAATTGATGGAATTAATAGTCAACCTCATTTATTGATGACTTACAAAGGAATAAATTTTAAAAGAACAATAGCTAAAATAAATGATGATGAATTCCCCGATTATTTTGAACATTTATACTATGATCTCGGTGACAGAATTTTTTCAAAAGATTCCGTTGCTTTTGTGTGGAACGTAAAGGACAGCATTTACGTGAATTCCAGAAATAAACGGCAAACACGACCCTATTGAATTATTATTTGTATTTTTAACTTGTAACTGTACGGTTGGTAGTTTGCAGGATAAATAAAAGTTCTTTTAGCATTTTTTGAAAACTATTTTGTATTTATTTTACATTATTAAATATATTAATTTAAAGTATATTGAAATCGATTAAGGAGAATTAATGCAGGAATTAGATACCAGACCTACTGATTTAATTGAATACTTATCATTGAAAGGATATGATGCAATAACGGTGGACGGATACAAAATTATAAATAAATATAACTCGTTAGAAAAAGAATTGGAATGCTTATACACCGGTGTGGGATTAAGGAACATTTCGCATTACGGAATAATTGAGTTAAAAGGAAAAGATGTATTGGAATTCCTTCACAGGATTACAACAAACTCATTAAAAGATATTCCAAAAGCGCATATAAAAGACACTTTATTCACTTCCGATAAAGGAAGAATAATCGGTTTAGGAAAATTGATAAACTTTGAAGACTACCAGCTACTAATATGTGGAAGAGAAAATAAACCAAAATTAATGAGCTGGATCCGTAAGTATATTATCACCGATGATGTTCAGGTAAACGATGCAAACGGCAAATACAATCTATTGGAATTATCAGGTCCACAGGCAGATTCTTTTATAAGACTTATTTGCGGAAATGTTCTAAATGATATTGAACAGAATACACTTAAAATCATTCAATCGGATAATATTTTGTTCTTTTTAATAAAGCTATTGGATGAAAGAGGACAGAGTAAATTTTGGCTGCTTTCTGATATGGAAAATAGTAAAAGATTAATAGAAAGTATGATAGAGTATAATGGTCCTTTCGATTTCAGTCTAATTGGTGAAGACGCATATAATACTTACCGGATAGAACAAGGAATTCCCGTTGCTCCAAATGAATTAAATGATAATTATAATCCACACGAAGCCAACCTTATGAGTTTAGTAGATACTACAAAAGGTTGTTATATTGGGCAGGAAGTGATTGAACGTATTGAAACTTACAATAAAGTTCAAAAGTATTTGTGCGGAGTTGAATTTGATGAACGGCTATTGGGCGAAGAACAATTTATACTATTATCCGGAGATGGATCTGAAGCTGGTACTGTTACTTCATCCGTTAACTCTTTAAAATTAGATGTTCCAATAGGGTTAGCATTTATTCGCAAAGCTTTTGCTAAAGAGGGAACAAAATTATCTGCCAAAAGTAGTAACGGAAGAACAATTAGCGTTACCGTTTGCGAACTGCCTTTTGTTTAATGAAGATTTATACCAAAACAGGCGATAAGGGAGAAACCGGACTTTTCGGAGGTGAGAGAGTTTCTAAAAATTCGTTTAGAATTGAAGCATACGGAACAATTGATGAGTTAAATGCATTTATTGGATTGGCAGTTATTGAAGTATCAGATAAATCAGTTAAAGATCTTTTACAAAAAATTCAGAACTGGCTATTTTCAATAGGTGCTGATCTTGCGACACCTGATAATGAGAAGACAAAAAAGCTGAATGTTTTCCGAGCTCCTGAAGAATATTATTTGTATATTGAAAAAGAGATTGATAATTACGAAAGTAAATTAGACGAGTTAAGAAATTTTATTCTTCCCGGAGGCACAAAAGGTGCTGCAGTGTTACACATTTGCAGAACAATTACCAGGCGTGCTGAAAGAATGGTTGTGGCATTAAACAGTACCGTGAAAATTGGAAATAACATCATTATATTTCTAAACAGGTTATCTGATTTGTTATTTGTTCTTGCACGTTTTGATAATACCGTAACCGGTACTCCCGATATTGAATGGAAACAGTGATTTTGCTTGCAGCATATTGCTGTTTGCCAACTGAATAACAGGGGGTGAAATTGGCTTCGACGGGATTAAAGAGACACTAAACTGCACATCGTGTTTCCTGCAGACACGTTAAACGGCGGGAAAAAACTTTAATTGGCGAATACGATTACGCTTTAGCTGCGTAAATTAACGCAGTCGTTCTCTGTTCTCTCTCATACCGGGGTTCAGAAGGACGCCGTTAGGTATGATAGCTGAATCAACCGCCCTTGTTGAGGATGCGAATTCCGCGTCGGCGGATTAAGGGGCAAGCTTAAAGTGATCCTTGTCTGTTTGGTAGCTTTAAGCTAAATAAAAACAGAATATGTGTGTAGAGGTTTTTTGGATCTTAATTTCGGACGCGGGTTCGACTCCCGCCACCTCCACTAAAGATGTTATAATTTGTTGCATATTTTTACTTTCCTTACTTCATTGTTGATTGAATGATGGCCTATGCAGATAATTCAGTCATCAATTTTGTCATCAATGGCTTTTCATAATTAATTTTTACTATTGTTCTGTTCAGTGATATTAGATGATTTCGTCTTATTATGTAATTCTGTACAGAGCTTTGTATTTAATTCTTTTAATAATTGAAGTTCTTTATTAATGGAATCAGTTAGCCGAGTTGATACTTTATTAATCTTAGATATCTGTTCCATTTTTGATAGGATGCAATCTGACAAAACCTCAAGTGATTCTTTATTTAGATTCATCTTAAAATGTATTTTATATTATTGGATATACCTATCTATCATGTAAATAAAGGGTCAATTATTTGCCATGAAAAAATGGGGTAGGGGGGAGTAATCAGAAATGGTAATTTTGGTTGATACATACTAATGTTCAGCTCTCTAACATTATTTTGTTTTAATTTAGCTGTGGATTTTTAGGATAGTGGAGAGTGTAAATTTTTACTAATTTTTATTCTCATCTGGATAAACTACACGATAATAACCAATTAATGGAAAACGTGAGGTTCTTATGTAATTTAGACTCACTATCTGGAGTGGGGCTTTCTTTTGTAAAGTCCCTATACCAACATGAATATTTTTAGAATTGTTTGTTGATGCAAGAATAAATCCAAAACTTCCTTCCCCTTGATAGAATGCTAAATCACCCGGAAGAGGATTATCAACCTCTTCAAACCTTCTCATAATACTTTCAGATAATATTTCGCCACGGGAACTTTTAATTTCAATACCTACTTGTGATAGCACATAAGATATAAATCGTGGGGAATCGAAACCAATGCCTACCTTCTGTTGTCCCATTTTGAATGGAATATTCTTCCAAGCCAGTAAAACTGCAAAAAGAATTGCATCTTTTCTGTTACCAGATGACAAATTTAATATTTCACTTTGAATCTCATTCCAATCTACCGACGAGTTTAATATACTTATGTTTCGTTCACCAGTAACTGACACTAAAAAATCTAAGATAGAATTTTGTGTGAGTTTTAATTCTTCAACACTATTATTAAGTGAATCATTTATTGTATTTAAACTATCTATCTGAATTCTTTTTTTAGTGAGCTCATCTTCTGCATTTGAAAGCTGAAAATATGAATAGAGAAGAGATATTATGATAATAATGAAACCTACAATAGATAGAAAAGCATTTAGGATTCTATTCTTTCTGTATTTTTCCATTGAATTTTCCAAGTTTTAATCCTTGGAATTTTTTGATGAATATAAAAGCTTTAATGCTTCATTCCACATAAAGAGTAACCTACCAGTAGAGTAAGTAATCATACCAGAAGAACCAAATAGTAATCCTAATTCAGCAATGCCAATTTCTCCTTTAATTATTAAAGAAAGGGCACTCCCTAATAGCATTAATAATGCAATTATGGTAACCCCCAAATAGACCATTCTTTCGACTTTAAAAATTTCGGTCAATTCCTTAACTGCTTCTATTTTTTCCTTTAATTCTTTTGAAGCCATATAATTGAAAAGAGGTTAAATGCAGAAAAAAGTGTCATAAAAAATGAAATTAATATCGAAGTAAGGATATCACTACTAAAACATAGACAAAATAAAGTTCCCATGCACTGAGAATCGAAAGAAAAGTAATTATGGATTTCTTTCTTTATGTATAACACTATTAAAACTTGGTATTCAAATCAATTCTTATACTGTAGAAAGATAGTTTGCTGATTGTCAATTAAAATATTTAATAGTTTTGCTTTATTTACAAGTGTTGCAATCTCACTTCCCAACGCATCATAGACTTGAAATGCAACAATATCAAGTTCTGAAATTTCATTTTCTGAAGAATTCTTTTCTAAAACTATTTTAATCTCTTCGAAAGAATTTTAATCTTACCAGACGGGTGTACAACCAAAATAATTCCAAGGCTTCAATTGCTCTTCTATAGAGGAATGCAGCGAACGTATATGGTCTATCCATGAACGATGAGACAATGATTTTTTTGCTTCAATCATAATACTCCCATAGATTGTCTCTTCCCAGGGAACATGCTCATATAGTGTTCTGTCAATACTCTTGAGCCAGCTAAGCATCAGAACAGCAATATCCTCTTCAATACACAATAAGTATTCATCCCAATATGGCCTTTGCTCACATTCTTTCAATTCTTCTCGCCTATATTTAGAAAAATCACGAAACAAGGTATCAAAACATCGTTGAAATATATCTTCATATTGAATTTTGCTTTGACGATGATATTGGGTAAAATTTTCTGGGTAAGCATTTGACTCCCAGAATATATCTGATAGGGTTTGTGCAGTTGAATAACTTCCGCATAAGAAAATTATTATAAATGTTCCAAATAATTTAGGCATATCATTCCTCCTCAAACGTTAAAAAATTTTGCAGCATATCAGTATTATATCAATGAATGTTACCTGGACTGAAATAAATTTCCTTTAATGCCTGCTTGCCAACTCTTAACATTCCCCCCTGCCGGTAAAGAAGTAAAGTGGCAGGGGATAACATCTCCTGATATACAACTTATTATAATTTAATGTTATTAGCAATTATCTCCTGTATTGATATATGGAAATAATTGGGACTTGATAAAGGAGGAGTTGAATAAAGTGTAACCAGAAGTGTAATAACAATTATTCGGATTATAAATTATATTCAAACAATTTTTATACAAAATTACACTTACACTTTATAAGTAGTATAAAGGTAACAGAGTATAATTTTATATGCGTTGTTCAATTTAGGTAGATTAAAGAGAACTTGACTCCGTTATCAATATCAAAATGTAAGTGTAATAGTTATCATAATTTTCTTAAAATAAAGGTTTTAATTACACTTTTATTATTCTTCTAAATCTCTTTTCGAATAACGGCTAAGCACATCTTCTATTTCTTCTTTATTAATAACATATGCTCTTTTAGATTTTTTATTCCCATCGTATGGCTTTGTTTTTATTTTGCAGGTCTTATTTAATATTCTTGAGAAGTGTGTTTTTGATGTTAAATAATCAAAGCCTTCCTGCTCAATAAAATAAGAATACGTAGCATCGGTATCATATAAAAATGATGAGTCCTCAGTCTTTGTTGGCTGGATATCATTAAGCATAATTAAAATTGTTTTTGAAACGACTACAGTTTGATTTTCTGTAAAATCCTCGTACTGTTTTTCAGCAACAACTGCTTTTGAAAGCTGAATTAAATTATTGCTTGTAATATTATCAGAAGAATTTTCAGAATAGTCATCTACCATAGATGATAAAATTAATAAAGGACACCATAAATTCATTTCTCTGTTCCTTAAATGCCTATAATTCTCATCTTCCAGATTGAATTGAGAAAATCTCTCAAAGATTGTAGGTGCAAAATTGAGTCCAAAATTGTAAAGAGAAGTTCGGATTTTCTCATGTGTTTGAAGAACTGATTGAGTTTCCATATAATTGTCAACGCTCTCCGATTCAGTCTTTCTTAGTATTCTAATTTTAATAGCTCTATCACCGAGAACATCTTCTATATCAGAAATACTTGCAAACATCTTTGGGCTGTAACAACTATAACTTTTTACCTTATGGCTTTCTTTATCACATCTCTTAACTGTTCCACTGATATTATAACCACCTCGTAAAATTTCCAACATAGCAGTATTTGCTTCTGATGAACGCCTATACAATTTTTCAGCCTCATCAATAAATAATGTAGGTGAAAGTGCTTGAACTTCACGAAAGATTACTGCTGTAGTATTACTAACAGAAATTTCCCCATTAAAGCAAACAGGGGACAGAATCTCCATTAGTAAAGTTTTTCCTGAACCTTTTTCAGCTAATAGATGTATATATGGAAAATACCGGAAAATCCTGAATACATATGTTCCCATCACCCACAGAGCGAGTAAATCATAAAGTGAGTCAGATGGAAGAATAATATAACTCTTAATGTAGCTTCTAATGCCATTGAACAATTTATAAAGATTGACCTCATCTCCACTCAAGAAAGATTTAATGCCACTAACTGAAAATCTGCTCTTCTCAACCTCAATATCTATAAGTTTAAAGCGCTTCTCCATAGCTTCCTCAACTGAAAAGAATTCTCGCTTAGATGAAATTAATAATGATTTTTCATTCAGCTTAATGCCATAATACAAAATACCATCTATAAAATCTTGTGCGATATTTAGTTTTCTTAAAGTTACAGTCTCTTCTAAGGCTTTTCGTGCATATGGGGAAATTTCTACGGGGTTCAGATTATTGTTTGTTTCGGACATATCGTTTTTACCATTATTAATTAACTGAAGTTGTTGTAAGCTGAATATTTTCGCTGTTTCAGCAAGAGCGTACTTTTCAGCAGTCAGCTTATCTAAGCCAGCATCAAACTCAAATATTGCCGCACGCTCCTCAAAGAAATCACGGGCGTCCCGGGGAAGCGATTCGATAGGTAAATTATTTTCCATATGTATACATAAATTTTTGTTGAGGATTGATTTTTAACTACAAATAGGGAACGTTTTAAGAGAAATAAACGTCTTCCTCGCTATCTTTTTTAAGGGGACGACCCGTAAGTATCCCAAGAGCCTTTCGAGCCTTGGACGGTCTTGTATAGCGTGAAACGAAAATCCAATGGGGACAATTTAGACCCCAGCTACATTGTTCAAAGTGTTTTCTTCGTTTAAGCTTAGCAGCAATTTTTGGTTCATCTGTTTGAAAGCGGTAGTAAGGTTCTCCCTTAATTTCCTGCCACATACAAGTCATATCAATACCTCTTCAAATAAATTTGTTTGGATACCATTATTATTTTCCCATTGTTCTGCTCGGTCACGACCAAACAGATTAAGTTTTAAAAAAATCTGTTTTTCTAAATTCTTGCTATAGAACTGCTTAATTGTACCGTGCTCAAGAACAAATCTTCTGGAAGTCTCCAGCACTCTATTGTCTGTAAAGACTTTAATCCATTTAAATTCGTAATTGTTAAGCAGGTCATAACAAAAACCAACTGATGAAGTCTTATGGAATTCGTGTATGGAGAGTTTGATTTTTTTATAGTATACACCATCACCAGTAAAGTTAATTGCACCAATAAAACGTGTTTCTGTAGGAAGCTGAAGCCGAACTTTATAAATCTTTGGCTGTAGTTGTATTAAGCGAAGTGTTATATTATCTTTGTTGCGCATTACACTTGTATCATAAATTGTTATGTGATTATAGCCGGTATATATTAGCGCACTTACCGGCTATTTTTTGTAATTGTTACTCTTATTAGTTTACGAATCAGTACGCTTACGCTGGTATCAACAGAATTCGCATACTCAAAAAGCTTTTTTTTCTCTTGAGAGCGTAATCGGATTATTAAAAATTTTGTTCTTTTATCCATTTTAAACCTTGTAGAAACATTGTATTTACAATATCAATGAACGGAAAATTGAACAAAGGTTTGTAATCAAAGAGTAGGTATTTAGTAGGTAATTAGTAGGAGAGAATCTATATAGGAGTCAATAGTTTTAGAAATTTATGTAAGCATTTTAATTAACTGTTCAGCGTTCCAGTCTATTGAATTATCGCTTCCACTCTTTTCATTATGTTTGATATGTGGAAATACTTCTCTTGCAAAATCAGCTTTGGATTGTTTGCTCTTTTGTGATTTATCAAGATTGTCGTATATATCTCCAACTCGATTTTTTATTTTAGTCTTAATTGCTTTTTGCTTGTTCTCATACCACCTTCGAATGTCTGAATTTAATTCTTCGATGGGACTTTTTAGAAATTGTGGTATGAGAATTTTAGCGTTATCGGTAGCAGTTTCAATCATTGGAGAAATAATCTTTGATTCAAAATATTTATCAATTTTTTTCAAAAGCATATTAGATAATTCCGTAGTTACTCCTTCTCCTGTACTATTCAACCTCTCTAATTCTTTGGCTAAAGAATCCCTGATGGTTATACAAAATTTTAGAATATCATCTATGTTATGAGTTGTCGGTTTAGGATTGATATCAGCAGTAACTCCATTTACAAACCTACCCACGAATGGTAAAAGGAGTAATCCATCATTGAGTAATCCTGTTTTATTTTCACCACTTTCATTTATGTAATAAAACCTACCTAAGAAAAAAGTTAGTTTGTCTGGTTTATCCTCTTCCTGCTTTTTTTCATTGATATAAGAAATGATTCCTGACAGGTGATTAATAGCATCTCTATAATATTTTTGTTTTACTTTTTTATTCATCTCAACTTGGCAGACAGCATTATCAATATTTTTATTATAGATAAAACCTCAAGTCGTTAAAACTAAGGGGTTCATAATAATCATCATATTTACCTTTAGTAAGCTCATTATACTTGTCTACATACAATTGCCAATATTTTTTATAATCTTTTCGGATGTCACTAATAATTTGAAACATAATTTGTTTAATGAATAATTCATATCGATTTCTCTTTAATTTAATTTTGAGATGATTCTCGCAAGTGAACTGGGGACAGCTATATACTATATCCCTAGGAAAATCACTAGAGACTTCAGCCAATTCATTTTTACATTTACTACAAAGGATTGGTTTAATAGTTATTGCTTTAAGAAATCTTTCCACTCCAGGATTATCCTCAGGATGAAAACTGCGTACTGCTTTAACTGTGAATTCATAAGATGAATCCTTTTCTTCATATAAATCAATATGATGAGGAAGCATTTTTGAATTTTTAAGGCTTTTGGGCACATAAATTGGAGTTTCGAATGGTTTATCTTGATGAAAATTTTTATAAGCGATTCTGAATATGCTAATAAATAATCCTATTACAATTAACACCCCCGACATTAAAAGTAAATACAACCATCCTTCAGTCACTACTAATGTTTCCCCATCACGTATGGTAGTAATAATTTTATCAATTAATGAGAATAACAGAACACCCCCTGCTAACCACCAGATTGATTTAGGAAATTTCGACAATATTTCTTTAATAAATTTCCTCATTGATTGTTAAGAACGAAAACTATTTTTGTCTTAATCATTCTAATAAGTTTGGTAATGCAACAAGTAAATCATTAAACTCAGTGGGATGTAATTTCTCATAATCTTCCCGTAGAAATGTAAATGATTAAAAATGGTTATATATTAATTTAAAAATAGTAATTTTAGATGTAAGTAATTTAACAAACGAAATTTAGATGGCATCAAATTATTTAGAACAGTTAGTAGCAGAATGGTATGAGTAACATGGATATTTTGTTAGAAAGAATGTATTAGTAGGTAAAAGAGATAAAGGTGTTTATGAATGTGAACTTGATTTAGTTGCTTCCATCCGAAGAAAATACATATAGTCCAGATTGAACCTTCAATGGATGCAGCTTTCTACAGCTGCATCCATATTATATGATTAATCTACTAATACTCGAAGATTTTGAGACATATACTGCCTAATACCTTCAAGCAAAGATACATTCTCATCATTTACAGATTTAAGTTCTGCGCTTGCAAATGAAAATATCAAGAAATCCAATGCTGTCACAAATGTTTTATCTTCTTTCCTCTCAACAATTAATTTGTAAAACGGATGGTCACTATTCCAGGTAATAATAACTTTTTTTCCTTCCATTGATGGAGCATATAAAGGGCCAACTTTTTCCATTGAACGTTCTTCAAATTTGCAGATTAGTCTAAGCCTTTCAACAAAGTCTCTTTTTCTATCTTTAGAATCAGGTTCTTTTTTATTTTTTTTACCATCCGTTTCTCTCTTAGGTTCTTCTTCTGCAGGAGGTTTAACTAATAGTTTTGATTTTTTAGAAATTAGTTTCTCAGAATTACTATGTGAAACTACTTTTTCACTTTTTGGTCTCTCACTATCAGCAATTTTTTGTATTTCTGTTATTTGTCCTCTAGAATACTCTTTAATCTTATCATGTAATGCTTGGTCGATACTGATGCTTCTCTTTGTAAAATGTACACCCATTAAATCGTCCAACGAACCTGAAAAATATATTTCAGCTCTAAATCTGTTGAGATGAGCATCCTTCGTATAAATCCCGTCAAGATTACTACCTGCAAATAATTCTCTTTGATTTCGCATTACATAGAAACCCTGATTTTGATAATTTATCCCTTTATCTCTGTTTCCTGAATAACCATAGTTGGGAACGATTACAAATTTAATTCTAATTGTATCCTCATAATATTTATCACCCTTTTGTATTTTTATCTCATACTCTTCATCACTATAAACTCGGGTATTACTATCATTTAATATTAATGGGTCAAATGGTTGAACTTTCTCTTTATTAATAATTATTACTTTTCCCGCTTCTAAAAACCTTCGAAATATTCGTGCAACGTGTTTCTTTAGCGTATTTGTGAATACGGTTGTATTTGTGTTTTGTATTCTATCTGATTTAGAGAAAATTACTATTGTTCCGCTTTCAGAATTTTTTAGATAACTGTTAAATAAATCAATATCATCATTATCAACTTCGCCAAGATATTTCTTGAACTCATTTGACTCTTTAACCCAATCTAAATCTGTAACAGACTTTAACAATTTACCTGATTTATCCTTCGTGATAATTTCAGTTCTTCTGCACATAGAAAGACTTGCTGTTGATAAACCCATACCAAATCTTCCTAAATCCGACTGATAATCTTTATCAGTTTCTGAGCCCAGTTTCAATGCTTCATCGAGAACATGTAAATCCATTCCTTTACCATCATCAGCAATAATTATTTTAAAATCACCTTTTTCTTGATAGATATCAATGATGACTTTGTTAGCATCGGCATCAAGGGAATTATCAATGATATCTGCTAGAGCATTGTAATTATCATATCCAGTTGACCTTAATGAATCTAATAGTTTGGCAGGATTAGGTAGGTTTATTGAATTTGCTTTATATGTAAACATTTTTATACTCCTTCTCTCGATATTAAATAATACCAAGAATAAATGTTGATTGAAATTAGTTGAATTTATTATAGATATAACTCTATGGGGGGCATCTTGAGTGCATTCTAAAACTCCTTTCTTCTCAATATTACTTTAATACCAAGAATCTATTTTAATCATTCGTCTCGATAAACTTTACCAAGACGCTGAAATTTACTAAAAATAGACGAAAGTATCAATGCAACACTATTGAATTCAAATAGTTTAAAATTCATTATGTGATTTAATGCTTTAAAAAGAACTATTCTATTGTAAATTGGCAGAAAACTGAATGCTTCTTTAGAGGATTTAATTTAGATGTGATAAAAAAAATATTTAAAAACCCTGAACAGAAATAATCTTTTTAATATTATCCTTAATCATTTAAAGATAAAGGTTTTAACTTAAACCACTCATAGTTAAAAACTTTTTCTCTGTCTTTGTTAAGTTCTTCTATTGTAGTGAGTCCCTGACCTGGAATCCCAGAATGTTTTTGCACAACTAATATTGTAATAGGTGGAAGGTCATTCTCTTTGCAGTAGTTCATTAATAATTCAAGGGGTTGGGTTAAAGCAACAGAAATATTACCCATTCCTATGAGTTCAGCCAATGTTTCATAGGTGATTGTTTGTCTGTTGTAAGCTAATCCTAGAAGGACTTGCCAGATTTGCATTGCACGTTCCGGCCTGGTCATATTCGCTCCCTATGCAAGATTTTAGTTTATTTGATAGGTAAAAAATAGTAAATTTTGAGATAAGAAAATTATTGAAACTTGTTACTTAGTAGAAATTCCTTTGCCATCAGATATCGAGGGTGTGTTTTGTCAGGTTCGTTTTGCACCACAAATTCTAAATGCTTTTTTGTATAAGAATCAAATTTCTCATCATCTATAAGTTTAAAATAATTTGCGTAAATTAAATGTAAATTAAGCACAAGAGGATGATTAGGATGCTTTTCACTCAATGGTCTTAGCATTTCTTCCAGTTCAATACGAAACTTAAATCCCTTATCTGTAAGCTCTTCTACATTAAGATGTAGTTGAAATTTATCAACATTTAAATCTAAAAGTCCTTCCTTAACTAAACTTCTACCCCTGATTTTAGAAAATCGAGCAAGTATTTTATAATAATAAGCATAAACTTCAAAATCCGGATGGTTAACAATTATTTCATCAAAATACCTATCTAATAGTTCAATTGATGATTGTTCAGATTCAGTATAGGAGAAAAATTTAAACAGATTTGGATTTGAAAACCAAAATAGTTTTTTTGTAGCAAATGATAACTTTTTTTCCACAATAAGTGCTTCATTCTCTATGATATCATAAAGGTTTCTGAACGTTATCCAATCTCCATAATAAGATTCTAATGTATGAAGTCTTTTATTTACAACATCTGTATAAACTGAATTTGGATAATCATGATTATAGACTTTGTAATAAGTGTATGCTTTATTAAGGTTGTGGATATCAATTTCTTTGGCTCCTAATCCTACAACGAAGAAAAATTCAGCTATATAAAAGACAGTCTCCTCTTTTACATCAGCATATTCTGGTCTACTTAATAATTCAATTGCTATTTCCAGTCCTTTTTCGCTTAACCCTAATACAAAACAGTTTTTCATTTCGAGATATTTGCTTTCACCATCTGTTTGGGAGTTAATAGAAAAATTGAGAAATAGTACAAGTATAAAAGTGAGCTTATATAGTCTTAGTTTCATTAGACTCCTCCTCCAATTTTTGTTCAAATCTGATTAGAATATAGTTGTTACCGTCCAGAATAATTCCCATTGCACCCTTTTCTGCAGCTTGCGTTTTAATGTCATTCAAATTCGGATTCCCTGTAAACTTGATTGTTCCAATTTCCACATATTTTGTTGGTAGTTCTAATCTTCTTTCATATAGAACTATTTTGGAAGATTTTGTTGGTGGATAGATTTCATTGTCAAACATTATAAGTGTTGTGGTTGTAGGAGCAGGAGCACAGCGAACTATAAAAAGAACAAAAAGCAGAAAACTCATTACAAGTATAGATTTACATTTTGTTTTCATTTCAATTCCCATTTTTTTTCTAAATGCAAGCTAAGATATAAAGAGTGATTAGGCAAGAAAAATATACTTAACAATTGGCAAGTAATGGATATTAAATAACTTGGTTTAATGCTTTACTGCTTTAGTTATTTAATAGGTTAACTGATTTCATTAAATCCTCAGTTCTTAAATGAGAATAAATTTCAGTTGTTTTTATATTTGAATGCCCTAATAATTTACTAACCTCATAAATTGAAACTCCCATTTGAACTAACCAGCTTGCAAAGGTATGACGAAGCGAATGAAAATTTAATTTAGGATTAAGACCTGCAACTTTAATATATATTCTAAAATTATTTTGAACACGTTTAGGTATGAGTGCCCTTCCTTTGTGAATAAATATGTTTTGATTGTATGAGTTGAGTTCCTTACGTCTCAATAAAACTTCAACTGCAGTTTTGTTCAAAGGGATTGACCTGATTTTTTTGCTTTTAGTAACATGATTATGGTTATCAAGTATAAGCAAACTTTGCTCAAAATTAACTTGATTCCATTCAGCTGTAAGTAATTCCATTTGTCTGCAGCCAGTATTAACAGCAAAGGTGATAAGGTCTTTTAAGTCTTGATTGTCTATTACTTCCAGAAGCTTGTTAAATTCTTTTCTGCTAAAGAATACAGGCATCTTTTGAGGTACCTTAACCTTCGGAACATTTTTACAAGGATTAGTTAAAATATATCCTTCTGATATTGACCAATTGAAACAACTGCTTAAGTTGATTAAATCCTTTCTTGCCTGATAAACTGAGGCAGAGGTTATACGGTTATCAATATAAGCCTTGATGTCTTTCTCTTTAATCTCCGCTAAAGAGATATTACCCAGAAACTCCTGAAGGTATCTAAATGTTGTGATAAATGTCTTAGTTGTTTTAGGAGAATGAATTGCTTCAGAATGTTTTAGAAACTCTTTCCTAAAAGCATCAAGGAGTATTGGAATTACTTTTTGATGCTCTTTCTTTTTTAGTTCTGATTTGAAGTTAGTAAGGAATTCGAGAGCATCACTTTTAAGTTTTGATTTTGTAGAGATACCTTGATGTTTTCCATACTTATCTTTATAATAGATATAATAATAACCGTTTATTCTTTTTGATAAGTACATCTAAAGCGACCTGGGTAAGTGTTGTTTAGATGAATTACTCATCAATAATACCATCAATCTTAGTAAGCTGAAGTAATTACAATCACTTAGAGCGGGTTCGACTCCCGCCACCTCCACTTGGTAAACGAAGACTTGTGAAATATTTAATCATAATAGTGGTGCTGAGCTTACCTGCTGGTTGTAGTTTTTCGACGGCAGGCTTAAAATGAAAGGTTTATCACCAAGTTATTTTTCAGAAGTCTCATACTAAAAATTTGTTCAAAAGCCATTTTTTTGTATTAAAACTTAACTAAATAATGGTTTTATTTTTGATTCTTGAAATTTTACCACAATAGTTTTGAATATGGCACGGGTTTTGCAATTTTCCTTTGTCATTATTTAGTTCTGCAATTATATCCTTTTGTTTGTTTTCTTAAAGATATATTGCTTTTCGTGGCTAACATTTCCATTACAATAAACGGAGTTGGATATCAACTGATTACACCAGTTTGATTGTTTCTCTTTGGGACACATTATTAATTAGATACAATTAATGTAGTTCTAATTTTGAGGTAATCGTTGATTTTATACAAAAAATCAAATTTTTACAACTAACTAATGATGGCATTGTCCTTGTGTAAAAGTAACTGAAAAGGAATAAATAATATAAGTTCCTGTTAACGCTCTTTGGTAAGATGGATGCTCGACTTAGGCTATTTCAACTAAGTAATTAAAGTATTCGTAATATCTTGGAGTAAAAATGAAAACCATACAAACCACTTTGCTGCTTTCAGCACTTCTTCCGGTGGGGTGTGCGGATGATTCTTTCCTACTAACTTCACCCGAAACACAATTCACACATCAATCAAATTCACCAAACTGTGTTAAACTACCTGAAAAAGAAGGTATGTCTGTGGAGAATCAATTATCCGTTACGAAAAACATTGATATAGAACTTTGCCAGGAGGCTAAATGAATACGGGACAAATGATGTTAACAATAGGAGCGCTGATACTTTTATCAACTTTGATGTTGAGAGTTAACACAAACAACCTCCAAACGGATACTATTCGTGCAGAAGCTCAATATGGTGTAATAGCAACTTCAATTATAACATCGATAATAGAAGAAGCAAAAAGTCTTGCGTTTGATACAAAAACTGATACAAATACCGTTACTAACACTACTCAACTGACTCCTGCATCAAACTTAGGACCTGGGAATGGTGAAACTTATGAAACATTTAACGACTTTGATGATTTTGATGGATATACCAGGGTTGACTCATCAATGCCTTCCGCTGTGTTTGAAGTTTATTGTGAGGTATACTATATCCACCCGAACAATCTTAAAGTAAAATACAATTCAAGAACCTGGCATAAGAAAATTGTTATTCAGGTTTCAAGTCCGTTTATGAAAGATACAATTACACAATCATCAATATATAGTTATTGGTATTTCAGATAGGAGATAAAAATGGGTATTAGCGTTATACTAGATATACTTGGGTCAATGATTATCGGCGGAATTTTAATGATTAATTTGGCTCAAATAAATGGCAATGCCGTCGAAAATACTTATACAGGAACTGGTGAGTTAATTGCACAAACAAATTTAGCGACAATTGTACAAGTTCTCGAACACGATTTTAGAAAGATTGGTTACTGTGAAGATTGGCAGCAAATTCCAATTCCAACTCGGGCAATAATTTCAGCGGATTCAACCAGTATAAAATATTTAACAGATGTAGATTCTGATGGTAATGTAGATACCATGCATTACTACTTAGGTCCTACAAGTGAATTACTGAGCACACCTAATCCCAGAGATAGATTTTTATACAGAGTTGTTAATAGCGAAGTCCCGGTTGGTGTAAATTTAGGAGTAACTCAGTTTAATTTAACCTTTTTTGATGTTCTTGGTAATCCTATCAGCTTTCCTATTGCTGTTCCGGGCGAGATATATACAATGCAAATAGATTTAACAGTTGAAGATGTTGCAGCTTATGACGAAAAGTATTCAATAGCGTTTTGGAGACAGATAAGATTAGCAGCCAAAAATCTTCGTAACAGATAAGGAGTAGTATAATGGGTAAATTAGCTTTTATCTTAGTTCTTGGTTTTAGTGCATTGTTTCTTGTTATGGGTTACAATGCTAATAATGTCGCAAACCGTTCTGTACAGAACATGGTTGATTATCACGCTAGAACCATTGCATATAATATTGCTGTTACTGGTGCAAACCTGGCTGCCAACGAAATTTTTCTAAATGATAACTGGCAGCAAGGATTTTCCGATGTAGAATTTGATGGCGGTTTACTTAATGGAAATGTGGTTGTTGTGGATCCGTTTCTTAATATCAAAAAATTAACAACTACAGGAACCTACAGAGGCATAACAAAAACTGTTGAGGTTATTTTTAAGCCGAGTAGTTTTTCAAAATTTGCTTATCTCTCAATAAATGATCCAGGGTATCTATATTGGAGTTATAAAGATACTATTTGGGGTCCATTTCACTCGGAAGGTAGGATTAACGCTTATAGACATCCCGTATTTTATGGAAAAGCCACAACAAAAACCGGAGTTCATAATTATCAGTCTGCGGCTCTGGATGCCCCATACTTTTATGGAGGTTACGAAGCAGGTGTAAGTCTGGCTTTCCCAAGTAGTGGGCTTAATGATCTAAGCAATTTGGCTATCTCGGATGGGCATAGATTTAATGGGATGGATACTGTTTATATTACGTTCGCAGGTGATAGTTTGAAATATCGATACGCTGCAAATGATCCGGATTCTACGGTACTCGCACAAAGCTTTGCACCCAATGGAATAATATTCGTTAATAACGGAACAATGAGGATTAAGGGTACTGTAAAAGGACGATATACTATTGGCTGTACGGGAACAGGTTCAAAAGGGAGTATCTACTTAGATGATGATATTGTTTATTATAACGATCCTAGAATTGACCCTAACTCAACAGATATGTTAGGTATTGTAGCAAAGAAAAGTGTTCTAATTGCAGATAATTTAGCAAACAGCTCAGACATCAATATACATGCCTCAATATATGCCGAAGAAGGTGGTTTTGGTGCCGGATGGTCGAGTTTTACACAACCAAATGGTTTTATAAATTTATATGGTGGAATTCAAAATAAAAGAAGGGTACAAATTGGTGTCATTGTTTGGGGCAATATTTGGGGTTTTAATAGAAGCTATAAGTACGATGAAAGATTAATGTTAGCATCTCCTCCAGGATATCCCGGAACTGGTGAAATGGAGATCGTATCGTGGTTAGAATAGATACATAATTTAGTTTTTTCTTAAGGGCTAAGCATTAAATATGTTTAGCCCTTTTTTTATTGCCTAATTTGATGCAATCGTTACCTAATCAATTAGTAAATATTGGATGTTTAATTTCACATTACACAAGGTGTCATTCGCCTCCAAAATCCTGCCATTCATCAAACTATAATTGATTTCTTATTTTTCATTGACTAAGTTAAAAGCCATAATTAACTATCCTTCTGCACAATGAAAATAACACAAACAAAAATACTGCGGTTTCCAACAAATAATTATTTTAATAAGTTATTATTGCTGCCTAAAATAATTGGCTTGGAAGCGGCAATCTGGATTGGCGCATTGTTGTATTTAGCGTTTTTACATACTCCCGGCGAAACTCATTTTGCAATATGCCCGATTAATAATTTAGGTTTCGATTTTTGTCCCGGCTGCGGTTTGGGTAATTCAATTTCATTTATTTTTCAGGGAGAAATTTACAACTCTTTTTTATCTCATCCTCTTGGTTTACTTGCACTTACTGTATTAATTATAAGAATCATTCAATTACTAAAAAACAACTGGAGTAATTATGGCAAACATTTTGCAACTAATGCCTTATCTTGAAGGCGAAGAATTAATGTATGTTCAGCAGTTAATTAAAGATTTTGATGACGAACATGCGCAGCAATTTGCGTCTGTTTATAGTTCGCGTAGAAAAGATCCAACTACAATTATGATACTTACTCTGCTTGGATTGATGGGCATCGCAGGAATTCAAAGATTTATTCTCAACCAGGTTGGAATGGGAATATTGTACTTTTTAACTGCCGGTCTTTGTCTAATCGGAACAATTATAGACCTTGTAAATTATAAAAAACTTTCATTTGAATATAACTCAAAAGAAGCGCAGCAAGTTGCATCTCTTGTAAAGAATTTCTCTCAAAACTAAAATTAATTTGCGGAGTTGCTATTTATTGTGGCTCCGCATTTCATTTATCCCTTTCTTAAAATATTAAATCTGATATTTCAATCATTCGATTAAATTTATTTTTATTACTTAATACATTGAAAACAAGTTAGTATTGGGGTAAATTGAACATCTGAAATGAAGAATATTTCCTTTGTAAAAATGAGCGGGGCGGGCAACGATTTTATTATAATCGATAAAGCCCAAAACCCGGAAATTGTTCTTACAATTAATGTAATCAGCCGTTTGTGCAGCCGCAGAAACGGGATTGGTGCTGATGGAATAATTATTATTAGTGATCGTGAAAAATTTGATTTTTCTATGGATTATTTTAATGCTGATGGTTCTACGGGCACGCTTTGCGGAAACGGTGCAAGATGTTCGATAAAATTTGCTGTCGATACTGGAAAAACGAAATCAAATAATGTTTCTTTTATATCGAACGAAATTGAATACACCGGCGAGTTGTTGAATAACGGTTTGATCAAATTCAATATGAAACCGCCTGAAAATATTGAAGAAAACATTTCATTAGATGTTGCAGGATCTGGTATTTCGGCAAGTTTTCTTCATACGGGTTCACCTCATGTTGTAATTGTTGTGGATGATATTGATGATGTACCTGTTATAAAAATTGGGAAGGAAATTCGTTACAGCGAAAGTTTTGCTCCTGAAGGTACAAACGTAAACTTTATTGAAACAACCGGCAAGGAGATATTCATCCGCACTTATGAAAGAGGCGTGGAAGATGAAACCTATGCTTGCGGAACAGGTGCTGTGGCTGCTGCTATTATTGGAAATATAAAATTTGGAATTAAGCCCCCGGTCTCTTTGCACACAAAAGGAGGAGACGAATTGGTTGTTAGTTTTATGGTTGATGGTTCGGATTACAAAAGTGTTTCTCTCACCGGACCTGTAAAAGATGTTTTTAAAGGAGAGATATCTATAAACTTATTTAGTTAAATATACGGAGAACAAATGTCGAAGGTCATTTTCACAATTCAATACGAGTTAAAAGAAAATAATAAAGAAGAATTCCTTAGTGTAGTAAATGAACTAAAAAACTTATTAAACGCGGATGGTTTGGAAGATTACTCTGTTTTTAGAGTTAAGGGAAAACAAAATCAATACCAGGAACAATATACTTTCGAATCGGAAGAAGCATTTGATGCTTTTGATGATAACGACGACGAACGAATAAACTTACTTATCAATAAGCTAAATGACCTCACTATGGAGCATTCAACCAGGTATCTCACCCTCAATAAAATCATCTGAAAACCTATTTACTACAAACCGGCAATTCGCCGCTTCTCAACCCAGTAAGTATTAAGACATCTTTTACTCGTCACCTTTTTTAATCTTACTGGAACTTATGCTAATGTGTCATGAACAGATAAACCCTTTATGAATAAAACTCCACATAAAATTTATGTCGGATCGTTCTTTTTTGTTGGTGCAGCTGTTATGGTATTGCTGGCACTCAATGGTTACGATTATTATTCGACACCATTAGAGGAAAGGTTTTTTAATTCTCAGCATACATTATTAAAACCTAGTGGCGATTGGGGACATGGTTTTGGCATAATTGGAACGTTGATGATGATAGTGGGTGTTTCAATCTATATGATTAGAAAAAGGGTTAAATGGTTTTTTAAGTTCGGTTTTTTAAAACATTGGTTGGAATTACATATTTTTCTTTGTACTGTTGGTCCCATGTTAGTTCTTTATCATACTGCATTTAAGTTAAGAGGAATTGTTTCTGTTAGTTTTTGGAGTATGGTTTTGGTCGTATTAAGCGGTGTGGTTGGCAGGTTTATTTATGTCCAAATTCCAAGAACAATTCAGGGACAGGAAATGGGCATTAATGCCATGAATGATCTTAGAGAAAATCTTGCAAGCAAAGTAACTAAAGCAATAGATTTTGATGCGAAAACATTAGATGAATTCAAAGTAAAAACTTCTCCCGAACGTTACAGGGAATTCTCATTTGTTAAAGCTATGTCATTTATTCCAAATGATTTTATCAAGATAAGAAGAATTTTGCGGAAAATGAAAAAAGATCTGAAATTAGCTGGTCTTCCAAAAATTGTAAGAAAAGGCATTATAAAATCTGCTAAAATTGAGATTGTATTAACAAGAAGAAGTTAATTACGAATATAGATTCAAACCTGGCGATATCAAACCATCGAACAATTACGGTGGTTATGTAAATTATTCAATTGTCCCTATAATTAATTCCGGAATGACTTTCTCATATACTCGTTTATACAGCAGTTATGTAACGGGTACTAATTGGGGATTGAGAATTTACAAAGACCTTAGCTGGGGGGTTGGACTTTCCTTAGGATACAGGAATACTAAATACCAGTTTACTCAAAACATTGAAGGTATTACACAACAGTCAGTTTCGTTCAACATTAATACGCGTTTGCTTAAACCTGTTTATATTAACTTCACTTACGAAGGAATTTTTCAGAGCAAATATTCTTCAGGAAGGATATTAGTAAATCTTTCTTATCGGTTTTAAAAAGGTTTGTTGTGTGCTAATTATCAAACGAAATAAGTGCGTATTGCAAAAGTTAGATATGTCATTCTAATTCCGTCAATTGCCGAATAAAGAATCTCCAGTTTTTTATTCTTTGAGATACTTCTCCCGAAAAACCTGCTTGCAGCAAGCAAGTCAGGTTTAATGTAACAAACGGTTGTGCAACTTTATTTTGAACACACTTTCATTAGCTAAAACCTTTTTAGACAATAACTTTGGCTTTTAGCATAATAATTTTATTTCTATTTTTACTCTCCATTTTTTACGATAAAAATGTTTGAATATATAGGCGCAATACATATGCATTCGGTTTTTTCCGATGGTTCCGGAGAAGTTCCGCAAATAGCAAAGTTTGCCGATGAGGTCGGATTGGATTATATAATTTTAACAGACCATAACACCTTGCGGGCTTTGGACGAAGGTTATGAAAACTGGTATGGAAATACTTTATGCCTGGTTGGAAGCGAGATTAACGATAAGGAAAATAAAAATCATTACCTGGCATTCGGAATAAATAAAACATACTCAACAAGAACTTCAGCAAAAGAGTATGTAAGAAAAATAAAAGAAGATGGGGGAATAGGTTTCCTGGCTCATCCGCATGAAAAAAGACAGCATATGAAAGAACATCCTCCTTATCCCTGGATTGAATGGGACACCGAAGACTTTAACGGAATTGAGATTTGGAATCATATGTCCGAATGGATGGAAAACTTAACTGAAGATAATAAATATCAGGCATTTCTTCATCCCTTAAGAACTATTACCGCACCGCAGAAAGAAACTTTAAAACTTTGGGATGAATTAAATCTAAAACGTAAAGTTGTGGGAATTGGCGGAGTTGATGCACACGCTCACAAATATAATCTTTTAGGGTTTTTAGAAGTTGAGATTTTTCCATACAAAGTTCTTTTCAAATCTATCAGAACACATATACTATTAAAGAATGAACTTATACGTGACAACAGCGAAGAGTCAATTCGAAATACTAAAAAAACAATTTATAATGCTTTGGCTGATGGCAAATGTTTTTTTGCAAACGATTATCATGCCGATTCTAAGGGATTTAGATTTTTTGCTGAAGCTGATGATAAAATTTATCAGATGGGAGATTATATAAACCGCACCGATAAAATTAAACTTCGTGTTTTACTTCCTGTTAAGGAAGCAGAAATAAAACTTATTAGAAATGGGGAAGAAATAGCCGACACTGTCGATACTTGCGCTGATTTTATTATCGAAAGAAACGGTGTGTACAGAGTAGAGGTTTACATACACAAAAAGGCATGGATTTACTCAAACCACATAAGAATTGGAGTTTAATAAAATGTTGATTTATTATTCTATATTGTCCTGTCCCTGATGGTTTCAAAAAAAATACAAATTGCCGATATAGGCAGCATACAATTCATTAAAAACCGGCGTGCAAAATATATAAGTATAACAATTAAACCCTTTAAAGAGGTAAGAGTTTCTTTTCCAATTCAGATCAGTTTTGCAGAAGCAGAATGTGTGGTGCAGAATAAAATTGATTGGATAAAAAAACATCAGGAAAAAATTAAAAACGCAGAGAGAAGACACACAGTGTTTGATGAGAACACAAATTTCCGTATAAAAAAACATAAGCTTATCTTCAGCAAAACGGATGGTAAGGAAATAACTGCGAGCATATCCGGTGGAGAGATTAAAATACTTTATCCTGGGCACTTAGAAGTTGCACATAAATCAGTACAGTTTTTTATTCGAAAAGTTATTGAAGAAGCATTAAGAATAGAAGCAAAAAATTACATACCCGCAAGAGTAAACGAGCTTGCTGCAAAACATAATTTCAACTACAACAAAGTTTTTATAAAAAACATTAAGTCCCGATGGGGAAGTTGTTCTAAAAAAGGAAATGTAAACTTTAGTCTGCACTTAATGGTATTACCTGAAGATTTGATTGATTACGTTATCCTTCACGAACTTGCTCATACAATGGAACATAACCACAGCAAAAACTTTTGGGATGTATTGGATAAAATTTACGGTAACGCTAAAACTGTTGATAGAAAATTAAAAGATTATAGAATTGGAATGTGGTAATAGTAGCTTAAATAAAATGAATGAAAGAAAATTATGATAGAACAAATGCTTCATAAAACCAATAAAGAGATCACAAAGTTAATTTATGAGGGAGAAATTAGCGATAAGCCCGATGTAAAAGAAATGCTTGATGTATTACAATATCATATCTTTTTAGTTCACACCTACTTTGATAAATCTGAATTTGATGCTGCTGATGTTAGATTAAAATTATTAGAAAAATTAGCTGAATCGGATTAGTTTTTTTAATAATTGTTTGCACAAATAAATAGAACAGTTACGGCTAATTAATTGTTTTTATACTACTTAAGAAAAATATTATTCAATCGTATCCGTAGTTCAACTGAATAAAACGTCGGAATCCGGTTCCGAAGATTGTCACGAACTTGTCGAGCGAGTCATTCCGGCGTACAATGAGGAAGCAAATATTGCATTCTTTCCCTTTCTTTCCACCACTTTTTTCAATCCAAGCATTGATCCTCTCAGCATTTTAAGATGTACCTTAATGATACACATGATACACTTTTCGCAAAATTATTTTTTTCGTCTTTAAAATATTTATAGCATTTAATAAATATATTTTTATATTCTTTATGTATAGGAATTTTAATGGAGGTATTCTTGAGGGTTTTAGAAAAAGACTATTCTTACTATCGTTTTTTTACCAAGTTGTGTGATGGTGAATACACGACAGGGGAGTTGAACAATTTTATTGAGCGGCTGTTCAAAATTGGTGAGTCTTATTTAAATCATCGCTATAGTAGAATAAAAAATTTAGTCAACTCCAACCAAGACACACTTGAAGAGATTGCAATTGAAGCGATTGCACCTTTATTTAAGAATGCAAATTATAATAATCATTTCAACATAGTTGATGATATAAGAAACTGGAACCCACCAATTAACTCCGAAAACGAATCGCTATTCTTTCTCAACAAGATAATCAGTAACCGCATGGAACAGCATATCTCCCGTATGTTACGTGAGTCCGATCCGTTTTTTTCGAGAATACTGGATTCAGTTAATTATCTTATCCGTACGGGAGGTTATAAAAAAGTAAGTTATCTTGGCAAAGTTCATATAACTGAGCCAAAGAATTCAAATATAAATTGGATTGTTATAACCGATGATGAATTTTATAAAATACCAACATATTTATTTTATGAAAGTAAAATTCTCTTAAAATCATTATTCTATTTTATAAAAACCGAAACACAATATTTTCCTGCCATACCTTTAAATGAACTAATCTTCAGACTAAAACATATCAATCTCTCAGATTATTTATCTTCAGATTATGTTAATGATATCTCAGATAAAATTGAAATTAGTGAGATTCTCAATATTGCCCTTTCGTATACCGAGAAAAAGCTGAAATCTTCGTATCTGGATAATGGTAAATTAACTATTGAAGAATATGAAAGCTTTAAGTGTGCTTTAAAAACATTAGCTGCAGATCTCGGTGACGGGGGTGTCAATCCATGCCTGTACAAATATTTAGCACCCTACATAAGTGGACTCACAAAAGAAGAATACCAGAAAAAATATCACAATATTCTTGAATATCTTCTGAAGCAACTAAAAAGTAAAATTGCAAAAGAATTAAGGTAATTTAAAAGACATTTTCCGAGTTACTGATTTTTGATAATATACTATTCTAAAACAGCGCTCAATTATCACGATGCCTATAAAAACAAATATCACCGAGCTCGATATATTCAACTTTGTATTTTTCAATGAAATTATCCGGCAAAATAAGAGAAAATACATTGAGAGAAACGAAGATAAATTTGAGCTGTTGAATTTTTACAGAAAACAAAACAAGAGTATAGCCCGATCAATCAATAAGGAAACTCAAAAAAAAATCGCCGCAAGAATACCTGCCTATAAAATCCCTAAAAAATAAACTGCAAAAAGTTTAAACCTAATAGAACCGTGTTGGATTAAACATATCAGTAAAAACCTGGAAATAATGAATCTAAGTTATTAATTCATTTTATGTCTCTGCTCTATAAATAGTTACCAATTTCTTAATTCATTTACCTTGAGATTATTTTCATAAGTATTTTCAATTAAATGAATTAGTTCGTGCTTACTATGGCTAATTATTCAAACCGGAAAACCAACCAATTTAATTCCGATATTTTTTCCGAGAGTAATATAATTTATTCTATTTATACAGTATTAAACATAAATTTTTAAGTCTGTAGCAGACATAAATATTTGTGTTAGTACAAAGAGCAATGCTTAAACTTCAGTGACTTATATAAGTTGCACGGATCAAAAAAAAACGTAAGGCAAAAAAATGCGATCTATTAGATTTATTCTTTGGTTGCCGTCCATCGCTATCTTTTTATTGCTGGCAAGCCATGTGTTTGCGCAAGAAGAAGAGGAAGAAGAGGAAGAAGAGGAAACTTTGGGTGCAAAGCCCACTCTTCAAGTAAGTGAACTTACCCCTGAATTTACATTTGATGGAATATTTAATTTATTAGAGTGGGAAACTGCTATAGATTCCATTGCCAATCTTATAACAATAGAACCGGAAGAAGGCGGTGAACCTGCCGGACAGACGATCATCAAAGTATTTACAAATACGAGCGATATAATTATAGCTGTCAGGTGTTTCGATGAAGACCCGGATGGAATCGTATCATTCTCTAAAGCACGTGATTCCGACCTCGAATCGGAAGACCATATTCTAATCGTGTTTGATACTTTTCTCGACGGTCGTTCAGGTTATGTATTTGCAGTCAATCCCGATGGTGCACGTTTCGATGGTTTAGTAATTGAACAGGGCGAGGATGTAAATAGTGATTGGGATGCAATTTGGGAAGCTAAAACTTCACGTGATGAAAATGGTTGGTATGTAGAAATTAAGATACCAATTAATAGTCTTAGTTTTGAAAAAGATCTTACCGAATGGGGATTTAATGTACAAAGACGAGTTCAGCGATTGCAAGAGACCAGCCGCTGGTCCGGAGCCAAAAGAGATTTTGAAGTGTTCCAAACAATTCGTGCAGGGCTTATCACAGACCTGCCGGAATTCGATTTCGGTTTTGGTTTAAGCGTACGTCCATCTTTAGTTGGAAGAGCTAATAAAACAGGTTTGGAAGATACTGAATACGAGCTTGAACCTAGTCTTGATGTGACTCAAAGACTAGGACCGAATCTCATATCTGCACTCACTATCAATACTGATTTTGCTGAAACAGAAGTAGATGTCCGGCGGATCAACTTAACACGTTTCCCGCTTTTCTTCCCTGAGAAAAGAACATTCTTTCTGGGAGGATCTGATATTTTTGAGTTTGGTTTGGGTTTAGATGAAGACAACCTTATTCCGTTCTACAGCCGAAGGATTGGTCTTATCGGCAAGGGCGAGGATGACCTGAGAGAAGTACCAATAAATGTAGGTGCCAAAATTCAGGGACGTGTAGGTGAAACTAATCTGGGAGCATTAGTTGTAAACACCCGTAGAATAGATAGTCTGCAGATAGGTGATATCGATGAAGACATAAAGATTCATATACCTCAGACAACAATGGGCTCTTTCCGTGTAAGACAAAATATATTAGAAGAATCATCAGTTGGAGCTATCGGTACATTCGGAGATCAACTTGGTCGATCCGACGCATGGACAGCCGGTGTTGACTTTGTTTACAGAACCTCAAATTTTATGGATGAAAAGAACTTTCTCATTGGCGTATGGGGATTACTTAATGATCGTGAAGATCTAACCGGCGATAAATCTTCTTATGGTTTTAGAATTGATTACCCCAACGATTTGTTTGACCTTAATTTTTCAACCCTTCACCTTGGGGATGGCTTCGATCCTTCTCTCGGATTTTTACCACGTAACAACACTCATATATGGGATATTACCGGTGAGTATAAACCTCGTCCTAACTGGCAAATAGTTCGCCAGATGACACACGAATTATCTTTTACTCTTTATAACACCCGCAATAATTCAACGTGGGAAAGTTATGAAGGGGATATTAAACCACTTGACTGGCTATTTGAAAGTGGTGATCAGTTCTCGGGCGGTTTTATACCGGCAGGAGACAGACCAAGAGAGCCCTTTGAAATTGCGACTGATGTTGACATACCTGCAGGGTCCTATGAGTGGCTGCGGTATTATGTAGGTGGAAGGCTGGCTGAAAAACGTATAATCAGCGGGGGGATTCTGTGGGAATTTGGTGATTACTATAATGGTGATCTGAGCACAATCGAAGCAACCCTGGCGTTTAAACCTTCAGCATTCTTTACACTGGAACTTTCAATGGAGAAAAATTTAGGTAATATGCTCTCACTGCCTGAAGATTTTGAACCGGAGGAAGAAGAAGAAGAGCCTATCCTCGAACCGAAGGAATTCACGGAAGAATTATTTGGGATACGGATAGAAATCAATTTTTCATCGGATCTGCAAATAAGCAGTCTTACACAGTATGATACACAAAGCAAGGAATTAGGCACTAATAACCGGCTGAGATGGACGTTCCATCCGTTTGGAGATATTTTCATCGTTTATAATCACAACGAGATAAGAAGGTCGGATGAAGAGCGCTGGCAATTCATATCCAATGAAATGCCAATTAAAGTTCAGTACACCTGGCGGTTTTAAACTTAAAAATACTTATGCAGTTAAATCTTAAACTAATTAACTAATAATTCTTAACAAAAATGGAGTAAATAAAATGAAATCACAATTGAACAAGTTTGGCCAAAAAGAATTGGTCTTCACAATTGTAACATTCACTTGTCTAACATTCTTTAGCGGTCTGGTTATGGCACAGGCGGTAGATGAGGAAACCGGATATACTGATCAGTTCCGGACACAGGATTGCACATTTATCGATGAAGGAGAAAACACTTATTACATTCTCAGACCCGGCTATCAGATGGTTCTCAAAGGAGTGGAGGACGGAGAAGATGTCGTTTTTGTGCATACTGTTCTTGATGAAACACGTATGTTCTATCTTCCCGATGAAGGTTGGGTAACAACCAGGGTAATAGAGGAACTGGAATGGGCTGATGGCAAACCGAAAGAGTTCACAAGAGGTTTCTTCGCATTATGTAAGGAAACAGGAGATCTTTATGATTTTGGTGATGAAGTAGATATTTACAATGACGACGGTACTGAAATAGAAAGTCACGACGGAACATGGCACGCAGGGGAGCCCGATAAGAATGGTTTAGCAAAGCCAGGTATTTTTATGCCGGGAAGCTTTATGCTGAAAGCAAGATACTATCAGCAAATGGCAGAAGGAATGTCTATGGAACGTGCGGAAAATTGGGAAATGGGACTAACAATAGAAACACCGGCAGGCACATTTACAGATTGTGTAAGAGTACGTGAAACCAACTGGAGTGAGCCGGAAGGTGCAGAAACGTTTAAGACCCACGCACCCGGAGTAGGACTGCTTGGAGAAGATACTCTTGAATTGGTCGCGTTTGGTTATAATATATTTGATAGGAAAACAGGAAAGCTGATACCGCAGTACAAGGGAGAAATAATCTTTTTAAGGTAATATGTTTGATGCACCGATGTACTGTCGGTGATAAAATTTAATAGTTTCCTGTACCTGTTGATGTTATGCAGTTGGCACTGAAGTTATCTGAAAACCTGTTTAGATGTACCGGGGCAGGAAAAGTACGATTACGAGGTTTTCTAAAACGTTTTTAATCTCACACTATAATGAGTGTTTGAGAAATAAAAGGATAGAAATGAGTTAATTATTATTTCATAAAATATTAACAGAGGCCAGATTATGATGAAAAGAATTATTATTGCGAGTATGAAGGTACGACTCCTGATAGCTACAGTTGCTGTGTTACTGATAATATTTGGTATTACAGAACTTACTAGTATTCCAGTGGATGTGTTGCCTGAATTCTCCCGTCCTTATGTGGAAATCCAAACAGAAGCACTGGGTCTTTCCGCAGCAGAAATCGAAGCCCTGATTACCACACCAATGGAAGCAGATATGCTCAATGGTGTTGCGTGGGTTGAAGAAATCCGCTCTGAATCAATTGCGGGACTTTCATCTATTGTTCTTATTTTTAAGCAAGGCACAGACATTATGAAAGCACGACAAATGGTACAGGAACGACTTGTATCAATATTTGCGTTGCCCGGAGTCTCGAAACCACCGGCAATGCTTAATCCCCTGTCGTCAACAAGTCGTGTCTTAATGATCGGTTTATCATCGGAAGAACTTTCTCTAATCGATATGTCAGTTCTTGCCCGCTGGACGATAGTTCCACGTTTGATGGGTGTACCCGGTGTTGCAAATGTATCCATTTGGGGACAACGCAAACGTCAATTACAGGTTCTGGTTGATCCCGAAAAAATAGAGAAAAAAGGAGTTACATTAAATCAAATAATTAAGACAACAGGAAATGCTCTCTGGGTATCTCCATTAAGTTATTTAAAGGCATCAACACCCGGCACAGGTGGTTTTTTTGATACTCCCAACCAACGACTTGGTATCCGTCATATTTTACCGATTTCAACTCCAGAGCAACTTGCTCAAGTGGTTGTCGATGGTACCTCGCTGCGACTTGGTGATGTAAGCGAAGTGGTGGAGGAACATCAACCTCTCATTGGAGATGCAATAGTAGATGAATCACCAAACCTTATGCTTATTGTTGAAAAATTTCCCTGGGCTAATACCGTAAACGTAACTGCTGAAGTTGAATCAGCATTAAAAAATTTACAGCCAGGTCTCTCCGGTTTGAATATAAATTCTACGCTTTTTAGACCGGCAACATTCCTGGAGGTGGCTACCAGTAACCTAACAACAACATTACTCATTGGTGGACTTCTTCTAATACTAGCACTTTTTGCCCTTTCCCTAAATTGGAGATCTGCGTTGATCAGCATCGTGACAATTTTACTTTCAATTATTACGGCTGTTACAGTACTGTATCTTCAGGGGATAACTCTAAATATGATGATAATTGCAGGATTAATAATTGCAATCGGTTTGATAATTGATGATTCAATAATCGACATTGAAAACATTAAACGGAGGATTCAGCAGCATCGTGATGAAGGCAGTGACAAAAACCTTGCTACCATTATTTACGAATCTTCCATCGAAATGCGCAGCCCGGTTATATATGCCTCACTGATCATAGTACTTGTCATGCTGCCTGTTTTCTTTCTAGAGGGTATGTCAGGTGCATTCTATCAGCCAATTGTATCATCATACATTTTGGCATTAGCCGCTTCATTTGTGATGGCACTTATTGTAACTCCGGCTTTAAGTCTACTGTTATTAAAAAATACATCATCTCAAAGCGGAGACTCCCCAATTACAAAAGCTTTAAAAGGGGTATACGATATTTTATTTATGTGGGCAACGCGAATTCCACGCACTGCATTTTTAACTGTATGTGCAATCATAGTTGTTGGCATAATTGCGTCAATGTTCCTCAAGCAAGATTCAGTAATACCTGTTTTTAACGAGATGGATTTGTTGGTTCGATGGGATGGTCCTTCAGGCACATCACATCCTGAAATGACTAGGATTGCCATTCTTGTAAGCAACGAACTGCGTTCAATTCCCGGTGTGCGTAATGTAAGTGCACATGTTGGAAGAGCAGTTTTATCAGACAGAGTAACAAATATCAATTCCGGACAGATTTGGGTCAGTATTGATCCTTCAGCCGATTATGAATCGACTGTTTCTTCAGTTGAGGAAGTTGTACAGGGCTATCCGGGTTTGTCAAATGAGGTTCTTACCTATCTGCAATCAAAAGTTAGAGAAGAGCTATCAGGAACGGATGAATCACTTATAGTTAGAGTTTATGGTGAAGATCTTGGTATGATAAGAAGCGAGGCAGAAGAAATAAAAAATCTTCTTACCCATGTCGATGGCATCATTGAATCCAAAGTTCTTTATCATGAAGAAGAGCCTACGATAGAAATTGAGGTCGATCTTGAAGCAGCCAAACATTATGGGCTTAAACCAGGAGATGTCCGTCGTGAATCGACATCTTTGGTATCCGGAATATTAGTCGGCAATTTATTTGAAGAACAGAAAGTTTTTGATGTAGTAGTTTGGGGTGTACCTGAAACACGACACAGTCTTACAAGCTTACACGAACTATTAATAAATACACCAACAATGGGTTCTATACCATTAAAAAATGTAGCTGATATCCGTATTGTTCCTGGTGTTACCAATATTAAGCACGAATCAGTTATTCGTTATGTAGATGTTAGCGCAACAATTAACGGTGGTAATTATTCAAGTATATCAGCCGACATTAATCGTATTATAAGTGAATTTGACTTTCCTCTGGAGTACAGAGCGGAATTATTAGGAGAATACGCGGAAAGGTTAGCTGCTAAGGAACGCATCCTAAGTTTTGCAATTGCCGCAGCAATCTTGATATTGCTCCTTCTTCAGGTTGTCTTTAGAAGCTGGAAATTAGCAACTGCTACTTTCCTGACTTTACCTATGGCACTTGTAGGTGGTATTATTATCACATTGTTCAGTTCCGGCAGTCTTCTTTCACTCGGTTCCATTCTTGGATTTGTAACTGTATTTAGCATTGCTGTTAGAAACAATATTCTACTTATTCATAACTACCGGACTTTTGAAAGTATTGGTAAGCAATCTTTTGGACCGGAGCTTATTCAGCAGGTAACTCGTGATCGGTCTACTTCAATTCTAACAACGGCAATACTAACATTTATTGCTGTTTTACCAATGGCTCTGTTTGGAAATATAGCAGGACTCGAGATCGTACACTCTGCAGCAATAGTAATTTTAGGTGGTCTTGTTACATCAACATTGTACACCCTGTTGGGTGTGCCGGCTATGTATTTAATGTTTGGTGCAGACCCACAACCTGAATTGGATTTGGGTCAGGTAATATTGGCTACGGAATAAGTTCAATTAGAAAATTTAAAATGAAAATAATAAATAAAATTTATGATAATAAATTAAATAGGAGTTACCAATGAAACAAAAAAATCGATGGATAGTTGCCTTACTCGTTCTTGCAGTTCTGCAATTTTGGGCTTGCCAAGAAGAGGAAGGATCCTACCACTTCGAACATCCATCCGATGTGGAGGAGATCGAAGGATCGGATTTTAGTCGTGTGACTTTTACGGAAAGGGCAATGGAGCGCATAGGCGTTCAAACCACAGCAGTTATTGAAGTAAATAATTCGCTTCCGAGAAAGGTTGTACCTTATTCAGCATTACTTTATGGACCGGAGGGACAAACCTGGGTATATACAAGCCCGCAGTCTG
Organism: Bacteroidota bacterium; assembly: GCA_022564295.1. GTDB lineage: Bacteria > Bacteroidota > Ignavibacteria > Ignavibacteriales > Ignavibacteriaceae > BMS3ABIN03. Next base: position 34,644 of record JADFLR010000005.1, on the reverse strand, counting down.
GTGTATTTGTCAGGTATGTTGTTGATGTTGATTACATTGAGGGTGACAAAGTATTTCTTAATGATGGTCCACCAGTTGGTACTTTAGTCGCAACTATAGGTGTTGCTGAAATATACGGTACCGAATTTGAAATAGGTCATTAAATTTAGATAGAGGTTTTTTATGAATTGTTGGATTTTTAAATACAAAGGAGGTTCGCCATGATGCGATGGATTGTTTGCACGAGCCTGAGATTTCGTTACCTGGTAATAGCAATTGCCGCGGTAATGCTCTATTTCGGTATCGCTCAGATTAATAATATGCCTGTGGATGTGTTCCCAGAGTTTTCGCCGCCCTTAGTGGAAATTCAGACCCCCTGCCTCGGACTATCACCCGGGGAAGTTGAAGCTCTGGTTACGATACCACTTGAGCAATCGCTGCAAGGAATACCTGGTTTAGATGTTATGCGCTCAAAATCTGTTCCCCAGTTATCTGCTATTAAGATGATTTTCAAAACTAATACTGACTTGATGCTTGCACGGCAAATGGTACAGGAGCGTATTTCCCTGATTACTCCCGGGTTACCAACCTGGGCTTCACCTCCAATAATTCTGCCCCCTCTATCTGCAACCAGTCGATGTATGAAAATAGGGATTTCATCAGATTCACTTTCAGTAATCGACCTTTCGATGATTACTTACTGGACGATAAGGCAAAGATTGATGACCGTGCCCGGTGTTGCTAATGTGGCTATTTGGGGCGAAAGGATTCAAATGCTTCAGGTAGAGGTAGTTCCGGAACTGCTTCAAAAACACCAGGTTACGCTTGACGAGGTTAAGAAAGCAACTGCAGACGCCCTGAATGTTGGAATGTTACAGTTTTCAGATGGGCATCATATTGGTACGGGTGGCTGGATCGATACACCAAATCAAAGACTCTCCATCCGTCATGTTTTACCTCTCATCTACAAGTCCGATGAGGTAAACCCTGATCATCTTGGCAATGTGGTTCTAAGGGTAAAGGATGGTAAGACGCTTCTGTTAAGGGATGTAGCCAAAGTAGTTATAGATCATCAACCGATGATAGGAGATGCTATAATTAACGATGATATTGGTTTACTGCTAATCGTAGAAAAATTTCCCTGGGGTAACACTTTGCAAGTAACACGAGGTGTAGAAGAAGCACTGGATGCGTTACGTCCGGGGTTACCAGGTATTGATATAGATTCTGAAATTTTTCGACCGGCAACCTTTATAAAGATGTCTATTGATAACCTTTCAAGTGCATTACTTATTGCAAGTATATTAGTAATATTGATTCTCTTTATTTTCCTTTATGAGTGGCGTGTTGCATTAATAAGCTGTATCGCAATTCCTCTCTCACTAATTGCCGGAGGCTTTGTACTTTTCATCCAGGGAGCAACTATCAACACAATGGTTTTAGCCGGTTTTGTTATCGCTCTCGGTGCTGTGGTTGATGATGCTATAGTTGATGTTGAAAACATTGTTAGGCGATTGCGCCAGCATCGTTTAGAAGGTGGAAAGGTATCGATTGGAAGGGTAATCCTTGAAGCCTCGCTCGAAGTACGTAATGCCATTATCTTTGCAACTTTAATTTGTGTTGTGGCCGTACTTCCGGTCTTTGCGATGGGTGGACTTTCCGGTGCATTTTTTACACCACTTGCTCTTTCCTACTCACTAGCCGTATTGGCTTCTATGGTTGTAGCACTCACAATTACACCGGCTTTGAGTTACATACTTTTACGAAATGTTCCACTAGAAAAGCGAGAATCTCCTCTCATAAGAATTCTTCACAAAATCTACAGTGCAGTTCTCGCTCGTGTGGTAAATACACCGCGGTCTGCCTATGTAACAGTCGGTGTTATCGTATTAGCAGGTATGCTGGTTTTACCGCAGCTTGGTCAGTCTCTTCTTCCTTCATTTAAGGAAAGAGACTTTTTAATGCACTGGCTTACAAAGCCCGGAACATCGTGGCCTGAAATGAACCGTATAACAATTGCCGCCAGTAAGGAATTACGCGAAATTCCCGGCGTGCGAAATTTTGGCGCTCATATTGGGCAGGCATTGATAATGGATGAAGTAGTCGGTATGTATTTCGGTGAGAATTGGATCAGCGTTGATCCGGAAGTTGATTATGAGAAGACTATAAATAGTATACAGGCAACGGTTGACGGGTATCCCGGACTTTATCGCGATGTACTTACTTATTTGAAAGAAAGAATAAGGGAGGTACTAACAGGAACACATGAGGCAGTTACAGTACGTATCTATGGTCCTGAATTAGATATGCTCCGTGAAAAAGCAAATGATGTTAAAGAAGCTCTTGAGGAAATTGACGGATTGATTGATTTGCATATTGAATTCCAGGAAGAAGTTCCACAAATTGAAGTAAAGGTGGATCTGGAAAAAGCTGCATTTTATGGTATTAAACCAGGGGATGTTCGTAGGGCAGCTACAACTTTGGTAGCTAGTGAAGAGATGGGAGACATTCATATTGCTCACAGAACGTATGATGTAAATGTCTGGAGTATTCCGGAAGCACGGAATAGTCTGACTGATATTCGTAATCTCCTGATTGATATACCCGGTGGGGGTTATATCCATCTGGAAGATGTAGCAGATGTACAAATCAGACCAACTCCGAACGTAATAAAACATGAAAATCTTACCCGAAAAATTGATGTTGGTGGTAATGTGAAGGGAAGGGATCTTGGCTCTGTTGTAGCCGATGTTAAACTTGCACTTGCAGGAGTTGATTTCCCGCACGAATATTATCCAACATTGATTGGAGAGTATGCTGAACGTGAGTCCGTTGCAAACAAAATGTTGATTTATGCAGTTATTGCTCTTATTGGTATTTTCTTTCTTCTTCACACATCCTTCAAAAGTGTACGGCTGTCAACTTTATCATTTATATTGCTTCCCTCCGCCCTTGTGGGTGGAGTGCTCGCAGCATATTTAGGGGACGGTGTCATTTCATTAGGTTCTCTTGTAGGATTTCTAACCATTCTAGGAATAGCCGCACGAAACGGAATTTTAATGATCAATCATTTTCAGCATCTGGAAAAGTATGAAGGTGAAACTTTTGGTACTTCACTCGTATTGCGCGGTGCAAAGGAACGTCTCGCACCTATATTGATGACAGCAACCACAACCGGATTGGCATTACTTCCACTTGTGGTTGCGGGCAGTATCCCCGGTAATGAGATAGAACATCCAATGGCTGTGGTAATATTAGGTGGATTAGTTACCTCTACATTACTCAACCTGCTTATTATTCCTCCTCTGTATTTACGCTTTGGTGCTAAGCAGGCAGCAGAAGTTGTTAATATTAATAATAGATGATGTGAATTTTATATTAAAAATAATATGCTGTGGATGGCGAATATTTTTTCGCCATCCCTGCATCGTCTTGATCTAACCAATAATAATTTAAAAGGAGATTCAAAAATGAAGGGAATATACTGCTCTCATAAATCACATAAGCCCGGAATAAAGTTTTTAGTTAGTGTTGTTGGCATTATGCTGGCAATTCTGGGATTCTTTTTAACTGCAATCCCTTTACAGGCACAGTCCCAATACGTAACACCTGATGGAGAAGGAGACATTACATTTACACCGGGGCTTCGTATTCAAACCCGTTATGAATACAATGAGATAGATAAGAATAATGATTTCTTTATACGCAGGTTGCGTATGAAGGGTGGGGGTAATTTTTTTGGATTAGGTAAATATTATTTTGAAGTTAAGCTTGATAATGTTGGTCGGTTTAATAAAACACCAAAAGCACAGGTTGAGAATGCGTGGTTGAATTTTAATCTTGCAAAAGATATAAATCTTCGTGCTGGATTGTATGATTTTGTCTTTTCGAGGGACGCATTAACTTCCGATTCAAAATTACTACTGATGGATCGAAGTCTGATTAAAGGTGCACTAACAGTTTTGGGATTTGCAGACAATACAGTTGGTTTACTTCTACATGGACGTCCTTTAGGTGGTCATCTTTCGTATGGTTTTGGTGTATTCGATAATGTACAGTTCGAGACACTCGGTATTGATACCACACAGTTAGCCAGATCATCGAATGGAGCTTTGACCTCAGGACGATTAGTTTATGATTTTTTGGATCCTGCAAAACCGGACGGATATGGTGATTACTGGGGTTCTTATATAGGTGAAGGGCAGAGATTATCAATCGGTGGAAATGCTGCTTACCTCACAGAGGCAGAAGATCCAAGGATTAGTGACAAAAGTTTTAGCATTTATGCATTGGGCGTGGATCTCTTTTTTAATATGGGCCCCTTTACCGCTCAGGCAGAGTATGATATGTACACACAAGATACAGATGCAGATAGTAGTGATATTGACGGATCTGGTTTCTATGTTCAGGCTGGTTATCTCTTTCTTCCCAAGGTAGAGTTTGTCGTCCGTTATCAGGAAGTTGATCCGAGTAATATTGACTTATTTGATAAATTAAAATGGACAAGTATTGGTTTTAATTATTATATACACAGTCAGAAGCTTAAGTTAGCAGTAGATTATACATTTAAAAAAGAGGAGGGGACGAAGGAAATTGATAACAATATCTTTCAGGTTCAATTGCAATTTGATTTCTAACTATTTTTCAATTAGGAGGAATTTTGAGTGACAAAACGATTATTAGTTTTTATATGGATTCATTTTCTTCTTAGTGCGTCCGGGTTTTCACAGGAGGCTAGCCGTGAAGGAGATTTGTCGAAACCTTTTAAAACTGCAAACATTCGCTTCGAACAGAATGAAACTGATGGTGATGTCGAAGTTGTATTCGAAGTTAAGGGTGATGATGAAGGGCTTGCAATGCTCACAGTTGTTTCTCCGGATGGGCGCACCGTTATCGATTTTATGGCTCCCGATTCTTCAACATTAGGAATACGGCAATTCCGGTTTGAATCTCCTGAACCAAAAGATGTTGATGGATTAAAATCAGCTTACTCTGAGGGGGTTTATAAATTTAGTGGTTATTCAATAAACGGAAAAGAATTCTACAGTGAGTCTACATTGAATCACAATTTACCCGCTACAGTTTTCATTCTTCAGCCAGGTGCTGATGAAGAAGATGTGATAATAGAGCGGCTGACAATAAAATGGACTCCTGTTGAAAACCTGGCGGCTTACATCATTGAAATTGATCAGGATGAATTGGATGTTAAGCTTCTTGTAAAGCTACCTGGAAGTGTAACTGAGTTTAGTGTGCCTGAAGGTTTTCTACAATCCGGTTTGGAATATACTTTGTCTATAGGTACGGTTGCTAAAGATGGAAACAGCTCGTTTGTTGAAACTTCTTTTATAACTACCGGAGAGGAGTAATATTATTATGTTGATACTGCGGGAGTTAATCAGGAGGGTAACTGTCTAAATTACATATTGAATGATTGTGGCATAGCTTCAAACATTTATAAACAATGTTAAAAAGGTTTTGATCAGCCTCGGATTCAATCGTTCATTCAATTTTTTTTTCGTGCAGCGATTAATAGTCTTATTCGTTTTTTTAATCATGTTTTAGAATTAACCGGAAGCAATGTCATTTTATTATCTTATTTTATAATGATTTAAATTCAGCTAAGAAGGAAGTTCAAAATGGTAATCAAAATTATCATCCTTATACTTCAACTTATTTTAACAGCAATGCTGATTCAACCCATAGTGAGTTTTGCGCAGGAGGAGATTCCGGATTACCTGCAGGATCGGGGTACCGGAATTCCAATGTCAATATTCGGTACTTATGTTCGAGATGGTGAATTACTTGTCTATCCTTTTTATGAATACTATTATGATAGCAATATGGAATACGAACCATTTGATTTTGGTCTTCCATCTATGCAAGAGTTCAGGGGACAATACCAAGCAAATGAGTTTTTAATATTTCTGGGATATGGTATATCCGATAGATTAGCATTAGAATTTGAGGCTGGAGTCATTACTGCTACTTTAACAAAGTCTGAGAATGATACTTCATCTTTAGAATCAGAGTTTACCGAATCTGGCATAAGCGATGTAGAGGGACAGATCAGGTGGCGTTGGAATCATGAGAACCCAAGTGTGCCAGAATTTTTTAATTACTTCGAGTACGTATTCCCAACAGGTGATAAGCATAGTTTAATCGGTACAAGCGATTGGGAATTCAAATTAGGTGCTGGTGTAATCAAAGGATTCAATTTTGGAACTATCACACTTCGGTTGGCTTTTGAATATGATGCTGGTGAAAAAAAAGTCGAGCCCGGTGAATATGCTCTCGAATATTTAAAAAGAATTTCAAACAGTTTTCGTTTATTTGTTATGCTTGAGGGTTCTGAGGACGAGGTAGCATTGGTACCAGAGATTCAATGGTTTATCACTCAGAGCGTTTTGTTGAAAGCAAGTACAGGGATAGGTGTAAGTTCAAAAGCAACCGACTTTGCATCCGAAATAGGAATAATGTTTTCATTATTGCCTTAGATATTTTTATTTTTGTTTCTAATTTCACCATTAAATTAATAGCTTTATCTAGTAATACCAAAGAAGAGAATATGCTAAAGATAATTCAGGTAGTAACTACATTTATTATGATAATTGGAATTTTTTCTACAGGATATGTTGATGCCCAGAACTCGTCTTATAAAAACAATTTTGATATTTCAAACCGCAGTCTGGTATCAAGCGGAAGAAACGATTACTTTATTCTGGAACCGGGTTTCCAGATTGTTCTTGAGGGCTCAACAGGATTTTTAGGAATGACAGATGCAAAGTTAGTAATAACGGTGCTTGATGAAACAAAAGAAGTTGATGGTTTTATAACGCGCGTAGTTGAAGAAAGAGAATTTAAAAACGATGAGTTGTATGAAGTTGCAAGAAATATCTTTGAAATTGATAATGAAACCGGAGATGTGTTTTACTTTGGAGAAGAAGTTGATTTTTACAGCGATGGAGAAATAGTCAATCATAAAGGTGCGTGGCTGGCTGGTATAAACGGTGCAATGCCCGGTCTAATAATGGCTGGAAAACCTAAAGTGGGTTTAATGTATTACCAGGAAGTTGCGCTGGGAGTAGCTATGGATCGGGCTGAGATCATTACTCTTGATGAAGTTCTCGAAACATCTGCAAGTACATTCACCGACCGTCTTAAAACTAAAGTAAGGCACAGCTCTTAATAGATTCGAAAGGGAATTTAAAACTTATGCTCCGGGAATCGGTCTTATCCAGGATCAGAGTTTGCTTTTAATAAGTTACGGATTTATCGATAAGTAAGAAACCGAAGTTTGCGTAGCTATGGATTAACAGCTACCTCTTGTCTTATTAATATTATTAAAATAAGTATAGTAAAAAGTAAAGAATAACAAACATTCCAAAAGAGTTAACGGAAAGAATAAAAAACAGGTCTTTCTTCTGAATTTGATCCAGTTTTTCTAACAGGTTTGATTGAATTGAATCATAATAATTATATTTTCTGCTTTTGCCAGAAATATCACGGTAAGTACCCACAGCTGCTCTGTTAATAGAAATTCCCATTGTATTATCCTTTCGTAAGTTTATTGTAAAACATTACATTTTTAACTAAAATCGGGGTAAAATATTCAGTATTCATATCATTCGCAATTAGGGATTTATCAATTATTACACCAATTGGCGTATTAACCCTGTTGATGAGAAAGCAGATTTTGTAGTGATAAAAATCAGTAGATGCGTGTGATTCGGTAAAAATTACTGGAGATTGTTCATCATCATAAATTGAAGATAAACCAGTTATTTTTAAGAAAACGTGAACTCTTTAATTATCAATCTTTAGGTTTTCTGAATTAAATGGAACAGTTCAATAGAAATGTTTATGTTTGAAACTCAAAAAACTAATTATTAAATTAGTTCCTATAGCGTGCTTTCGTTGACAAATCATCGACAGCAGGTAAACTTAATCCTGATAAGACATGGAAAAGCTGGATGGATTAACCAATAGGTATTATTTTACCTGTTGAAATTGTTTATGCGCCCATAGTTCAACTGGATAGAACGTCGGATTCCGGTTCCGAAGGTTGGAGGTTCGAATCCTCTTGGGCGTACGAGTTTTACCCCTTCTGTATTGGGAGATTCCAAAATTAAATGTTAATTTTGTACTCTTTTTTCTAATTATTAGATAAAACATTGTAAAGGATTTGTGAATGTTAACAAAGAAGAAAAAACTTTCAAAAAAGGAAATTAAAGAAGATAAACTTGTTTCCTTAATGGTAAAGGTTGAAAATTTTTATGAAGACTATAAAAGCAAGATAGTTCTTTACGGCGGTATATTAATAGTTGCTGCTTTTGCTGCTTATTTTTATGTCAATCAGCAGAAAGCGGCAAATGATGAAGCCGGTTTACATCTTTCGCGTGTAATGCAAATTTTTGATTCGGGTTCGTACCTCGAAGCAATTGAAGGCAGACAGGGAACTAATATCATCGGTTTAAAACGAGTTGTTGAAGAATTTGGCAGCACCGAAAATGGTGAAACTGCAAAAATTTATCTTGCAGGCGCTTATTCTTATCTTGGCAATTACGAAGAAGCATTTAAATATTACGAAGATTACAGCGGAAGCATTGATATTTATAAAGCTTCGGCACTTGCAGGTATGGCGGGTTATTACGCTGCAAAAAGGGATTATCAAAGAGCAGCAGATCTTTATAACGAAGCTGCCGGTGCGGCAGAAATTAACGCACAAAATCCTGATTATCTTTTAGACGCTGCTGTTAATTATTATAATGCCGGCGATACCGAAGAAGCGAAAATTTTACTCGAAAAGATAAAAGAAGATTATGCAACTTCGGAAGCAAGAAAACAGGTGGATAAATACCTTGCATTGGTTGAACTAAATAAATAATAATTGAGACTGTACACAGAGCCAGTCACATTATTTTTAATTTGTGTTATTCCCTTGCAAACTGGAAATAAAAACATTAAAGAATGAATTATATTCCGACAGACGCAGCATGATAAAACGTTATCAACAGCTTTTTAGATAGTCCACTATATTGTTTCATAATGTAAATGATCAATTGTTATTCTTGACTTTCGGTGGCTTAATATCTATTTTTTATTCAGTTTAAACAAATACTTAAAAGAATTTTATGGCAGATACTTCAAATTTTAGAAACGGATTAATAATCAAATTTAAAAACAATCTTTATAGTATTGTAGAATTTCAGCACGTAAAACCCGGTAAGGGAGGTGCTTTTGTTCGCAGTACACTTAAAAACTTAAAAACCGGCAGAGTTCTGGACAATACATTCAGAGCAGGTGAAAAGATAGAGATTGTTAGAGTTGAAAGAAAAAAATATCAGTACTTATACAGAGAAAGCGACTCGCTTGTTTGTATGGATAACGAAACCTATGAACAGATAAATGTTCCTGTGGAAGTATTTGGCGATACAGTTAACTTTCTTAAGGAAAGTGAAGAGGTAGAAATCTTATTTAACGGCACTGAAATTATTTCGGTTGATACACCAGTTTTTGCTGTGCTAAAAGTTGTTGAAACAGAACCCGGTTTTAAGGGGAACACAGCAACAGGCGCAGTTAAACCTGCAAAATTGGAAACCGGCGTGCAAATAAACGTCCCGCTGTTTATCAATGCTGATGATACACTTAAAGTAGATACGCGGACGGGCGAATATGTTGAGAGAGTAAAATCTTAATTATAAGGATTTATTATGGATCTTAATTTAATCAGAAAACTTGTTAAAATTGTTGATACAAGTGGTATTACTGATTTGGAAATTGAAGAGGACGGCTTACGAATAAAGGTTGCCAAAAAGATAAGAAATAACCAGGCAAACTTCCAACCTCAAATGGTCGTTCAAACAGAATTGGTTGAAGGCCATGCATCTCCAGCAGCGATTAAAGGAGAAAAGGCTCCTGCTGAAAAAAGCAAAGAGCCAACCGGTAATATTCACGAGATCAATTCACCAATTGTTGGTACATTTTATAGAGCACCAGCGCCGGATGCAGATTCGTATGTTCAAGTGGGAGATTCGGTTTCTCCCGGAACAGTATTATGTGTTGTTGAAGCAATGAAATTGATGAATGAGATTGAGAGTGATGTTAGCGGCAAAGTTGCTAAAATTCTTGTGGAGAACGGAAAACCGGTTGAATACAATCAACCCTTGTTTTTTATTGAGCCTAATTAAAATCATTTTAAAACTGAGAGACAATTGTTCAGTAAAATACTAATCGCCAACCGCGGCGAAATCGCTCTTAGAGTTATCCGCACTTGTAAAGAATTAGGAATAAAAACTGTTGCAGTATATTCCGAAGCTGATGAGGAGAGTCTGCACGTTACATTTGCTGACGAAGCAGTTTGTATCGGACCACCCCTTAGTAAAGATAGTTACTTAAAAATTCCCGGGATAATATCTGCAGCACAAATAACCGGTGCGGATGCAATTCATCCCGGTTATGGCTTCCTGGCAGAGAACGCCGACTTTTCAGAAATATGTGCGGAATCAAATATCAAGTTTATCGGTCCATCGCCTGAAATGATAAATGCAATGGGCAATAAAGCTTTTGCCAAGGTTACGATGAAAAAGAACGGCGTGCCTGTTATCTCCGGCAGTGATGGAATTATTGAAGACGTTAATGAAGCAAAAACACTATCAGCGGAAATCGGGTACCCCGTAATTCTTAAACCATCGGCAGGCGGCGGCGGAAAAGGAATGCGCATAGTCTGGAAGGAAGAAGAATTTGATGGAGCTTTTCAAATGGCTCGTACTGAAGCTGAGTCGGCTTTTGGAAATCCGGCTATTTATATTGAGAAGTTTCTTGAAAACCCAAGGCATATTGAAATTCAAATTATGGGTGATATGTTTGGCAATGTTTATCATTATGGTGAAAGAGATTGTTCCGTGCAGCGTCGTCATCAAAAATTAATTGAAGAAGCGCCATCACCTGCAATCGATAGTGAAATGAGAAAAAAAATTGGGGAAGCTGCGGTGCTCGGTGCTAAATCGGTAAACTATGAAGGCGCAGGCACTGTTGAGTTTCTTATGGATAAAGATAAGAACTTTTATTTTATGGAAATGAACACACGAATTCAGGTTGAACACCCTGTTACTGAAATGGCGTACGATGTTGATTTGATAAGGCAGCAGATTAAAGTAGCTGCCGGCGAGAAAGTGGATACAAAACCTCAAAAACCCGTTGGGCATAGTATTGAATTCAGAATTAACGCTGAGGATCCATATAACGATTTCAGACCTTCTCCCGGTAAAATTACATCACTTCATTATCCGGGTGGGTTTGGAGTAAGGATTGATTCTCATATTTATCAATCGTATTCAATCCCGCCTTATTATGATTCGCTTATTGCAAAGTTAATTGTCTGGGGAAAAAACAGAGAACACGCTATAGCTCGCGGCAAAAGGGCGTTAGAGGAATTTACCGTGGAAGGTATAAAAACAACTATTCCATTTCATATAAAAGTGCTTAAAGATAAAAAATTTCTTTCCGGAGAATTTGATACAAGCTTTTTAGAAAATTTTGAATTAACTTAACTAAATATATTTAACCTTTATAAAGAGGGAATTATGAATGTACCTGACAATCTAAAATATTCAAAAGATCATGAATGGATTGCCGTTGATGGCAACATCGTAAAACTCGGAATTACTGATTATGCACAGGGTGAACTTGGCGACATAGTATATGTTGACATCGATTCTGATCTTTCAGATATAATAAAAGGCGAACCCTTTGGAACAATTGAAGCTGTTAAAACAGTAAGTGATCTTATCGGTCCCTTTTCCGGAAAAGTTACCGAGCTTAATACCGCACTTATTGATTCACCGGAGTTAATAAATACTGATCCTTACGGAGAAGGTTGGATGTTAATAGTTGAAATAGCAGATACTTCAGAAATAGATGCTTTATTAGACAGCGCAGCTTACAAGGAATTATTAGGTTAGCAATAAGAACAGTAATTATAATACGGTTAATTTTGTTTAGTCTAACCCGAATATTAACTTATAATATCTAAACCCGTTTTTGCGGGTTTTCTTTTTTACAATTTTGTTTAGATAATTATTTTAATTTGCAATGAGCGGTCACGAAACCATAATCATTATCGACTTCGGTTCGCAGTACACACAACTGATAACAAGAAGAATAAGAGAGGCAAATGTTTATTCCGAAGTTTATCCGCATGATTTTGATGTTTCTTGCTTTCAAAATGAAAATGTAAAGGGTATCATTCTTTCCGGCGGACCTTTAAGCGTTTATGATGAAGATGCACCAAAACTTAATCCGGCAATCCTTGATGTAAAAGTTCCTGTTCTTGGCATTTGTTATGGTCTTCAATTATTGTGTTTGCATTACGGCGGAAAAGTTAAACAAGCTGAAAACAGAGAGTATGGGAAAGCACAAATTCGCATTCTATATGGTACGGATCTCTTCAAAGATGTAAAAAACAATTCTATTGTGTGGATGAGTCATGGCGATCATCTTACCGAACTACCTGAGGGATTTGAAATTTTGGGTAAATCAGATCACTCACCAATTTGTGCAATCTCTAATGAATATGAACGTGTTTACGGTGTGCAGTTTCACCCGGAAGTTGTTCATACTGAAGACGGAAAGAAAATAATCGATAATTTTCTTCTCAATATTTGTAAATGTACAGGAGATTGGACACCAAAGAATTTTATTGATGAGAAAATTAATTCTATCAGAGATATTGTTGGAACTGATAAAGCAATTTGTGCTTTAAGCGGAGGTGTTGATTCAACCGTCGCAGCAGTTTTAGTGAAGAAGGCAATCGGTGATAATCTGATATCAATACATATTGATAATGGTTTGATGAGAAAAAATGAAAGTGAAAAGGTTGGAAAACTTTTTGATGAAAAACTAAACCTGAATCATATTCATGTTGATGCATCGGAAAGATTTCTCTCTGCATTAACAGGTGTTACTGATCCCGAAGAAAAAAGAAAGATAATCGGCAAAACTTTCATTGAAGTTTTTGAGGAAGAAGCAACGAAAATTGAGAATGCAAAATTCCTCATTCAGGGTACGCTTTATCCTGATGTAATTGAATCTGTTACTGTGAATGGAACATCGGCAACTATAAAAACGCATCATAATGTTGGTGGTTTACCTGAGAAAATGCATCTAAAATTAATCGAACCATTCCGCGATTTATTTAAAGATGAAGTTAGAAAAGTTGGAAAGGAATTGAAAATTGATAAGGAGCTTGTTCAAAGGCATCCTTTTCCCGGACCCGGCTTAGCAATAAGAGTGCTTGGTGAAATAACCAAACCAAGACTTGACATTTTACGAGAGGCAGACGATATTTTTATTTCTGCAATTAGAGAAGCAGGGTTGTACAATAAAATTTGGCAGGCATTTGCCGTATTACTTCCTGTAAGTACTGTTGGCGTTATGGGTGATTCTCGAACCTACGAATATGTTTTATCTTTAAGAGCTGTAACTTCGCACGACGGAATGACGGCTGATTGGTTTTCGTTCGAACATGATTTTCTTGCAGATGTTTCGAATAAAATAATTAACAGAGTAAGAGGAATTAACAGGGTTGTTTACGATATAAGTTCAAAACCGCCCGCAACAATTGAATGGGAATAAATTGGGTTACAAATTTCAACATAAAATAAAAAGCGCTAAAGAATTTGAAGCACAGGGAAAGTATTTGCATGCAATTCAAGTATATCAATTGCTCATTGATGAATTTCCGGAGTTTCACGAATCGTATATTAATCTTGCCGATATTTATCAGCTAAAGGGGAAGAAGAAAAGTGCGGAAAAAATTTTGAAGTTGATATTAGACAGGCAACCCGATAATTACGAGATAAAACTTTACTACATTCAATTTTTAATGCACAATAAAAAATGGGATGAAGCGCTGAATTTACTTCTAAGTTTATCCATCGAAGATCCATTTGCTTCATATTTAACAGGTTACTGTTATTTTTATCTAAATAATTACGAATTAGCAAAAGTGCATCTACTCGGTTTTATTATTTCTGATGAAGAGCCGGAACTTATACACGAAGCATATCTTATTTTAGCAAAGCTTGAACTTGAATTAAACAAATATGAGAATGCACTAAAATATGCAAAGAAAGCTGAGGTAATGTATGATGATGACTGGGAACTGCAGTTGATAATCGCCAAAATATATTATTATCTTAAAATGTACACCCACAGCTCCGACTCAATTAATAGAGGTATTGAGCTTAATAAAAAAGAAGCTGTTCTGTATGAATGGGCAGGTAAAATTAATTTGAATCTTGATAATTATAATAAAGCAAAAAAATATTTTGAAAAACATATCGATTTGAAAGACGATATAACCTCGAATGATTATATTTACATTGCTGATGCTTATTTGAAATCCGGTAAGCTGATTGAAGCATTAAATTTTTACAACACTGCAATAAAATTAGATCCGAAAAATAAATTAGCATTAGAAGGAAAAGGTAAAACCAACGATCTTCTTAACAATAAATTGGCTTCCGATGTTTAAAAACTTTTCACTCTCAATACTAGCTTTAATATTTTTTCTCTTTTCCATAAGCTCTTTGGCGCAGGTGAATCAGAAAAAAATAGACACTGAATTTTCACGTGCCGTAAAATTATATGATGCAAGGGAATTTATTTCTGCCCTTTCAGGTTTTGAGAAAATAATAAATGAGTACGATCTGAATTCAAAAACCACCGCAGCATATTTTTTCACAATAAAAATACTTATTGAGAAAAAAGAATATGAAGGTGCATGGAAATTAATTACAGAGTTTTTGGAGAATTATCCTTCAAGTAAATACACCGAAGAAATAAGAATACTTTTTGTAAAATTAAATCTTGATAACTACGAATATTATGATGCATTAAAGGAAATTGCATTTTTAATTGCAAGAACAAAATCAATATTATACCGTTTGGATGCCAAAGACATAGGTGAAAAAATTGCACGAAACTATCTCAGTTCTTCAGACCTTAAAAAATTAAGTGATTCATTTACCAGCGATAAAGTTAAACCATATCTTTTGCTCTTGCTCGCAAAATCATATTTTAAAGAGAAAGAAAGAGAAAACGCACTCGTTACATTATCACAAATCTTACAAAAGTATCCTTCATCAGAAGAGTCAGCAGAAGCAAAAAATCTTTATGATAATCCCATAGTACCTGATGAAGAATCTGGTGGCAAATCATATATTGGTGTATTGCTTCCATTACAGAATGATGAGAACGATTATCCAACTTCTGCTGCAGCGGATGAAATATTGCAAGGTGTTAAATTTGCCGTAGCAGAATTCAATAAGGGTAGAGATGTTAAAATTGGAATTATCATCAGGGATACAAAAAACAATGAAGATGAAATAAATGAAATAAGAAACGAGCTTGGAAGCAATTCTTCTATCAAAGTAATACTGGGTCCCATATTCAGTAATGAGGTGAGGGTAACAATTAAAACATTTAATGGCACCAATCTACTGATAATCTCACCAACTGCAACCGATAATGATTTAACTGCTGTTAGCGAAAATTTCTTTCAGGCAAATCCTCCACTTGCTGTAAGAGGCAAAATTATGGCGCAGTATGTCTTCTTTGTTGAAAACAAGAAAAATATGGCAGTGTTAAATTCAATTGATGGTTATTCACCATTAATTGCAGCATCTTTTATAGAAGAATTTGAAAAACTCGGCGGTACAATAAAAGTAAAAGAAACATATAAAAGTAATTCTTTTTCTTTATCCGAACCTATTTCAAGAATAGTTGCTGTTGATATACTTCTAGAAGCACCCGATACTCTTCAGGGAATTTATATACCGTTAGCAGACAAAGTTGATGCTACAGCCATATTATCACAGATGGGACAGGACTCATTATACTTGCCGATTTTTGGAAATCAGGATTGGTTTTCTGCAAGAGGTTTTGAATCTGCTCCGGGGCTCAGCAATATGCTTACATTCTCATCGGATTATTTTATTGATTTTAATGATAATGATTACCAGGAATTCAGCGAGAGATTTTCAAAAGTGTATGGGAAAGACCCCGGCAGAAATGTTCTTTACGGATATGACGTTGCAAAATACTTGTTAACAGTAATGGCGAATATTGTGCCAGGCAGATTGGCTATTAAAAATAAAATTCTTTCGGGTATGGTTAGTAACGGTTATCACAATAATATATCATTTGATGAAAATCGTGTAAATAGATTTTTGAACATCGTTAGATACCGGGACGGTGTGTTCGAGCTTATAGAAAAATTTCACTCGGGAAATTAAAAGGTGAAAATATTTTAGGCGTAAAAGATTTACCTCTTGAAGACAGACCCCGCGAAAAACTGATTCTTCGCGGTCCTCAGAATTTAAGTGATGCAGAATTACTTGCAATTCTGTTACGCACAGGTATGAAGGGAAAATCTGTGTTAACCATTGCGCATGAAATAATAAACAAAGAAAAGAATCTCTTCAATCTTGCGTCTAGGTCTTTGGATTCATTAACAAAAGAAGCAGGAATAGGCAAAGATAAAGCAGCAACTTTGCTAGCTGCCTTTGAGATGAGTCGGAGAATTCAATCACAATCGAAATTATTTTCAAATAAAAAAATCATTTCACCAAATGATATAGCAGAAATATTTATACCCATTTTGCGCGATGAAGTAAAAGAAAAATTTATAGTGGTCTGCCTTAACTCAGCCAATAAAGTAATTAAGAACGAAACAATTTCAATTGGCAATCTAAACTCAAGTGTTGTTCATCCGCGTGAAATATTTAAAGTGGCAATCGATTCCTTATCGGCAAGTATAATTTTAATTCATAATCATCCAAGCGGAAATCCTGAACCAAGTAACGAAGATATCTCAATTACAAAAAAAATAGTTGATGCAGGTAAAATTATGGATATTCCGGTTTTTGATCACATAATTATAGCAGGGGACACTTTTACCAGCTTTGTAGAGAAAAGATTATTGTGATTTTTAATTAATCATAGCTCAAATAGTTGTTTATTTCAATCAAAATCACTAAATATCATATCCAAAAATAATACATTTTATGGAAACTAAGTTTGTAGACAAACTACAATAAACGCTGATTATTAAATAATCTGTATTTTAATTAATTAATTTAGGAGGAACATATGAACCTACTTAAAGCACTCAAAATTCCGGTGGTTGCTGGTGCTCTTATACTGAGCGCATCCTTGCTTGCCGGATGCGGAGGTGTTAGCGAGGCTCAATTTGCAGAACTTGATGCTTTAACAGCTGAAGTGAGATCTCTTGAGAGCGAGGCAAATACCTTGAAAGACGAAAGAGCTTCTCTCGAAGCTGAAATATCCGAAATAAATCGGAAGCTTGCTGAATGCAACAAGCAAAAAGAAGAAACAAGGGCTAACTTAGAAAAGTTACCCAAATAATAGTTAGTTGGTTTTTAATAATTTAATCAATTTTGGAGAAAATAAATGAAACTCACAAAATATATTCTAAGCCTTCTTTCCCTTGTTCTTCTTTTATCGGTTGTATCCTTTGCACAGGAAAGAGAAATGACCGAAGAAGAATGGCAAGCGGAAATGACCCGTTTGGGCGAGAAGAAAACATCTCTCTTAAATGAGATTGATGCTCTTAAATCGGATATAGACAATCTTAATGCACAAAAATCAGGTCTTCAATCACCAGATGAATGCATTGATGAACTGTATGCTTTAGTTGGTGCTACAAGAGAAGACGTAGATAACTTCAGAAATGCAGTTAACGAATTAGACGGTAAAATCAGAAGAAAAGAAGGACCTAAAAAAGACAGACAAGCTGATCTTGATGCTTTAAAAATGAATAAGATCAGTGCTTTACCTGAATTCTTCCAGAAAGTTCATGTTCAAATGCAAAAAGCTCTTGATGCATGGGTTGAAAAACCGGATGTAATCTCTTACAAAGTTGTAAGAGGAGACCATCTTTGGGGTATTGCTAAGAAAAAAGAACATTACGGTAACGCTTTTGCCTGGCCGATAATTTACAAGGCAAACCGCGACCAGATTAAAAATCCGGATTTAATTTATCCTGATCAGGTATTTAAAGTTCCACCACTTTCTGAGGAAGAGAAGTCTAAATACGCAAAGTTAAGAAAAAATTATAAACCAGCTCCGGTTCAATAAAATTCTTTTAGCTTTGGTTAAATATAAATTTAAGAAGAAACCCTTGTCAGTATTCTGATAAGGGTTTTTTTATTTAAACCCGAACTACAAATGACGGCAGTAGAAAAAAAAATAGTATTAGATAATGTTGATATGCTCTCATTATTGGGAATGAATGATTCCAATCTCAAAATTGTTGAGGATAGATTCAACGCTTCGATAACTGTTCGCGGTGAAAATGTTTTTATAAAGGGAGTGATTGAAGAAGTTGAAGGGATAGAGAAAATCTTTAAAGAAATGGCTTACGTGCTTAACACAAGCGGCAAGTTAACAGGGGATGATGTCGTAACCATCTTGAATTTAACTATTGAGGGGAAGGTAATAATTGATGAGCAGGAATATGATTCAATTGTGTTATACACCAAGCACGATGTAATTAAAGCAAGAACTTCCGGACAAAGAAAATATGTTGAGGCAGCAACCAAAAACGATATCTGTTTTGCAATAGGTCCTGCAGGAACCGGCAAAACATACCTGGCAGTTGCTCTCGCAATATCCTCGTTAAAAAAAGGATTAGTAAAAAGGATCATTCTGGCACGCCCTGCTGTGGAAGCAGGAGAGAGTCTTGGTTTTCTTCCCGGCGATTTCAGAGAAAAAATCGATCCTTACCTTAAACCTCTTTACGATGCACTGGACGATATGCTTCCCTCCGAAAAACTACGTTCTTACCTTGAAAAAGGGATTATAGAAATTGTTCCGCTTGCATATATGAGAGGAAGAACATTGAACAATGCTTTTGTTATTCTTGATGAAGCTCAGAATGCAACGGCTATGCAAATGAAGATGTTTCTCACAAGATTGGGAGCTAATTCAAGAGCGATTGTAACCGGCGATATTACGCAGATAGACCTTCCGCCAAAGCAGGTAAGCGGGCTGGTACAGGCACGCGATATTTTATCGAATATAAAAGGTGTCTCCTTTGTTTATTTCGATCGTTCTGATGTAGTGCGGCACAGGTTAGTTAAAGATATAATTGATGCTTATGATAAATTCAACGGAAATAATAAATAATCAATCAACAATATTTTTACTTTCTTCCCAATATTTATCCATTTCCTCAAGTGTAGATTCAGATAATTTTCTTCCCGATTCCGTTATCTTCTTTTCAACATAGCCAAACCTTTTTATAAACTTTTTATTTGTTTTCCTTAAAGCGTTTTCAGGATTTACTCCTAAAAATCTCGCATAGTTTACAAGAGCAAAAAACACATCACCAATTTCACTCTCAAGTTCATCATGAGTACCATCTTTTTCCGATTGATGCATCTCTTCAATTTCTTCAATCACTTTTTTCCAAACATCTTCTTTCTTTTCCCAATCGAAACCAACTTTAGAAACCTTTTCCTGTATGCGATGTGCCCGCTGCAATGCAGGAAGTAAGGGAGGCATACCATCCAGAAGATTCGCTCTTCCTTCGCTTAGTTTTATCTCCTCCCAGTTTTTTAATATTTCACTCGAACCTGAAACCTTTGTATCTCCAAAAACATGAGGATGGCGCCGTATAAGTTTTTCTTGAATAGAGTCTATTACATCATCAATCTTAAAATGATTTGATTCTTCTGCAATTACCGTATGAAAAACTACGTGCAGTAAAAGATCGCCGAGTTCTTTTCTTAATTCATCGTAATCTTTATTATCAATGGCATCAACAACTTCATACGCTTCCTCTATTGTTGCTGCCTTAATTGAATCATTTGTTTGTTCTTTATCCCATGGACATTCTTTTCTAAGTCTTTTTACTATCTGAACGAATTCATTAAATTTAGATTCAGTCATTTATCAATTTCCTTTACGGTACATAATTATTTTAAATTGTGTGCAAATTTATATAAAAACAGTTTAATATTAATTTTTTAGGTAACAAAATGGTAGAAGAAAAAATGAAAGAATTTGGCTTTACACTTCCGGAAACTCCGAAACCTCTTGCAGCATACATTCCTGCAATCCGAACAGGTGATTATGTTTATACCTCTGGTCAGGTTCCGTTTGCAGACGGAGAGTTAATGTACAGCGGAAAGATAGGATTTGACCTTACAATTGAAGAAGGGCAAAAGGCTGCAGAATTATGTGCACTGAATGGATTAAGTTCCATAAAAAGTGAAATAGGTGATTTGAACAAGATAGAGCAAATTGTGAAAGTAACAGTTTTTGTGAACAGCGCCGATGGGTTCACAGATCAACCCAAAGTTGCGAACGGTGCATCAGAGTTTTTGGGGAAAATATTTGGAGAATCAGGTAAGCATGTTCGCAGTGCTGTTGGTGTGAATGAATTGCCTGCTGATTCTGCTGTAGAAGTTGAGATAATCGTTAAGGTGAAGTGAATTGCCACGACTTTTAAGTCGTGGCTGGAGAAACTACTAACTCTGGGCTTTAGCCCACACTGTTTTAGACTAAAGACCAGAAATTTAAGGTATTTTTAATCCACGCCCTAAAGGGCATGGCAATTCAAAAACAACTTTGACGTAGTATGAGTTACTAAATTATTTGGTTATTCAAGTTAAATAAGAAGATTCCTGCTGAATGACAATATCTTTTTCATTACTAAAAATATAGAACTAATTTATCAAACCACTTTTCAAATTACGAACCAACTCTAATGTTTTCTGATATTTGCTATTATCATTCATTAGTGATTTAATAACAGCGCTGCCTACAATTACACCGTCACAATGCGGCTTATAATATTTTACATCTTCAACGGATGAAATTCCAAAACCAACAAGAACTCTGTTGTTTGTGCATTGTTCATAAGCATTTTTTATAAATTGAAGATTATCTGTATCTGTTGTTTTTAGGGCGCCTGTAATGCCAATAACACTTACACAATAAACAAATCCCGAGCTTTTATCATCGATCATTTTTATTCTTCCGATTGGTGTGGTAGGAGTGATTAAAAGAATTATATCTGTCCCATCAAATTTGGATGTGAAAAAGTTATCATATTCATCCAGCGGAATATCGGGAACAATCAATCCATCAACTCCAATTCTCTTCGAATCATCTGCGAACTTTTCTAAGCCGTAACTCAATAAAGGATTAGCATATCCCATAAGAATAATTGGTTTATCAGTATGCTCGTTAATCTCTTTAACGTACTTCAATGTTTTAAGGAGATCAATTCCATTGCTCAAAGCTGTTTGTGATGACTGTTGAATAATTGGTCCGTCTGCTATGGGATCGCTAAATGGAAAACCGATCTCAAGCATATCCGCACCGGCAGCTAAAACATTTAGTGCAAGTTCAACAAAATGATCCTTTTCGGGGAAACCGGAAGTTAAAAAAACCGAAAGGATTTTTTCTCCCTTCGTATTTTTATCCTCAATATATTTCGAAATTTTTGATTTCAAATTTTATCCCCGTATGAATCCATTATAATTGAAAGATCTTTATCACCCCTTCCGCTTACATTTAAAACAATAATTTCATCTTTACTAGTTTTAGGTAAAAGTTTTTCGAGGTATGCTATAGCATGAGCGGTTTCTAATGCTGGAATTATTCCTTCAGTTTGTGCAAGAAGTTTTACCGCACTTAATGCTTCGTCATCTGTTATGGAATCGTATTCAACTAAAAAATTATCTTTTAAGTAACTATGTTCAGGTCCAACGCCAGGGTAATCGAGTCCTGCGGAAATTGAATGAACTTCGGAAATCTGCCCATCATCTGTTTGAAGAAGACATGTTTTCATCCCATGAAAAATTCCTACTCTGCCAAGAGTTAAAGTCGCGCAATGTTTGTTTGAATCCAAACCGTAACCAGCAGCTTCCACACCAATTAGTTTAACCTTACCATTAATGAAAGGATAAAAAATTCCTATTGCATTACTTCCGCCGCCAACGCAGGCAATAATGTAATCAGGTTCTTTATTTTCTTTTTCAATAATTTGTTTTTTGGTTTCCAATCCAATTATAGACTGAAAATCTCTTACCATCATTGGATAAGGATGAGGACCGACAACAGAACCGATTATGTAATGTGTATCTGTTACGTTTGTTACCCAATCTCTTATTGCTTCATTTGTAGCATCTTTTAATGTTTGACTGCCGGATTTCACACTAACAACTTCAGCTCCCAAAAGCTTCATTCGGAAGACGTTTGGTTCCTGCCTTTTCATATCAATTTCGCCCATGTAAATAACACAATCCAAATCAAATTTAGCGCACACCGTAGCAGTCGCCACACCATGCTGTCCTGCACCTGTTTCAGCTATTATTCTTGTTTTACCCAATTTTTTTGCGAGCAGAATTTGACCGAGAGTATTGTTGATTTTGTGCGCGCCCGTATGACAAAGATCTTCACGTTTAAGATAAATTTTTCCTTTGCCGTAATATGAAGTTAATTTATCTGCAAAAGTAAGTGGAGTCGGTCTTCCCGAATATTCTTTATGAAGCTGCATCAACTCTTTCTTGAACTGTTTATCCTTCTTCATCAATAAGTAAGTTGATTCAAGTTCCTTTAACGGAGCGATTAAAGTTTCAGGAACAAATTTTCCACCATACTTTCCGAACTTTCCTCTGCTATCAGGCATTTCAATTGCTGATCTGGATTTCTTCATTGTCTATCCTTTTATCTACTACCGAAGCAATCTTTTCGATTTTCTCTAAGAGATTCTTAAAATTCTTGATCGTTAAAGATTGAAACCCATCAGAAAGAGCTTCCTCAGGATGCGAGTGTACTTCAATCATTAAACCATCGGCACCGCAAGCCACGGCAGCCATTGCCATCGGAGTTACTTTATCCCAGATGCCAACACCGTGTGAAGGATCAACTATAATTGGAAGATGAGAATGTTTTTTTATTACAGGAACAATATTTAAATCAAGTGTGTTTCGTGTATGGGTTTCAAAGGTTCGTATTCCTCTTTCACAAAGAATAACATTGTAGTTTCCTTGAGATAGAATATATTCGGCGCTCATTAATAAATCTTCCATCTTTGCAGCCAAACCTCTTTTTAAAAGGATGGGATTTTTGATCTTTCCCGCTTCTTCAAGGAGTGAAAAATTTTGCATGTTTCTCGCACCAATCTGCACTATATCAGCAACTTCAGCTATCAAAGGTAATGTGTGTGTGTCTTTTGCTTCAGTAACGATTTTCATTCCAAGTTCCCTCTTAACATCTGCAAGATATTCGATGCCTTTTTCCTTCAATCCCTGAAAAGAGTACGGACTTGAACGAGGTTTATATGCTCCGGCACGTAAAAATTTTATTCCCAGTTCTTTAAGTGAGCCGGCAACTTCAAATATCTGATCCTTGCTTTCAACAGAACATGGTCCGGCAATAATTGTAAGTTTCTCTCCACCGATTGAAGCATTCTCAAAATCAATTACCGTATCATCAGGTTTCATTTCTCTGCCAACCAGTTTGTACGGTTTTGATACACGAAGTACTTCATCAACAGAATCCATTCCTAAAAAATCTTCAATGGAAAGATTACCCGAAGGTCCTGTTATACCGATCGCAAGCTTACGTGAGCCGGGAATTTCGTGCGGTGTGCATTCCTTAGCAACGATTTTCTTTTTTACTTTCTCAATGTGTTCTCTTGGAGCATTAAGATCCATTAATATCAGCATTACTGTCTCCTTATTAAGTTTACTTTGTTAAAAAACTTTTCCATCTTCTTTTTATCTTTCTTGCCAGGCGTTTTTTCCAGGGAAGAAGAAAGATCGACTGCTGCCGGATTTATATTTTTATAAATGATTTCAATATTATCTGATGAAATTCCACCCGCAAGAATAATTTTATTTTTTATTTTAAAAGGGATTTTCTCCCAGTTTAATTTATTACCGGTTCCACCGTAATTTTTTTCGGAATAAGCATCGAGCAATATTGAATATTCCTGATATTGATTTAACTTATTGTAATCAAAGTTATCATCAACCCGAAAAGTTTTTATGACAGGTAGCAAAATACTTTTCATAATATGCAAATTTTCATCTCCGTGAAGCTGCACAACATTAATCCCTGTTTGTTTGGATATTTTATTAATTATCTCAAAAGTTTCGTTAACAAAAACACCAACCTTTGTTGTAAAAGGCGATAAAGTTTTTATAATATGCTCTACTTGCTCTGGTGAAACATATCTATTACTTTTTTTATAAAAGATGAAACCCACAGCATCGGCTCCAAAGGATTCAGCAGCCAAAGCGTCTTCTATATTCGTAATACCGCAAATCTTAATTTTCATTTCGGCACCACTTTTTTAATTGCACTAAGGCAGCATCAATATTTTCACTGCGCATTAAATATTCTCCGACAAGAATTGCATCGATGTTACTTTTATTAAGTAATTGAACATCTGATTTTTTGTTTATACCGGATTCTGCAACAACCATTACACCTTCAGGCAGATAGTGAGAAATATTGATACAGGTATTTAAGTCAACAGAAAAATCGTTTAAGTTTCTGTTATTAATACCAACCAGTTTGTTAAGATTAAAATCAATTTTATTCAACTGTCCTTCCGAATGTAGTTCCAGCAAAACTTCCAATCCAATTTCATAGGCGGCATGAGTTAATTCGGCTATCTGATTTTTTGAAAGAATTTCACTTATCAGTAAAATAAAATCTGCACCAAATGCTTTTGATTGAAAAATTTGATAATCATCAATTATAAAATCTTTTCTTAATAGCGGAAGACTTTTAAAACTTGCAATGTCTTTTAAATAATCAAGCTTACCTTTAAAAAAATTTTCATCGGTAAGCACAGAAACAGCATTTGCACCATTATGAAAATATGTTTTAGCAATTGCTATGTGATCAAAATCTTCTTTTATTGTTCCCTTAGACGGACTTGCTTTTTTTATTTCGGCAATTACAGACATTTCAGATTTATCTTTAAGTGAATTATAAAAGCTTAAAGTCTCTTTTTCAAAAAACTCGGTTTCAGTAAAAGATGATAATGAATATTTTCTTCGCAAATCGGAGACCTCTTTTTTCTTCACTTCTAATATTTCATTTAAAATGTTCATTCCGCGTTTCTAATTTTACTCTGCAGCATTTCCAATCTCAATCAAACTTTTCAATTTATTGTACGCCGCACCTGTTAATATTGATTCTTCAGCAGCATTTTTGCACTTCTTCAGGTCATCGGAAACACCTGCTGAATAAAGTGCAACCGCAGCATTTGCACAGACTGTGTGAAATGCACCATTGCGATTTTTGTTCTTAAATATTTCTAAAATTATTTGAGCATTGTCTTTAACATCTCCACCTTGAATCTCACTTACACTAACTTCCGGATAACCGAAAGTTGCAGCACTTATTTCTGTTTCGGTTAAACCATCATTGTTGTATTCTATCATTTTTGTTTTTTGATCGAGAATAATTTCATCATACTTATTCCCCGCACATAAAAAACATACTTTATCAAACTCAAGATAGTGTGCTGCCTGTGAAAGTAATTTCACCGTATTATCACTGTATGCTCCGATGATCTGTTTTTTAACTCCTGCAGGATTTGTTAACGGACCAAGTAAATTAAAAATGGTTTTCATCCCTAATTCTCTTCTAACATGTGCTGCATGTTTCATTGCCGGGTGAAATTTAGGAGCAAATAAAAATGTTATTCCAATTTCTTCAAGTGCTTTTGCAGATTGTTCTACAGGCAGATTAATATTCACACCAAGCTCGGTTAAAACATCCGCACTTCCACAATTACTTGAAATCGATCTGTTGCCATGCTTTGCTACTTTTACTCCTGCACCTGCAACCACAAACGCTGCAGCAGTTGAGATATTAAAAGTTCCGGAACTATCACCACCTGTTCCGCAAACATCTATTACATTATCATCTGTATTATTAAGTTTGATGCTGTTCTCCCTCATGGCTAAAGCAAAACCGGCAATTTCTTCTGCTATTTCTCCTTTCGATTTTAATGCAACTAATATTCCCGACAGCAAAGAAGGGTTCACTTTCCCGGTCATTATTTCATTCATCACATTTGTAGATTCTTCTAGACTTAAATTTTTACCATCTATTAATTTTAGCAGCATTTTCTTTATCATAATTGAACCCAGTTGCTAATAATATTTTTACCTTCATCTGTTAAAATCGATTCCGGATGAAATTGAATTCCTTCGATTGGAAATGTCTTATGTCTAATTCCCATTATCACATTATCATCCGTACGAGCACTAATTTCTAGTTCACTAGGCAAAGAATCATGATCAATTATCAATGAGTGGTATCGTGTAGCATTAAATTTTTGCGGGATATTCTTGAATATCGTTTTTTTATCATGATTCATTAGCGATGTTTTACCATGCATTAATTTTGGCGCTTTAATTACCTTTCCGCCAAAAGCTATTCCTATTGCCTGATGACCTAAACATACTCCAAGAATAGGAAGCTTACTTCCAAACTCTTTTATGCAAGCCAGGGATACATTTGAATCTTCCGGTTTACCGGGTCCCGGTGAAATAAGTATTTTATCCGGATTTAATTTTGCGATTTCCTTAACTGTAATCTTATCATTTCGCTTAACGATGATCGAACTTACTTCTTTACCCAACAACTGAACAAGATTGTACGTAAAGGAATCGTAGTTATCAATTACTAAAATTTTCATCCAATACCTCTGCAAATTTTAACGCTTTAACTAATGCTGCCGATTTATTTTTTATTTCCTTTGCTTCCAGGTTTGGTTTGCTGTCTGCAACTATACCTGCACCTGCCTGCCAATAAATTGTATTTTCTTTTGCAAACAATGTTCTGATTGCGATGCACATATCAAGATTGCCTGAGAAATCAAAATAACCAACCGCACCAGCATAAACATTTCTGGCAGACTTTTCATACTTGCTTATGAGTTGCATTGCACGGATTTTCGGTGCCCCGGTTACTGTTCCGGCAGGGAAGCATGATTTAAGTGCATCAATTGAATCTTTATCATCAGATATAATGCCCTCAACCTTCGATACTATATGCATTACGTGTGAGTAACGATGGACTTTCATATTCTCAGTAACTTTCACAGTTCCGTATTTACAAACTCTTCCAAGATCATTTCTTCCAAGGTCAACAAGCATCGTGTGTTCGGCTAATTCTTTTTCATCTTTCATTAAATCTTTTTCTAATGCAAGATCCTCCTCATTTGTTTTTCCCCGTCTTCTTGTTCCTGCAATCGGTAGAACCTGGGCAACACCATTCTTCACTTTTAGCAGGTCTTCAGGTGAAGTTCCTATTACAGAAAAATCATTTTCGAATTCGAGAAAGTACATATAGGGAGATGGATTAATAATTCTAAGAGCTCTGTAAACATTTAAAAGATCACCTGAAAATCTTGCTGAAAATCTTTTTGAAATTACAATCTGAAATATATCACCCTCATAAATATGTTCTTTACCCGATTCAACCTGCTTGTAAAACTCAGTCGGATCAAAATCTTCTTGCAGTTTGTTTGTTAATTTAAAGTCGGATGAATAAGTAAAAGGCTTTTGTAATTCAGTTTTAAGAATGGATAGTCTTTGTTTTGCGGCTTCGTATTCTTGTTTGAGGTTTGTATCATTTTCAATCTTAACATTTGTTATAAGTATTATTTGATGTTTAAAATGATCGAATGCAAGTATAGTATCGTAAAAACCAAAAATAGAATCCGGCTGATCGGTTTTTTTCATCTCTTTTTTCAATACACTTTCAATCAGCGAAGAATTTTCATAACCAAAATAACCAACAACTCCTCCGGTAAAATCGGGCAGATCATCTATAATTGGATGCCGGTAAATTTTCAACTCTTGCCTGATAAAATCAAAAATGCTTTTGTTTATCTGTGATGCCTTTGTTTGGTTTCTAATTGTAATTAATTCACCCTTATTGCTGAAAACATAAGCAGGATTTCTTCCAATAAAAGAATACCTTGAAAGATTTTCCGAACCCTCAACAGATTCTAAAAGAAAATTATACTTGCCTTTTTGCCTGATCTTCAAATATGCAATGACGGGGGTAAGCATATCAGCTGTCATTAATTCATAAACAGGAATTAGGTTATATTCTTTTGCTAACGAATTAAATATATTGAAATCCATTTCCATCTCTACAGATAATAAAAAAACCCTTCCCAGTGTACTGAGAAGGGTTTGAAAAAATTAGTATTTACTCAGAATCACCAGGACATATTAATGCTCGTTATTCCCCACCACCATCCATTAATATTTACGGATGAAAATGAACGATAATATGTTTTGCTATTCTTTTTCATAAATTATTGTGTAAATATAACACACATTTTCATTTAATCAAGGGCAAAGGAGGATTTTTCGGGATTTTTTGAGATAGATTTGTTAACTATATTTACCATTGATTTTAGAGATGGATTTATATATTATCCTTATGCACATTTATAAGTTTCAAATGACAAAACTATTTTTAATATTAATCGTTATTTCGCTTTCTGCATTCGGTCAATTCAGGGACGATGGTTTGAATCAACCGAAAGTTAAGGAAGGCATTGTTGATCAATCTTCAGGGTTTGCATTTGGATTTTTAAATTCTGAAAATTTCCGGATGAGGCATTCGTTTTCTCTTTCCTATACATCTTTTGGCGGATACGGCACCTCATTGGGAAGTTACACAAATAGTATGTTTTATAAGCTGATGAGCAATCTAAATGTACAGATGGATGTAAGCATACTTTATTCTCCTTACAGTTCATTTGGTCAAAATTTTCAAAACAATATAAACGGAATCTATATCAGCAGGGCAGCGATCAATTATTATCCGTTCAAGGATATGCAAATTTCAATTCAGTATAGCAATCTACCTTATTACAATTCTTATTTTGGATCGGGAAGCGGGTTTTATGGAAACCCATTTTATCGTAATAGTACGGGTGGCGAATCGGTTTTTCAAAGATGATTTTAATTTATGTAAGCAGGTGTAAAGAAGACTGAGTGAAAGAAAAACCCGAAACAGTTCAAGCCGAAAAAAGGACATTGCATCGTTCAACTAATCTATTTCTAAACATTTCAATTTTTATTCTTTCCATTCTTATTTTATTTTTAGGATATTCTCTTCTAAGTAAGTTGAATGTGTTTGGAGAGAATTCTGAAATTGATAAATTAGTTAAGCATAAAAAAAATATGCAGATTGAAGTTCTAAACGGCTGCGGTGTTGACGGTATTGCGGATATGTTTACAGATTCTCTTCGAAAGAAAAATTTTGATGTAGTTAATACAGGCAACTACAGAACGTTTAAAATTGATAATTCCATAGTTATTGATAGAACAGGAAACATTATTAATGCAGAATACCTGGCAGAAGTAATTGGTATTGATAAAAAACAGGTAATTGATCAAAAGAATAAAAATTATTTTTTAGATGTTACATTAATAATTGGTAAAGATTATAAACAATTATTTCAAAACAATTAGTGAGTAGAAATTGAACTCAAAAGAATTTTCAAAAAAAATTACCGATATTATTTTTAACAAAAAAGGTTATGATATTATAATAATTAATTTAAAAGAGCTTACATCATTTGCCGATTATTTTGTTATCTGCTCAGCAGATTCTAATGTGCAGGTAAAAGCCATTGCAGATGATGTTGATAAATCGCTAAGAGACGATGGAATAAAGTGCTGGCACAGAGAAGGATACCAGGCATTAAACTGGGTTCTGCTCGATTATGTTGATGTTATTGTGCACGTATTCAAAAAGGAATCGAGGGAATTTTATAATCTGGAAAAACTTTGGGGAGATGCTGAAATAGAAAAACTATCCGATCCAGCTTATTCACAAAGCACTAATTGAGCTTCTAAAAAAACTTACGTCATTCAGTTTACCTGCCGATTGTGCAGGTCTGCCTATCGGTCATTCAGACGGAAACTTGTTATTACGATGACGATCATTAATAAAATTATTTACTAGTATTAACAGGATTCTTCCTGAATGACAATTTGATTAACCACCCATCATATAATCAAAACTACTGATTTTTCCAATCCTCTCCTTAATTGCTTATTTTTGTACCTCGGAAATAAAAATCCAATAATAATCTATTAACAAAATTGAAAAACTATTTAGAAAAAATATTTAAAGAAGCATCGCAGAAGTTAACATTTTTATCTGATGTTGAATTGATGTTTGAAATACCAAAAACAATTTCACATGGAGATTTTTCGTGCAATGTTGCGATGATGCTCACAAAAAAGTTAAAGAAAAATCCAAGACAAATCGCTGAAGAAATTATTTCGAACCTTAAATATGATGAAGATATAATTCAAAAAATTGAGATTGCCGGACCTGGTTTTATCAATTTCTTTTTTACTCCTTCATTTATGGCAAAGGTGATAGAAAATATTTTAACACAAAAAGAAAATTACGGAAGAACAGATAAGTACAAAGGTAAGAAGGCAAATGTAGAATTCGTTTCGGCGAATCCAACCGGACCCCTAACTGTAGGACATGGAAGAAATGCAGTGATCGGAGATACTGTTGCAAATATGCTTGAAGCAATAGGTTATGAAGTTGAAAGGGAATATTACTTTAACAATGCCGGAAGACAAATGCGTGTGTTAGGTGATTCTGTGAAACAGCGGTATTTGCAGTTGTTGGGTAAAAAAATTAATTTCCCTGAAGATTACTACCAGGGAGAATACATTAAAGAAATAGCGGGGGAAATGGTTAAGGAATTTGGTGATTCATTAAAGAATGAAAATCCGGAAGGAAAATTTAAAGAGAAAGCCGAAGGGGTGATCTTTAATGATATTAAAAAATCGTTGAAACTACTCGGATTAGAATTCGATACATTCTCTAATGAAAATACTCTTTTCGAGGAAGGAAAAATTGAAGCTCTCTTAAGTACATTTAATAAGAAAAACTTATCGTATGAAAAAGATAATGCAGTCTGGCTGAAATTTACCAAGCTGGGCGGTGAACAGGATAAAGTTATTGTTAAATCATCTGGCGAGCCGACTTACCGGTTACCTGATATTGCATATCATATTACAAAGTTTGATAGAGGATACGATTTGATTGTTGATGTTTTCGGTTCTGATCATGCCGCAGCTTATCCCGATGTTCTTGCTGGATTAAAAGCCCTTGATTATGATACGGACAAGGTAAAGGTACTTATATATCAATTCGTAACCATTCTTGAAGATGGGGAAGTGGTGAAGATGTCAACTCGTAAAGCAAATTATGTTACACTTGATGAATTGGTTGATGAAGTGGGCAGCGATGTTGTGCGTTACTTTTTTAATATGAGAAACACTTCTTCACATATGAATTTTGATTTAACACTTGCGAAGAAGCAGTCTGATGAGAATCCTGTTTTCTATTTGCAGTATGCACACGCAAGGATTTGCTCAATTCTCAGGACTGTTGTGGAAGAGAACATTATTTCTTCTGTGGAAAACCTGAACTTGCTTGTAAAGGAAGAGGAACAGCAATTACTGAAAAAGTTAAATAAATACGAAGAAGAGATACTTTATGCTTCTGAGAACTTTGAGCCGCACAGGATATGCTCTTACCTGGAAGAGCTTGCAGCGGCATTCCATAAATTTTACACGTTTTGCAGAATACTTGGAAGCGAAAAGAAATTAGCCGAAGCAAGGTTAGCTCTTGCCGAAGCAACAAAGATAGTACTGCAAAACGGTTTGGGTATTTTGGGTGTTACTGCACCTGAGCGGATGTAAACAATTGAGTTTAAATGTATTATGAGTATCGGGTATATGTACATACTTGAATGTGCTGATGGGACTTATTACACGGGAAGTACAAAAGAATTGGAAAGAAGACTTTTGGAGCACCAAAACTCACACGGTGCTAATTATACAAAAAAACGTTTACCCGTTAAACTTGTTTATGTTGAAGAATTTTCAAGAATTGATGAAGCATTTTACCGTGAGAAACAAGTTCAAGGATGGAGTCATAAAAAGAAAAAAGCTTTGATTGAAAGAGATGTTGATAAGTTACACAAATATGCTGAATGCAAAAATACAAGCCATTACAAAAGATGGTTAAAATAATTTAAGGTAGCTTGTTTCGACTTCGCTCAACAAGCTGTATTAAAGCAGATTATAATTTTTCGTTTGCTGAGCGTAGCCGAAATATAAATACACATAATAACATTACGTTTGCTGAGCGTAGTCGAAGCGAACGGAGAAGCCATAAATCTTTAATAGCCTGTCGCTTGCCAAAGCAACTAAAACTGTACTTCAAAACGGTTTGTGCATTTTGAGTCTTACCGCACCCGGGCGGATGTAAACAATTGAGTTTAATACCAATTTGTATTATGTTATACATTTCTACCGAGTGTAGAAATGCAAAGATGAAGCCCCTTTCAATAACTACAATACTGGATGGGGAATGACCTGATTTTTGGTGGTGAAGGATTAGTCGGAGATGAATAATTTAAGAACAATATTTCTGCAGGATATTACTAAAATTGAAGTGATGTTCTTGCAGGTTAATAATATGTTATAACGCAAACATAGAGAAAGATTATGATAGTAAAATCTGGATCAATATTTTATGATGGAAAGAAAAATGAGTATGAAGTAATAGAATTTTTAGGTAATGGAAGTTTTGGGGATGTTTATAAAATTAACCACAAATCTAAAAATAAAGTCTTCGCACTAAAGACAATTCAATCGCCATTTGTGAGTGATAATGTTCTTAACTCTTTTATCAATGAGGGTGGATTATCTCAAAAGGTTTCTCATAAAAACGTTATTAAATACTACTATTTTCACGATGGATTATTATACCCAGAATTACCCTTGTACATAATTATGGAATACGCTAATGGCGGTACTCTTGATGACAAGATTAATGAACGAAAAATTAATAGTGATTTTTTTAGCAATTCAGAATTGTTGAAAATGTTTAATCAACTTTGCGATGGAATGAATGCGATTAATAATAGTTTAATACATCGCGATATTAAGCCTGATAATATTCTATTTGATGGCAACACTTTAAAGATTAGTGATTTTGGATTATCTAAAATTGTCACTGAAAGCACTCGAACATCAACATTTAAAGGGATTGGTTGCTTACCCTTTATGGCTCCTGAAGGATGGCGTTTCGAGAAAAATACGATTCAGATGGATATTTATTCAATGGGCTTTGTGTTTTATGAGTTAGCTTGTTTATCTCATCCATTCACTATTACAAAGGGAGATTATACAGAATGGCAAGAAGCACATTTTTATCAAAATCCAAAAAGTCCTAAAACAACTAACACAGAGTTAAGTAATGTTTTTGTAAATACAATTTTCAAAATGATAGAGAAGAAAGCATCTCAACGATTTACTAATTGGGAAGATATTAAAAATAATTTAGCAAAGGAAAGTTTGCCGAATAGTCAAGATTCACCACTGATAGAATCTATAATTTCAAGAAAGTCAGATGAGAATCAAGCAGCAACCGAAGCCAGATTAAAAAGGGAAAAAAGAGAGGAAGAAATCAAATCATTAAAAAAACTGGTCAAGTACCAGCTAAAGAATGAGATTGTTGAACCAATTGAGATATTTATAAATGAGCTTAAACAAAAATCTGATGGAATAACAATTAACATTAAAGAAGGAGGTCACGATTTACACTATATTATAACAAACAATTATTCCCAAATTATTATAATAGAATTAGATGTTATCATTGAGGAAAAATTTTGGAAGGAATTTGAAGTCAGTGATTTTGGCAGATCATTTATTAAAAGAGAATTAAGAGTTCCTAAATTATACAATCGCAATATTGTCGCTTGGGGTCACGTAAAAGCAAACGATCAACGTGGATTTAATTTGGTTTTATTAGAAAATCCAAATGACATATACGGAGAATGGTACACATCATTTAATACAAATTCAGCTCTTGTCAGATCCGAAAGAATAGAACCTTTTGCTTTTGAGTTCAGTGAAATCGAGAGAGAAATTCAAATAACTGGAATGCATATTTATGTAAAAAGTATATCACAGTTATCCGTTGATAGAATTAAGGAATTTATTTCTAACTATATATGATGCGTTATAACAAGTTGCTCAAGGCGACTGAGCATTCACTTTCGGCTTTTGTGTAATTATTAAGTTGTGCGTACAAAATAAAGTTGTTATTTAAGGTAGCCTGTTCTAAGAAATATTTTTATAAATAAAGAGTAGCTGCGGTTAATGGCATTGCTGTTCCTGCCTTCTCCCGATAAATCGGGAAATGGCGGGCAAGCTGTGCTGCCGGTTAGCGGCAACGCTGTTTGGTAAGACTATATTAAACTGGCGAATATTTATATTTTAGAGATTTGAATGAAATTTTATAGTTTATTATTTGTATTTATCATTCTGGTTATAGGTAGTGAAAAAAATAAAAATCCTGTAAGTTCCCCAAAGGATAATTTACATATCAATTCCTCTATACTAACAGATAATTATTGCTATTCAATTCAAATAAGTCAAATACCATTGGATAACATCGATGAAACATTAAGGATATATAATTCTCTAAAAACAAAATATTTAGTCTATTATTATAAGGGCCCCAATA
>JADFLR010000052.1 GCA_022564295.1 Bacteroidota bacterium | reverse complement strand
AATGCCAAGGTAAAACCAAATAATAATCTGGATTAGCATTTCTCGATTCTTCTTCAGATATTATAGGTATGCGTGTTCCGGGAGTCTCTTTTCCCCACTTATCAGGGTTTCTAACTGCAGCAGCATCGACAATATCTTTCCCTATATTAAAGAATTGCAAAATAATGTTCCCTTTTGTTGATGCACCATATATATGTATTTTTTTACCTTTTGATTTTTCATAAATCAAGAAATTACAGAGTTTCTCTTTTATTTTCATGACTCTCCCCTTGAAAGCTTCATAAGGTTTTTTTGTATCAAGTTCCAACAATTTTTCAGAGTTCCTTAACTCGTTTATTTTTTCCTCATTTATTTTAAAATCAATTTGCTATTATTAGAAGAAATTTTAATATTATGTACCAACACTGATCAACGTTGGTATATAAATAATAATTAACAAACAATTTATTCAGGAGGAATAGTATGAAAAATTCCCTCTTCTATTCCTCACTACGTCTAATTATCACTTTGATGATTTTAAGTGGAATCATAATTCTTATCAGTTGCACAAATAATACTGATGAATAAGAGGAAAAGGATGCAAACAAAGAGCCGCATATTGTTGTATCTTCACAAATTGAAGCCGGTCGTTATCTTGCGATTGTAGGTGGCTGTAACGATTACCACACTGGAGGTTTTCTTATGTCTGAGGGAAAAGTACCAGAAGAGAATTGGTTATACGGTTTATTATTAGGATGGAGAGGTACGTGGGGTACAACATATCCACCAAAACTACGGCTTCGTGTGCAGGAAATGATTGAAGAAGAATTGGCTTTGGTTCTAAAAGAAAGAAAGGATTTACCGCTAATGCCCTGGATGAATATAAATAAAATAAGCAAAGAAGATGCAGAAGCGCTATATCACTTTATGAAATCGCTTGGGCCAAAAGGTGAGCACGTTACTGAAGCATTAGACCCCGGAGTTGAAGCGGAAACTCCTTATCTTAGATTAGAACCTCAGAATTTGCCGCAATAGTTTTGTAGTTTTGAGCTGATTGGTTACTATATTTTTTTCAAGTCGCCGCTCAGTTCAATTTTATATCTTTATCTTATTTTATGTTTGTTCATTTTATAAAAATAATTGAGCTTACATAAGATTTGCCTTAATGTACTTATAGCAATACGATTCCCCCATCCTTTTTAACAATAATGCAAGCAGGAAAAATGCCTTCTCCAATGTATTGAAGGCGAACATTGTTGAAATGATAATTTATTTAATTGATATGACGTAAATGTGTTAGAATTAATAAGAAAAAACGTTATCATAAAATGTTTAAAGTTAAAAATAATAAACCCAATGAATGGTATATCGAATCTTTATATCTTCTTGCAACCTTTCCCTTTTTCTCTTGGATGGATAGGTTAAATCATTTAGATTTATAATCTAATTTCAAACCATATTTAATCATTAACAGGAGTAAACAGGTGATTAGGATTATTCCCTATTTGCTGTTACTTGGGTTTGCACTTGTGCAGTTTAACGCCTGCTCATCCAATGAAGATAAAATTCTTCCAAACCCGATTTATCAGCATAAACTTGCTAACGATCTGAACGTTGTTACAATTCCTTTTGACAGTCCGGGACTTGCAGCATTTTATATTGTTGTGCGTGTTGGATCCAGGAATGAAGTTGAAGAAGGTGTAACAGGGTTTGCTCATTTCTTTGAGCACATGATGTTCCGCGGAACAGATAAATATCCGCGCGAAGAATACAAAAAAGTTCTTAAGATGACAGGCGCAGGAGCAAATGCTAACACATCTTTGGATAGAACGGTTTACCACATGACCGGCAATGTTGAGTATCTTGAAAAAATGTTTGAACTTGAATCCGACCGCTTTATGAATTTGAACTATTCGGAACACGAATTTAAAGTGGAGGCAGGTGCTGTGAAGGGTGAGTACACGAAAAATTATGCAAGCCCATACCAGCAGTTGTATGAGAATCTTGTAAACACTGCATTTGATGAGCATCCATATAAGCACACTACAATGGGCTTTTTTGATGACATAGTTGATATGCCAAATCAGTACGATTATTCATTGGAGTTTTTCAAACGTTATTACAGACCGGAATACTGTACTATAGTTGTTGTTGGCGATGTGGAAGCAGGGCAAATAAATGATCTGGCGGAAAAATATTTTGGTGAATGGGAAAGGGGAAACTATGTTTCCGAAATTCCTGATGAACCATCACAGAACGGGAAACGTGAATTCCATCTTCAAAACGGCTCCATTCCTCCGTATATGAGCATGAGTTATAAGGGTCCGGCATTCAACGATAAAGAAATTGATATGCCGGCAATTGATGTTCTCAACACAATTCTATTTGCACGAAACTCAGAGCTTTACAAAAAATTAGTTGTTGAAGAACAGAAGCTAAGATTTATTGGCGGAGGTGCATCCGATTCCCGTGATCCCAATCTTATAAACATCCAGGCATCATTCATAAATAAGGATGATTTCCAGTACGTTAGAGATGAAATAACAAAAGCAATTGAGGATGTAAAAACCAACGGATTTGATGAGAAGAAACTGCAGGATACAAAATCAAATCTTAAGTACAGCTTTGCGATGGGTATTGATGATCCTTCGGCAATTGCACGTTCTATCAGCCATTATATACAATTAACCGGCGATCCGGAATCATTAAACAGACTTTATGCAATGTACGATAAAGTAACAAACGAGGATATCAAAATGGTGGCAAATAATTATTATGTTGAAAACGGATTAACAATAGCCACAATCTCTTCCGATGAGAACGGAGGTGTTGAATAATGAAAGCATTATTAATAACACTTTTGCTAACAGGATTTTTAATGGGACAGGAAGTTGTGGAACTGAAGCAATCCAACTCAGCTAAGATAGTAGTTAAACTGATGTTCAATAATGGCTCAATAAGCGATCCCTCCGGAAAAGAAGGATTAACATACACTACAACTCAGCTTATTACACAAGGCGGTACAGGTGATCTTTCATACAGCGATATTCAGGAAATAATTTACCCTATGGCTGCACAGTACGGTTCATCAGTAGATAAGGAAGTGACAATTTTTACTTTTCAATTTCATAAAGATTGGCAGGATGCTTTTTATCCAATTATGATAGGGCTTGTAACTAATCCTTCATTTGAGCAGGCTGATTTTGATAGAGTTAAAGTTAATCAACAGGCGTATGTTGATCAGATCATTCGTGCTTCTTCTGATGAAGAATACAGTAAAAAAGCTTTAGAGGATTTTCTTTTCAGAGGAACAAACTATCAATATATGAAAGAGGGAACATCAGCATCAGTTGCTTCGATTACTCTGGAAGATGTAAAAGAACACTATAAAAAATTCTTTACTAAAAATAATTTGATGATAGGTATCGCTGGTAATTATTCATCATCATTTCTGGATAAGCTAATAAATGATCTGACTAAACTGCCTGATACAGATCCGGAAATACCTGAACCGGCTATTATCGAAATGCCTAATGGTATTGATGTAGAAATAATTGCAAAGGATGGTGCATTCGGTTCAGCTATTTTTGCAGGTTATCCTTTAAACATAACAAGGGCGGATGATGAATTTGCTGCATTGATTGTTGCAAATTCATATCTTGGTGAGCACAGAAAATCATACGGAAGATTATATCAGATGATACGCGAACAGCGATCAATGAATTATGGTAATTACTCTTACATCGAGTGGTACAATAACGGGGGAGGTAATATGCTACCACCGCCCGGGGTTCCCCGCCAAAGTAACTATTTCTCTATTTGGATAAGACCTGTACAAATTGCAAAGCAGTTGAAAACACAGTATGAAGAATTAAGCGGAATAAAAATTGGGCATGCTCACTTTGCTTTAAGAATGGCATTAAGAGAAATTGATAAGATGATAAGCGATGGAATATCTGAAGAAGACTTTGAAGCAACTCGAGCCTTCCTTAAAAGTTACATAAGACTATACATCAAATCACCTTCCAATCAGCTTGGTTATTTAATGGATTCCAAAATGTACGGAAGAGAAAACTATATTGAGGAGCTTGATAAACTATTAGCCGATGTTACGTTAGAAGATGTTAATAACGCAATCAAAAAATATTTTCAGATTGATAATATGAAAATCACGATAATAACAGACATAAGCGAAGCACAAGCGCTTGCTAAAAGTTTGAAGAATAATTTAACTTCACCAATGAGTTACTCAAACCTTGTTAAAGCAGGATTACCTGAAGAAGTGATAAGTGAAGATTCGGAAACTGAAAACTTTAAGCTTAATGTTAAGAAAGTAACCATCGTTGATTCGAAGGATACATTTAAGTAGGCAATATATTAATAAAGGGGTAGTCTCATAAGGCATGACTTTAGTGTCGTTCTCGTCCATACCTGCCTGTCGTTAGACAGGCAGGTATGGCAATATAAAAATAACAACCAACGATTGTCAGTCCCACAACCTGTCCCGATTTATCGCATAGGTGTCAACTTAAGAATATTTTCTAGATGGCTGATTGAGATAAAGTATAATTTTTGCTGAATTTCCACGACCTTCAGGTCGTGGGCTAAATATACTGAATATTGGCTTCAGCCAAAAATGTATGTTGAAATGTGGCTAAAGCCGTATTTCTCTTGTACTTACAAGATCCCCGACTTAAAAGTCGGGGCAATTAAGTTAACGGAAGTGCGACTTATCGGGAAAAGTGGGAATCTCAATAATTACTAGTATGCAGATTCCCGATCAAGCCTGCCTCGGCGGCAGACGGGTCGGGAATGACAAGACATATTTGTCATTCCCACGCAAGTGGGAATCTCTTAGCTCATCTCGTCTAATTATTCATAGTTAAATAATTAATAAGATTCCCAGTCAAGCTGGGAATGACATTCAATTAAAACTTACTTATAAAATAATCCTTTTTTTATCTCTCAATTTTATAATCCAGCCAGTCTTCCAAAGTGGAAAAAATTATTTCCTTTTCGTCATCAGAAAAGCTATTAATTCTTGTTCTGTGAGATCCACCTTCCTTAACCATTTTTATTGAGTTTGTTTCTCCCGTTAGTTCCACTGCAGTTGCAGACCAGGTATCATTTTCACCATAAATAAAAATCATGTTGTTACCATGTTTCTGTATCCAGGTATTTATATCCTGCATTAAACTGCAATCAAATTGTGGATTTGAATTGTGGGGAATAAAAATTTTACTAGATGGATTTATCACCTCGCGCAGCAAATCCTTTAGCGATGAAATATCATAACCATAATATCCAATTTCACTATAAGCCTGGTAAAAGAATGGTGCGATGGGTGCTATTCCCTGATCAGAAAAATAAGAGAATGATGAATTCCTTTTGAGATGAATAAAAAGTTCTTCACTGCTTGCGCTTATATCGGGAATCTCATAACAGTTATTATTCTGCCACTGCCAAAATGCGAAAGAATATTCAAGAACAACAAATTCAAAAATTAATCTATCACTGCCTATACTGTATGTGTAACCTGATTCTTCAGAATCATCGATAAACATTTCAAGCATCTCATCTTCACGTCTTAAAACTTCTCTCTGGAACTGTATCATTTTATCTCTGCACTCTTTCGTTCCTACGTTATCAAGAAAATGATAAATTCTCGGATCCTCTTCAGCAATATTCAATGGTGCAACGTAATGAACGGAAACATCCACATCATCATTAAAAAAATAACGATGAAACATTGTTGTTTGACCGCCTTTGCTTATTCCGGAACTTATCCATTTTCCTTTGTAAATATTTTTCAATAAAGAAATTATGTGATGATGATCATTCGCCGCTTGTTCAACAGTTAAATATTCCCACTGTGTATTATCCGAAACTGATTCACCATAATATCTGTGCTCAACCTGAATTTTATTGCAGTTTAAAATATCTGCCAGTTCGTTATACCTTGATTGCGGTAATGAGTAACCATCCAGTTCAATTACAATAGGCAAATCTTCATCAATGTGTCCGATATAAAATTTCTGTACAAAATGATCACCTTCAGGATTGCTGTGATCTAATTGTTGATCAATAAAAACTTCGTATAATTCAGAATAAATTGAATCACCCTCAACTTGTGTTACTTTCACAATTCCTTCGAGTGATTTTAGTTTTTGCTCTAATTGAGATTGAGCAATTAAAGTAAATGATATTAAAATAATTAGTAATAGCTGTATAATTATTTTTGTGCAATTATGTCTCATTTGTTAGCCTTTGTAATTTTAAATAATATTGTCATTCTCATGTAAGTGGGAATCTCCACAATAACTAGTATGCAGATTCCCGATCTTGCCGGGAATGAGATATTTTAAAGTTTATGAGATTTCTTCCTCTTAAATATTATTTCAATTTGTGGTATAATCATTCCGGTAAGCATTAAACCGCAGCCGATTAATCCGCGTAACGGAATAATTTCATCCAAGACAATCCATCCACCAATAAGCGCAAATACAGCTTCGAGACTCATTATAATTGCAGCATGTGATGGATGCGCATCACGCTGAGCAATTACCTGAAGCGTGAATGCAATTCCAACAGAAACAACTCCTGCATAAAGTATTGGAACAGATGCATCAAATATATTTTGAAGGGTGGTTGTTTCTATTACTAAGGATGCAATCAAACTAAAAAAAGCACAGAGCATAAACTGGAAAAATGCTAATTGTATGGGATCGGTTTTAGGAGAAAAACGGCTTATCACCAGAACATGAAAACCCCAGAAAAATGCGCTTGCCAAAACTAATAAATCACCTAAACCAATCGAGAAATTTTCTTGAACACTTAAGAGATACAATCCAGCTAAAGCGATAACAGCACCTAACCAAATAGCAGCAGAAGTTTTTTGCTTGAACATTATTCCAAGTATAGGGACTAAAATAATGTAAAATCCTGTTATGAATCCCGCCTTACCTGCTGTTGTGTAAACTATCCCACCTTGCTGGAAAGATGCACCTAAGAAAAGAATAACCCCGGCTATAATTCCGCCCCTCAAAAGTATTTTATTTGATGAAAGAGGGAGGATGGGATCATTATTAAATTTTCTTTTTCTATTGATGAGCAAAAGGGGAATGAGGGAGATTCCTCCGAGTGTAAAACGAACAGCATTAAAGGTGAAGGGACCAACAAATTCCATTCCGCTGCGTTGTGCAACAAATGCAAATCCCCAAAGCATTGCGGTAATTATTAAAAGTATGTTTGATTTCAAATTGAATAAAGTTTTTCAATTATACTTAATTTAATAATTTCGCCTTTAATAAAATTGGTTTAAGTTTTTTCATACTTGATGATGTTAAAGGTTGAAGAGGTTTTCGAGGTTGTCCTCCGTAATATCCCAATAAACCCATTGAAGCTTTTAAACCTGCAACCCCGTAAGTAGCTGTAATAGCTTTATTAACGGCGAGCATTCTGCTTTGAATTTCTTTTGCATCGTTAAGTTTTCCTTCATTAAACAAATTGAAGATCATTATACATTCATTCGGCGCAATGTTCGCCAAAGCAAGTATCCCACCAACAGCACCGGAGATCAATCCGTAAAGAAGAACAGAACCCGTACCAACCAAAACATTAAAATCATTTGGGGTATTATAAACAGTAGCATTAATCTCAGCAATGTTTTCCGTACTGTTTTTAATTCCTATAATATTTGGATGCTCAGCTAATTTTACAATCGATTCAATTTGAATATTTATATTTGTAAACTTTGCAGCATTGTAAATAATCAGAGGAATTGAAATAGAATCTGCAACTGCAGTATAGTAATTCAGGAATGCTTTGTGGTTCATAGCAGCTTTATAAAAAGAGGGGGTAATAATGAGTGCATAATCTGCCCCAT
Source organism: Bacteroidota bacterium (assembly GCA_022564295.1). Classification (GTDB taxonomy): domain Bacteria; phylum Bacteroidota; class Ignavibacteria; order Ignavibacteriales; family Ignavibacteriaceae; genus BMS3ABIN03. The sequence goes on along the minus strand of JADFLR010000052.1, from coordinate 2,114 downwards.
TTTTTGCAGCATCATTTGTTAAGTCAATTGTTTCTTTTATCGATTCCAAACCCGTGCCCGCTATAAGTGTTTTATCAGCGCTGTGCTCCCGAACGGTAGATATCAACTGTAGTTTTTCTTCTTTTGTGAGAAATACACTCTCGCCATTTGAACCCAAAACAACATATCCTGACAAATCTTTCTTGTTGTATTTTTGAAGATTCTCAATAAGTTTATTGTATGCAACTACGTCCCTGACAAATGGAGTTGTAAGCGGTGGATAAATTCCTTTTAACATAATGACTTAATCCTTTATTTAATATAATTTATACTCATTTACTTAATATATTTTTTAATATAAATCCAACATTAGCCGGGCGTTCTGCCAGCCGTCTCATATACCATGGATACCAGAGTTTACCGTAACTGATTAAAGTGCGAACATTGTATCCCTGTGCAGCTAATCTTATCTGCTCCCGTTCCTTAATCCCATAAAGCATTTGAAATTCAACTACTTTATTTGGAAGATCATATTTTTTTGCTTCTTTCTTTATTTGCTCCTGTAATTTTAAGTCGTGTGTAGCGAATGCAATTCTAATATTTCTTTTTTGAATCTGCTTCAAAAAATATTTTGAAATCATAAAGAAGTTCTCATCAACATCTTTTTTCCTCCTAAATGCAATCGTATCAGGTTCATTGTATGCGCCTTTAACAAGTCGGATCCATGGATTGATATCAATCATAGCTTTTATATCGTCCATTGTTCTGTAAAGATAAGCTTGCAAACATAATCCTATATTATCATAATCTTCCTTTATTCTCTTATAAAAATCAATTGTTTTATCCACATAAGAACTGTCCTCAATATCTATAAATACATTTTTGCAGTATTCTTTGGCTTTTTGAACTATAGCTTTAAAAAACTCAAGTGTTTTTTCGTGAGAAAGATCGAAACCAATTTGAGTTAATTTGAGAGAAACTTCTATATCTAATTTTTCAGTATTTATTCTCTCAATTAAATCAATATAATGCTGAGCGGATATTTCCGCTTCTCTCAAATCATTTATATTTTCTCCAAGGTGCGTAAATGTAGTAAGAATATTATGTTTAAGCAGTCTGTGAGTCGCATTTAATGCATCTGTTGGAGTTTCGCCAGGCATAAATCTTCTAAGCGCTTTTTGTACAAATTTAAAATTCGGCACATGCCCGGTCATCCATTCATTTTTGGAAGCCCACAACAATAAACTTCTACCGATATTCATAAATGATTATTCCATAATTCATTTTATCAGTATTATTTCTTTCTGTGGATTTGTAAGCCATTCAGCTCCAACAGAATTTATCCTTACCATCTCTTCAACCGTGGCTGTGCCTCTACCCTGAACTTGCAGCCTTGGTTCAATTGTAAAGACCATGTTTTCCTCAAGTTTCTGAAAAGGTTTTTGTGCATACTTTTCCCAGGGCGGACCAAGCAGTGCCGTGCCATCATGTGAGAACCTGCCAACCTGATGACCCAAACCATGTGGAAATTCATCATAACCATTTTGGGTAACTATTTTCCTTGCAACTGCATCAATTTCAACTGCCTGAACTCCCGGTTTCATTGCCTGTTTTGATTGCTCAATTGAATCGACAATTGTATTAAATCCTTTCATTACATCTTCCGGTGCTTTTGTTTCATCATCTTTTAATATATAAAATGTTCTTTGCATATCAGAACAATAACCGTTATACTTTACACCAAAATCTATATTCAGGATTTGACTCTTTTCAACTTTCCTGTCAGTAGGAGCATAATGGGCGCCGGCAGTTTCGGGTCCGGTGAACACAGCAGGGCAAACTAATGGTTCCCAGGCATATTCCAGGTTTCGTTCTTCAACTTCTGATTTGATAAAAACTGCAATTTCTTTTTCAGTTTTTCCGGGTTTGATGAATTTTGTTACTTCATTAAAAATTTCTTCTGTAATTCTTATCGCTTCTTTAATATAATTAATTTCTGTTTGCGATTTTCTTTCACGAAGTGCTGATATTAATTTCTCTGCTGATGTAATTCTATTCTCCATTCCGATCTCACCAAGTAGGTTCTTCATTGTTAAAAACATTCCGTGTGTGATGCCATCAGTAATTTCACTTCC
>JADFLR010000057.1 GCA_022564295.1 Bacteroidota bacterium | reverse complement strand
CGAAGGTTTCTAGCAATTTAATTTTGTCTTCCATTTTTATCTCTCATAATTTGAAGTTTATTTCTGAATTGTCATTCTGAGGAGCCTTTGGCCTTGTCGCCTGACGATAATGCGAATTCGAAGGGCGACGAATAATCTTTTATTATAATTATTCGAGATTCCTCATATGCCAATACATTATCAGAATAACATACAATTATTTACTAACCAAATAACCCGGTTTAAATCTATACGTTATCGGGTCTTCAATCCCTGCCTGCTGAAAACCTCTTAATCTAAACGCACAACTGTCACAAACTCCGCAGGCATTATCTTCGTTTTGATAACAAGACCAGGTAAGCCCAAGTGGTGCTTTCAGTTCGACTCCTTTTTTTACAATTTCTGCTTTTGATAAATTAATTATAGGTGTAACAATTTTTATTGATGTCTCAGGTTTAGTTCCAAAATCAATAATATTTTGAAATGCTTCAAAGAAATCCGGTCTGCAATCAGGGTAACCGGATGAATCTTCAAACACAGCGCCTATAAATACAGCTTTGGCAGCCAGTACTTCTGCCCAGCTAACACAAGCAGAAAGTATATTTGCATTCCTGAACGGCACATACGATGTTGGTATCTCTTTACTTGTCAAATCAGCTTGTGAGATTTCAATGTTTTTATCAGTTAAAGATGAACCGCCGATTTTTGCCAGGTGAGTATAATCAACAACGAGTCTTTTTTCTACGTTATAAAAATCCGCAATATCATTAAATGATTTTAATTCACGAGCTTCTGTTTTTTGCCCGTAATTTATATGGGCAAAAGCTGGTTCATAATCTTTTTTTGCAATTGCGGCTGTTACGCAGCTATCCAATCCTCCGCTAACGGCAATTACTGCAATATATTTTTTAGTATTATTCACTTAGACATCAATAATAAAAATTTACTTGGCAAAATAGTTATTTTGAGGGAAAGAGGGAATGAATTAAATTTGATTTTTGACTGATATATGAACATGGTATCCAGTAATAGGCAAAGAAAAATTAAAATTATTGATAAAAGAATCAAGAAAAATCGGATAAAAAGCTAAAAGAGAGAAATCATAATTGGTATTATTAAGATTCTCATATTCGGATAAAATTTGGAAAGGAGTTTTGCCAAATTTATATCTAAATTTTCTTAAGTAATTAAAATACACTACGTAAGTAAAAGCTTTGTTAAGAAAATTATACTTATCAGAATAATCTTCCATATCATAAAATTCATCTTCAATAAGCCTGTGCATAGCTTCGACATCACTATTAAAAGTAGGCGCTCCAGGCGGGATCAACACAGTTGAGACATTAAATTTGCGAGCAATATTTTGGTAAGGGGTATTAGCGTAAATAGCCTTTGGGGAACCAATAAATTCGGAACCGTTGTCAGACTGAAAAACAACTTTGGATAAATCGACATTATTATTTTTAAGATGAGAAAGAAGATAAAACAAAAATATTCCCACATTAGAAGCTGATTTTTCATAACCATAAGAAAGGAAAGTAATTCCGGTTCTAACGTCTCTGGCAGAGAACTGATACTTAGGAAAACCTTTAGAAATGAAAGGATAGTATTGAGGAATATCCTTTAGTTCTTTAAGATCAATTTGAATTTTCTCAAAAGGCTTCATTTTCTGTTTTACTTCTCTAAGGTCACGCTGCACCTTGTATTTTTTCTTTCTTTGTCTTGTAAGTCCTGCATCTTTAAGAACACGAGCAACAGCACCATAGCTTGCATTGATATTATGTTCTTCAATAATACGGAAGGGGCCGAGGTATTTTCGATTTTTCCTAATCTTAATAATCCTTTCCTCAATGTCTTTACATAGTTTGTGCGGGCAATTCTTTGGTGCTTTAGACTGATCGACTAGTGCTTTTATTCCATCTTTAAGGTATCTATCACGCCATTTACGTACGGTTTTCCGAGTTGTAGTAAATTCTCTTGCTGCAGCAGAGACGTTATACTCAAGAGCATATCTGACTAACTTGTAACGAATACCATAAATATTTTTCATATTTGTATAAGCAGAATAATATGTTATTTTTATCATAAGAACTCAATGGGTTTTTTCTGACTTCATAATTTTATATTTGTTAATTACAAAGTTAGTTAAAGCCCATTGTTTTTTTGCCAACTCTCAGAAGGGCAGTTCCGCTACGCTCCACTGCCCTTCTGAGAGTGATCAGCCCTTTACTATCTATCCTATTTATTTCTGTTAGGTGGATACCATGTTTATATATATTACACATTATAAAATACTATACTTGACATTATCAATAATTATTATTATATATAATCAAAAGCAAAATTATCTGCCTAAAAACAAAAGCGTTACATCTATACTCTCAAGAGAAACTTTAGGTATATAGATTAAATTTATGATTTAGCCTTTACTTATTGATTTATCGAAGGCATAGATTATATGATTATTAGTTAAATACATACTATACCACTTTTGTAAAAGAGCGTCTGTTTCGAATATAGAACATAAAAAGAATATGATTTTTTGAATTTCTTCGAAATTCTGCTGCTAAAATACTTTACATAACTTATCACAAAAAAGGTAAGCACTATGAAAGAAAATATTTCAGGTAACGAGTTAAATCAGCTACCCAAACTCAGTAAA
>JADFLR010000015.1 GCA_022564295.1 Bacteroidota bacterium | reverse complement strand
GGAAAAGGTGTTAAGAAAAGGAAGAAGGGGACAAGTGGAAGAAAGCTTTGCAAAGCTTGTAAAGATATTAAAGCTGGTAAGCGTACTCGTTAGATTATAATAGATTATAATTTAAATGGTAAGCGGTAAGTTTTCCTCCCCCTGCTTAATAAATTATCAACTGCCACACGGCGTTGATTTTAAGCGGGGGTTTTTTATTAACTTTTTTGTTGCACGCTAAAACCAAATGTTATATAAAACAAGTTAATTATTTTGAAATTATTGATATGACTATGGATATTGTTAAGGTGAATTGGTAACCAAACATTCAAATTTTTCTCATTATCTTATTTTTCTAAATTTATTATAATATTCTGCGACCGTAATCAAAAAATATTATAAGTTTTTGCTATTACAATCGAAATTTCTTAGGTTTTTCTGAAGTAGAAAGAAGTTAATTCTAGCGTCGTCTTACTAAGCTCAACACATAGTATTTTACTGCTTTAACATTTGTAATTGGATAGAATTATCAACAGCTGTAAAATAATTCAATTGTAATTTGCAAAATTTATTTTGTTAATTTTGTGAAAGATATTTTACATTTCCAAACATTTTCCCTTGACATTGTAAATAATTTTCTTTATATACTGAATAATAATTAAAGGTAATATTATCTGTATTCTAAATAAAGCGTTATCCCTATACCCTCAAGACAAACTTTAAGTGTAAAATAGAAGATGCAGCAATAACATTTCTTACACATTAATCCAGGGGATAGGTTAGAAAAAATAAACGACTGACGCTTTTTCATAATATTATTTTGCTTTTAACAATAACACATCCGCTTGTTATTCATCGCACTTGATAAAAGCATTTTTAAGTTTATTAATAACTCTAAATTAATATACATTACATAACTTATCATTATAAGGAGGTAAGGACTATGAAAGGGCTTGATTCAGTTAATGAGTTACATCAGAAATCCCGGGCTGACAACGGAACTCATGACTTTCATAATGTTTCTGGGATTGAAAAAGCTGACAGCGGGGAATATGAGGATGCCATAAAAGAATTTACCAAGGCAATTGGCTTAAATCCAATGGATGAAAAATCATATTTTCACAGAGCAACATTAAAGGTTCGACTTGGTGACCTTGAAGGGGCAAGGGCAGATTTCAAAATGGCAGAAAATTGCTGCCAACATAAAATTAATCCAAAATATGAGGAATATCCTCTACTGTAAATTTACTCTGCAGCAGCTTTAATAATCTTTATTGCTCATCATTATAATTGATGTAAAGCAGGTAGAGTAAAATTATAATTGGCAGAGTATAAATTCTGCTCAGCTTTATTCTGAATTAAAGAACATACACTTCCCATAATTTCTAAAACATTTTTTTAAGTAAATAGTATCTCGTAAAAATGTGTGATAATAAAAGTGAAATAATTAATTTGTTAAGAATAAGTGCTTTGTGAAAGAATCTTCAAATTAGATTAATAAAAAAAACCGATAGCTCTCACTACCGGTTTTCTTTTTTAAGTTGGGATGAACTTAAAATTCCAATTTCTTTTTATACTTCTCCGCATATTCATAAACCAAAGCACTCGCTACAAATATTGATGAAAACGTACCGATGATGACTCCAAAGAAAAGTGTAAAAGCAAAAACTTTTAACACCTCGCCTCCAAAAATCAAAAGTACAAGAACGGTAATCAAAGTAGTACCACTGGTAATTAATGTACGGCTCATAGTCTGACTTATGCTTGTGTTAATAATCTCATAAAGCGGGCGGGTTTTGTGTATCTTCAGATTTTCTCTTATCCTGTCATAATTCACAACAGTATCGTTAATTGAATAACCGATTAATGTTAAAAACGCAGCCACAACTGTAAGGTCGATATCAAGATTTAATCCTGGTATCAGACCGTAAAGAGCTGCAAAAAGTCCGAGTGTAATTAAAACATCATGAAAAAGTGCAGCAACAGCACCCATTGCAAATACAAATTTGAAACGGAAACCTAGGTAAAGAAGAATAACAATTAGCGCAAAGAAGATAGCCAACACAGCATCCTGTTTAAGTTCTTCACCAATTTTTGGACCCACAATATCTTCTTTAAGAACAATGAATGGATTATTTTCCACTTTTACACTCAGGTTTTCTTTTATCCAATCAGAAATACTTACCCTAACAATCATTTGTTTGTTATCCAATTCCTTAGAAACATGACCGGTTTGGAATCCCGCCTCAAATAATTTATCAATTACTGCATTAGTAATTTCAGAGTTCGCGAACTCATAAGTAACAGAGCTTGCAGTTGAATCGATTATGTTTCTTTCGATACCTGGGGAAAATTTTTCAATTGCACTTTCAATATTCTCGATGACCTTGGGATAAATACCCGGTGGAATTACCTGTTCTTCGGTACGAACCATTATTCCGGTTTCTCCACCAAAAGTTTTAACTTCAGCTGACCCTAAACCAAGATTTTCAACGTATGTTCTTATTTCACCAACATCTACGGGGTCATCGAATTGAAGAACGATTTCCGTTCCACCTTTAAAATCGATCCCAAATTCTAAACCTTTTACAATAACGCTGATCAAACCAATCAGAAAAAGGGTTATAGATATTGAGTATGCAATTTTTCTTTTACCTAAAAAGTCATAATTAAGATTTTCTAATATTCGCATTTTATAAATCTGTTCCTTAAAGCGTGAATAAATTAACCGATACTAACTTTAACTCCTTTAGCCGTCATAATATCAAACACCAGACGGCTTATTACAAGCGCGCTAAATAAACTTGCTCCAATACCAATCATCAAAGTAATTGCAAAGCCCTTAATTGGACCTGTACCAAATTGGTAAAGAATAATACCTGTAAAAAATGTAGTAATGTTTGAATCAAAAATAGCTGAATATGCTCTTGCAAATCCACTATCAATAGATGCTTTAATTGTTTTACCGGTTGCCATTTCTTCTCTTATCCTTTCGAAAATAAGCACGTTAGCATCCACTGCCATACCTATTGTTAGAATAATTCCGGCAATACCGGGCAAAGTTAACGTAGCTTTAAATCCGGCAAGTACACCAAGAATAAAAAGAACTGAAAAAACAAGTGCTGCGGCTGAAACTGTCCCGGCTCTTTTGTAATAAAATATCATAAATAGTACAACAAGTATGTAACCAAGAACAACAGAACGAAATCCTTTTATTATGGAATCTTCACCAAGCGAAGGACCAACGATTCTTTCTTCCAAAATATCAACAGGGGTTGGCAGTGCTCCGGCTTTCAAAATAATCTCAAGCAGTTTTGCTTCTTCCATATTAGCCATTCCTTCAATCTGGGAACGACCACCCGTGATTTTGTTTCTGACTACAGGAGCTGAGAAGACAGCTCCATCCAGCATAATTGCAATCCTTTTACCAACATTAGCTCCAGTAATTCTTGCCCAATTGGTTGCCCCTTCGCTGTTCATCGTCATCGAGACAATCCATGCTGTTGTATTGGGGTCAATGTTTGCCTGAGCATCTGTAATAACGCCGCCTGTAAGTTCCGGTTTATTGTTTACCAGATACATGATATAAACGTCCTGCCCATCTTGCTGCCCGATTGGTTTTGCAGAGAATACAAACTCAACATTGTTTGGAATTACTTTCTGTACTTCGGGTCTGCTTAACATTAAAAGTAATTTATTTTTATCATCTCCTTTTACATAAGCATCGGCGCTTCCGCCCTGAGGATCCAACAAGGCAATTGTAAAGAATGGATGCTGCTTTTTGAATTCTTCTTCGGAAAGGTCCTCTGTTGATAGTGTAGCATCTGCAACGAAACTTGTATCACCTTCTGCGATTAAGGTATCACCGATTTCAATCTGAGTTGTAACTGTATCAAGCACACCTATTGCTTTTGCCAGCGATTCATCAATCTTTTGCATAACCGAGATAGTATATTCGGGTTCTTTTAACAATCTGAATTCAAGTAAAGCGGTTCCCTGCAACAACTGTTTTGCTTCTTCTTCTCTTGCAACGCCTGGAAGTTCAACAATTATTCTTCTGCTGCCCTGTCGTTGTATAGATGGTTCTGATACACCGTATTGATCAACTCTATTTCGTATAATTTCGAGTGCGCGGGTAACAGCATCATCAGTATCTTCATTTAATCCTGCAAGTATCTGATCGTCATCCTGCCTTATAGTTCCAAAATATCTGCTGTATCTTATCCCTCTTTCTGTAAGTTTTCTGCCGACAATAATCACAATTGATTCATCGGAAAGAACAGCTTCTTCTTCAGCTTCTTTTAAAATTTCCTCAAAAGTATCATCAGGATTATTAGCAATTTTAGCCAATAACTGTGAAGTGTTAACTTCCAGAACTACTCTCATTCCTCCTTGAAGATCAAGACCAAGTTTAACTCTTTTTTCGCGGTTTTTAGTAATTTCAGGGTTGTCACTCAATAAACTATCTTCAACCACCTTGAGCATTTTTTCAAGCTGGCTCGTTGTAAGGTCAGGATTTGCAGCAAGTAAATGCTGTTTCCTTTCTTCAAGTATTTTGTTTATATCTTTAGTGTTTTGAAAGTCAACATAGGTAGGGTATAGAAGATATAATGCTAAACCAATAGCTCCCAATACAATAATAATTCGAAATCTGAATTCTTTCATGCTTTAACTTTTTACTGTGTGAGGTTTTTAATTAATTAAACCAACAAACTTAGTGGTATAGGTTTAGAAAGTCAATAAATTTCGATTAGTTCCCATCCGAAATAAATAGAGAACAGGGGGATTCTTATACAATTTTAGAGAATGGTGGAAAAAAATCAAATGGATGAAATAACTCTTTTTACTAATCTTTCAAACTTACTTTTAACTTTGTTTGCGGTTTCGGTTACTTCTTCGTGGGAAAGTTTATTGAGTGAAATACCTGCAGCAAGATTTGTAATACAGGATATGGCTACTGTTTCCATTCCTATTAGATTTGCAAAAATTGCTTCAAGAACAGTTGACATTCCAACTGCATCTCCGCCAAATTTGTACATCAGGTTTATTTCAGCAGGAGTTTCATAGCTTGGCCCTTTTGAATACCAATATGTTCCTTCCTGCAAAATAATTTTCTCATAAATAGCTGCTTCTCTAACCACATCATTCAGCTTGGATGATGGGAAATCTAAAAACCTGTTTTTTATTTCGCTGGTTGGAATATCAATTAACTCAATTAATTCTTTTTTAATGTTCATTCCGTTAAACGAATCTGCAAGCATAAGATCGCCAGCTATAAAATTTCTGTTTATTCCTCCTGCCGCATTTGTAAGCAGTATCTTTTTGCAATTTAGTTTATGTGTGATGAATACCGGAAGAACACATTCATAAATTTTATAACCTTCGTAAAAATGAATTCTGCCTTTAAATAAAAGCAGCTTTTTATTCTTCACCTCAGCAAAAATTATTTTACCGGAATGGCCTGTAACTGTTGAAGGCGGATATCCCGGCAGGTCTTCGGTTGAGATTGATTTTTTAACATCAAGAGAGGATGCGAAATCTCCCAAACCGCTGCCTAATATTATTGCAAATTCGGGTTCGAAAGGTTTTTCTTTATTTATTTGCTTTAATAAATCTTTGTATTTGAATGAGAGATCAATCTTCATTTTTACGAGATGATGTATTGATGTATGTTAATTAAGGTTTGAGCATTTTTGTTTTGTTCGAAAATATAACCATGTATTAATTTCCGATATACAATAAACCGGCTAAAGTAGCAGTCATTAAAGTTGCCATCGCTCCTCCAATAACTGCTTTAATACCGAGGCTTGCAATTTCAGATTTTCTGCTTGGTGCTAATGGTCCTAATCCGCCAATTTGTATTCCAATTGAGCTGAAATTTGCAAATCCGCATAAAGCGTAAGTTAACATTATAATTGTTTTTTCGTTTAATATTTTTCCGGCTTCAATCAATATTCCCATATCCGAATAAGCAACAAATTCATTAACTACTATTTTTGTTCCGAACAAACTTCCAAAGCTCAGGGCGTCTTCCCACGGCACACCGATTCCAAAAGCAACAAACTGAAATATCCAGCCCAACACTAATTGAAAGCTCAACGGTTCTCCGTAAATTGCTTTTAGAGATTCATTCCAATTAAAAAGATCACCTATAAAATTCAAACCATAGTTGAACATTGCAATTAGTGCAATAAACACCAAAAGCATTGCACCAACATTTAATGCAAGTTTCAAACCTTCGCTTGCACCATTAGCTGCAGCTTCAATCACATTTTCCGCATTTTTTTCCACATCAATTTTTATGGTACCTTTTGTTACCGGCTCGCTTGTTTCAGGGAAAAGAATTTTTGAAATAACAATTGCAGCCGGTGCTGCCATTACACTTGCACCAAGTAATTGTGTCGCAAAAATTTGCTGTGCTTCTATAAGCGGAATTCCGTGCTTTATTGCGTAAGCCGTACCTAAAATCTGAATATATGCAGCCATTACTCCGCCTGCAATGGTTGCCATACCTCCAACCATTATAGTAAGAATTTCGCTTTTGGTCATATCTTTAAGATAAGGTCTTATCATCAAGGGGGCTTCGGTTTGCCCCACAAAAATATTTGCCGAGGTTGAGAGTGATTCCGCGCCGCTTGTACCTAAAAATTTTGCCATTATCCATGCCATACCTTTAACTACTGTCTGCATAAAACCCAGATAATAAAGAATTGACATTAAGCTTGCGAAAAATATAATTGTAGGCAAAACCTGAAATGCAAAGAAAAAACCTAAACTTCCATCCGCGCCCGGAGGTTTGGCAAGATCTCCAAATACAAATGTAGCACCCTCCGTTGTGAAGTTAAGGATAATAACAAAGAAGCCGCTAATCCATGTAAAAAAATCTTTTGGCCAGCCGAAAGGAATAAAAAAACTTCTAAGCTCTTCACTTCGTAGAATGAAAACAGCAAATACAAATTGCAGCCCAAGCCCTGTGAATACAAGTTTCCAGTTAATTTTCTTTTTGTTGTTTGATAGAAGAAATGCGATACCAATTAAAACAAGTATTCCAACAAACCCTCTGAAGATTGAATTAATATCCATTTGTAACCTTTAAACTTCCTCAGGTATGTAATGGCATTTTCTACACCTTGCCTCATAAATATCAGAGGTACCAACAATCACTCTTTCGGATGAGGTGGTTTTACGCTGTGTTTTATCGGCGGGATTTCCGCATTCAACACAAATTGCAAGTGATTTGGTTATGTATTCCGCGATGGCGAGTAAATGAGGAATTGGTTCAAAAGGGATACCTCGGTAATCCTGGTCTAATCCAACAACAATTACTCTTTTACCTGTATCAGCAAGTTCATTACAAATATTTACTATTTCATCCGAGAAAAACTGTGCCTCATCTATACCAATTACCTGTGAGTCTTCGGATAATTTTAACACATCCTTTATGTCTTTTATTTGTATGGAAGGAAGAGATTGGTCATTGTGTGAAACAATTGAACTTTCAGAATAACGTGTATCAATTAAAGGTTTGAATATTTTTACCTTTTGTTTAGCTATTTGTGCTCTTCTTAAACGTCGGATAAGTTCCTCTGTCTTTCCGCTGAACATACAACCGGTAATCACCTCAATCCAACCGGTATCTTTAGGCATTAAGTGTGGTGCCGAATCAATCATAATTAATAATGTAGAATGAAAAATTTAGAATGATGAGTTAAGTTTTATTTAAGATCTTTATCGCTGAACGCAAATGGTAAAAGCTCGGATGTTTTCATCACTTTGGTTTCATTTTTACTATTAACCAGAACAACATCAATATCGCCGCAAAGGTCGCTAATTACTTGCCTGCAGGCACCGCATGGAGAAATGAATCCTTCCGTATCACCGACAACCGCAATCGCTTTAAATTTTCTTTCACCTTCGGATATCGCTTTAAATATTGCCGTTCTTTCAGCACAGATTGTTAGACTGTAAGAACTCGATTCGATGTTGCAGCCGGTATAGATTTTATCATCCTTCGTTATAAGTGCTGCACCAACGTGAAAATTAGAGTAAGTTGGGAGCGCCTTCGATTTTGCTTCTACTGCTTTTGCTGCTAAAGATTTATAGTTCATTCGTTTTAAAATTTATTGATGGAAACATAATCATTTCATTTTGATTTGTAAAATGTTTTATACTAACCAGAATTTAATAATAGTAAAACGCACAATGCATTATGCTCATTATAAATTAATTGCGCGAATACTTAATTAATCGTATATTTTTATATATGGACAGTATTAGTAACTGTCTTATAAACCTGATCCGTATTTGTGGATTGACATAAAATTTCTCAAGTTGACCGTTTAAAAACTGGTTCATTAAAAACCGTTGAAACGGTTAAAAATAATAAGGTTTGGCAGAGTAACCCACTACTTAAGTCGTGGGTTAATGAGAAAAAACCAACTGTAATAACCGTTTTAACGGTTTTCAATTGTGATCGGTCAACTTGAGTAAAATTAGAAGGCAAAGAAAATGAAACCATTTGATAAATGTCCAATTTGCGGAAATGATATTGTTGAAAAAGAAGTTGAAAAACTTTTACGCGACGGTAATAATACTGCTGTTGCAAATGTGCGGGCAGAAGTCTGTTTGCATTGTGGAGAAAGATTATATTCTAAAGAACAAGTTTTGCTCTTTGAACAAATCAGAGCTAAACATTCCAGTGGCGAGACCCAGGATTACCGTCATCTTGGTAATTTATATCAGGTTAGTATATAAAGTATTTCTTTAAAAATCGTTTGAATTTTACTTTGGTAAGCTTTTCAGTATAAACTTAGAAAAATGTAATTGGGATGATTTTAAATGGATTTATTAACTTTTAAAATCATATAAAAAGTTGGCGTAAAAAATCTGTTGATAAAACCAATTCGATCGTTTGCAAGTTTGGTTATCACTTTATCCAATTTGACTTTTTTCAGAATGTGTAACAGTTTAAGATGAAAATTGCTCCACACAATTCCTTTATTGCCTTTAAACAATTCGTTAACCGAATGTCTTATAAATAATTGAACTTCAAATTTATCTACAAACAACTCATAAATATTTTTAAGTGATAACAATTCAGCAATATCCTTCCTGTTCATTTCTGATTTTCTGAAGTAGTTTAGAAAATATTTTCTAACGCTTTCTCTTTTTAAAAGTGAAGCTAATGGTACACCCCAGTGCGGGTCGGCGATAATATTAATAACTGAAAATTTATTTGGAGTGCTCAGGTAAATCATCCCATTATTATTTAATAAATTGTAAATATTATTGATTAATTCCTCTCTGTTGTCTAAGTGTTCCAGCACATCCTGTAAAATTATCAAATCAAGAGAATTATTTTTGAAAGGTAAAGATGATGAACTTCCGCAGAGTAAATTAAAATTGGAAAAGGAATTTTGTTGGCGAAGTAATCTTATCTTGTTCATATCAAAGCTAGTAACAAAATTATCTTCGGATAAAACTTCTGAAGTACCTCCTTCGCCTGAACCAATATCGAGAATTTTTAGGTTTTGGCATTTACGTACTTTGGAAATAATTGATCTAACAAACTTACCACGTTCAATGGAAATTTCCCTTGCACGTTTCCACCTTTCATAGTTAGGGTGCTTCTCATCAAGCCAGGGGATTTGTTTTACGGCTGCTTCCATTCAATCTTTCCAAATTTTGCTTTAATGAAATGCACAATAAGAAAAATCTCATAAATCATTTGAAGATAAATAATTTCAAATATTAAAAACCTATAACCAAATTTTCTTTGATGTGTCAAGACAGCTGCAGTATCAAACAAAATTTTGATTAAAAACGGCAGAATGAAAATTTTATTTATAAATATAAACGCCGGAGAAAAAATAAAAACAAGATTCATCAAATGCCATAATGACAGAAACAGCTTTTGTTTGAACGGGTAATGAAACGATGATTGTGTATGCCGTGCGCGCTGAGAAAAATATTCCCTAAATGTTTTTTTCGTTTCAGAGTAAACATAAGAACCCGGCGAAGTTAGTGTGCATACCTTCAAACCTTTTTTTACTGCTTCCCGAAGTAAGAGGTCATCATCTCCACTTATTGTTTCGGTTGTATTTTTGTAACCACCTATTATTTCAAATGCATCTTTCTTAAAACCAAAATTCCTTGCTGAAGCAGTATATGCTAAACCAAAATTTGCTGCTGAGATTGCCAATAATGAGTTTCTGAAGTTTTCGTAGCAGCTAACTTTATTAACAAGTTTGTTAGTCTGGTAAAATGGAGCGATACCAAAAGCGAAATCGCAGCCCGCATTAAACTTAGGTGATAAACACAAAAGCCAGTCCGTTTCCGGCATGCAGTCAGCATCTGTTATTGCAATATTCGCATACGTAGCAAGTGAGATACCATAATCTAAAGCTCCGCGTTTATCCTCATACTTTTTATTAATGGCACTAATAACCGTAAAATTTTCTAATCCGTTGGTAAGCTTTTTCGCGAGATGAAAAGTATTGTCATTTGAATAATCATCAACAATTATTACTTCGTAATTGTCTTCGGGGTAATTTAATTTTTTAAGCGAAGAAATTAATGTGCTTATATTTCCCTCTTCATTTTTTGCTGCGACAATTATTGAAAAATGAAGAAGCTTATCAAGGCTGTTGTTTTTGCCATTTAAGTTTTTAAAAGCATCTGGAGAAATTTTTAGCAAAACAAATAAATAAATGAGAACGTAAAAAAATATGCTAATAAAAATTATGAATTCAATTGTCATCAAAATAGACTAAGTAATTAAGCTAATAAATAGTTAACATTATTCATTGTTATAAAAAAATTATTATTATTTTTTCTCAATTTGCTTTTTTTATAATAAAAATTTATTATTGTAACGTCCAATTAATAAACTCGTTATGTAATAAAACTCAAAACCAGCAAAAGAAAGTTAGGAAAAATATTTACGTCTTATTTTCACCACTTCTTTACTTTTCACTTCATATTCCTATGGAAAAAATTAATTAGTGATAAATTGTTATTTAGGACAAACAATTAATACCAGTTTATTAAGATTTGGGGAGATGGATATTCCAACAGTCTTGTAAAATGTTAAGCAAGCTATTTCTATTTAATTACTTTATCCATTCATTCAACTTAGGAGGAATAATGAGAAGCGCAGTTTATACCTTGCTCACTTTCTTATGGATGGTCAGTATTTTCACGACCACTCTGTTTTCGCAGGATAACGATAAAATCTGGTCAAAGATTTTTATTGATCAGAATACTATCGATCCAGGTGATCCTAATTACAAATGGGACCCACCTGCATCTCAAACAAAAACATTTTTACTTGGAGGCAGCGGTATTACGGTAAATCCAAATTTCAGATCTCTTCCCACAACAAACACAACTCAATCAGAGTTAAGTGTGGATGTAGCACCTTTTAGTGAAAACATTGTATTTGCATCTGCAAATACTACTAACTGGCCTGTCAGTGCACTTTTTGGTACAGGTGTTTATTGGACACTTGACGGTGCTCAAACCTGGGGTGGTTCTGATGTTCCACCATTCGGAAGTAATTCAGGTGATCCCGCATCGGTTATAGGTAATAACGGTAATTTCTACGAAAATTATATCAACAATCCTGGTGGTCAGGGAATATCTGTTTCAACAGATAATGGTGCTACATGGTCAACTCATACTGTTGCACCAAACCCGGGTAGTTTAGCCGATAAAAATCATATGATGATAGATAAAACACCCGGCAGCCCGTATGAAGGTAGATTATATGTTGCATGGACTGACTTTGGCGGCCCTAATGATCTTGATGTAGTTTTAAGATATTCGACTGATGATGGAGTAACCTGGTCATCTTCAATTAATTTAAGCAGCTTTCTTAATGCTGTCAGCCATAGCCAGGGGGTAAATATTCAGACAGCAGCAAATGGTGATGTTTATGCAACGATTGATTTCTCGTCCTATACTGAAATGGTCTGGATAGAATTTGATAATGACTGGAGAACTTTTGATTCTGATGATGATGCCCTAGTTGAAATAAGTACCGACGGTGGAAGCAGCTGGTTTTCTGTGTGGGAAAGAAATGGAGTTGATGAACGTAATTCACACGAAGTTGTTGATATTACCACCATAATAGCCGGTCAAACTAACGTTCAAGTTCGAGTCCGCGTAATTCAACCCGGTTTCGATTGGTGGTGGACAATTGATAATTTCGCCATCTATGGTATGTTCATTGTTCCGGTAGAACTCACATCTTTTGCTGCAGTTATTGCTGGTGATAATATTCAACTTAACTGGATAACTGCTACTGATCTTAACAACCAGGGATTTGAAATCCAGAGAAGAACGGGTGACGGAGAATTTGAGAAGGTCGGTTTTGTTCCGGGTCACGGTACAACTACGGATATTCAAACATATTCTTATGTCGATTCAAAGGTTGCGAGTGGTAACTACATTTACCGCTTAAAGCAAATAGATTTCAACGGCATATTTGAGTATTCAGATGAAGTTGCAGTTGATGTTACTGCACCTCTTGAGTTTGCTCTTGAACAGAATTATCCGAATCCTTTTAACCCGGGTACTGTTATTAAATATTCAATTCCAGAAAATGGATTCGTAACAATAAATGTTTATAACTTGCTTGGTGAAAAAGTTACTACTCTAGTAAGCAGAGTACAGAAAGCAGGCAGGTATGAAATAAATTTTGATGCTTCGAATCTTGCCAGCGGTATTTATGTTTACAGCTTAAAATCAGGCAGCTTCAATTCAGTTAAGAAGATGCTGTTGATGAAATAACAGTCAAGCTGTTATCCCCAAATAATTTATGTGTCGGTCACTTTAAAAGTGGCTGGTACTCTGTTGATAGATCAGCCCTGAATTTTTCAGGGCTTTTTTTATGTACTTATAAAATAATTTCTTATCTTGTAAATAAATGAAAAAATAATTCAATACATAAACTTAATTTATAGGAGCTAATATGTTTAAGTTCTTTACTTTTTCTGTACTTTTTGTCCTCTCAACTATCTTTGTTTCGTTTGGGCAAGTACAGGTTTTATACCCCACCGAGATAATATCGGCAGTAAACCATGATTTATCCATCCCGCTCAGAGAAATGGAAGAGATGCCGCTTACACCAACACCATGGGTGGATGGAATTATTCCTCTCCGAGACATTCCAACTACATTTAATAATGAGTATAAAAATGATCCGGCTCTTCAGCTCTTTAACGGAATTGATGGTGGTGGAAATATTTTAGAAAATTTTGACGGTGTTGGTGCACAAGGTTTCGCACCACCGGATGTTAGTGGAGATGTTGGTCCCAATCATTACATGCAAATGGTAAATGTTCGTTTTCAGATATGGGATAAAAGCGGCAATTCTCTTTTAGGTCCTTTTAATCTTGGTACTATTTGGGCAGGATTTCCAGGTCCCTGGCAATCAAGTTTAAATGATGGTGATCCTGTAGTTCTTTATGATGATCTTGCCGACAGATGGATTGCAACCCAGTTCTCATTACCAAGCGGTGGTACATATTTATTAGTAGCTGTTTCTCAAACATCCGATCCTACAGGTGCTTGGTACCGATATGGTTTTCAGACTGCACAATTTCCTGATTATCCTAAGTTTGGTGTTTGGCCTGATGGATATTATTTCTCAGCAAATCGTTTTGCCGGCGGATTTCAAGGAACTTATGCAGGTGTAATGGAAAGAGATAAAATGTTGATTGGTGACCCGGCAGATATGGTGATATTCAGTGTGCCTTCAAGTATGTCCGCATCATTACTTCCGGCAGATTGTGACGGCACTACTCCTCCTCCAGCAGGTGCACCAAATTATTTTGTACAAGCCTTTGCTGGCGGACTTGATGTTTTTGAACTTCAGGTAGATTGGGCTAATCCGGGTTCATCCACATTTACAGGACCTTTAGCAATTACCACCTCATCTTATGGTCCTGTTAACGGAATCCCACAAATGGGTACATCAAACTTATTGGATGATCTTTCTTTCAGATTAATGCAGCGATTACAATATAGGAATTTTGGCACTCATGAAACTTTGGTAGCTTGCCACACAATCAATTCCGGCGGAGGTCGCGCAGGTATGAGATGGTATGAATTACGTAATCCCAGCGGTTGGAGTTTGTACCAGGAAGGTACGTATGCTCCTGCCGATAATATTCATAGATGGATGGGGAGTATTGCAATGAATGCTAGTGGTGATATTGCACTTGGTTATTCTGCTTCAAGTTCAACTATATTTCCGGATATCAGATTTACAGGAAGAAAGGATGGTGATCCTCTTGGTGTAATGACTGCTACTGAAGAAGTGATTTTCTCAAGCTCAGGTTTTCAAGCCCCACTTAGCAGATGGGGTGATTACACAACTATGAGTGTTGACCCTGATGGTCAGACTTTCTGGTATACAAACGAATACCAGCCATCTTCAGGTCAATTTAATTGGAGAACAAGAATAGCTTCATTTAATTTTGATCCACCTCCTCCTTGCTCGGTTGGTGCTGCATTCAATCCTAATCCACCCGCAGGCGCTATCAACATACCACTTAATGAACCAACTCTAAGCTGGGAAAATGGATTAGATGCGACTGAAATAGAGGTTATTTTTGACGGGGTATCTATTTATTCTGGTCCTCTTGTTACTTCAGTTCCTATGCCTCCATTGAGCTCTGGTACAACCTATTTATGGAAAGTTAATAGTTCTGATGGAGTTTGCACAACTTTCGGTCCAAACTGGACATTTACAACAATAGTAACTAGTGAACCTCTGATGAGTTTAATTCACACACCAGGGGATTTAAATGTTGGTATCTTCAATGATGGCTCTATCGGTGCAGAAAATACCGGATTTACCGGTCCTGGTGTTACGTGGTTGGGTGTGAATGGGCTTTTTGTCGGTGGTCCTCTGTTCGGATCTGCGAGCACAATGTCTGTAAACGGGATGATTGGTAGCTTCTCAATTGTTGATATACAAAATGTCACAAGTAATTTTGCTGGTGGCTTCACCTCTGACGTTAATTTTGACCAAATAACAGAGGCAACATTAGATGATGGTCTAGCGCCTACACCTTTTGGTGTTGAGATTACTCAAAGATCATACTCCCATAGTGGAGTCGGAGAAGAATTTGTATTTATCAGATACGGATTTACCAATACCACGGGGTCAATGATACCATCTGCGGTTGGGGGAATATTTATTGATTGGGATATTGATGTAAATACCTTTGGCACTAACTCAGGCGGCTATACACTTTTCAACAATGTTGTTTATGAATTTGGCACAGTTACTCCCGAATATTACTTTGGTATAGCTTCATTAGATGGTGCATCGGGAATGAGAACTACAACTTCGAATGCTGGCAGTAGAACAGACTCTTACAATTATATAACAACTTTTGATCCAGCTATAGATCCTAATGGAGATTTTAGAAGTTGGGTAGGAACGCCACTTGGCGATATTGGCCCGGGCGAAACAGTATGGACAACATTTGCTATAATTGCTGGCATCAGTCTTTCTGAACTTGAAACTTATGCAATACAGGCAAGTATTAAAGCATTTTCATTGGGATGGACTGGTATTATTATTCCGGTGGAATTAACATCATTCACTGCTGTTGATAATAATGGCCAGGTTATTCTTAACTGGGCAACAGCAACTGAGTTAAATAATCAGATGTTTGAAATTGAAAGAAGAACTGAAGAAGGACAGTATGTTACAATCGGTTATGTTGACGGACACGGAACAACAACCGAACCTCAGGAATATTCTTTTATAGATAATTCCTCATTAACAGGAACATTTTTCTATAGATTAAAACAAATCGATTTTGGCGGCAGGTATGAATACTCTGACGAAATTGAAGTTGAGGTTACAGGTCCTTTAGCATTTGAGCTTGGACAAAATTATCCAAATCCTTTTAACCCAAGTACATCAATTAAGTATTCAATACCGGAAAGTGGATTTGTTACGTTAGATGTTTATAATTTGCTTGGTGAAAAAGTTACTTCTCTCGTAAACGGGGTACAGGAAGCGGGCAGGTATGAAATAAATTTTGATGCCTCTAATCTTGCAAGCGGTATTTATGTTTACAGCTTGAGATCCGGCAGCTTTAATCTAGTTAAGAAGATGCTGCTGATGAAATAACAGCTAAGCTGTTATTCTGAATGTATTGTGTGCCAGTTACTTTAAAAGTGACTGGCACTTTTTTTACACTACAATAGTACGTTGAATTTATTAAGCAGTACATCTAATTTAATTTATAATTTCACTTTTATAAGAATGAATAGAAAAATTCGTTACATAATTTTCATATTTGCTTTTCAAATGTTTCACATAAGTCTTTACTCTCAAGGAACATGGGAAAGTGTAGAAAGTCCCACAAATAAATTTCTCAGATCGGTTGATTTTGTTGATAGTTTATATGGTTGGGCTGTTGGAGATTCCGGTACTATAATTCATACCACCAACGGTGGGACTGATTGGGCATTTCAGAACAGTAAAACCGAAAACAGTATTGTTGATGTTTTCTTTTTAAATAGAAATATTGGCTGGGCATCTTCGTGGAATACATCCATTGTTCCATTCGGTACTCTTTTATTAAAAACTGCTGACGGAGGGCAAAGCTGGACAAGTGAATCCTATCAGGATGATAATCTATTTGTGACTACCATACTTTTTCTTGATTCTTTAAATGGCTGGATGGGTGGCACACCGCACGCTCTCGTCAAAACTACTAACGGTGGATTGAGTTGGGTACAAGCAGAAATAGATACTTCTTTGTTTGCATTTTTCCCGGTATTAAATATTACATTTTATAACTCTCAATACGGATACGCTTGTGGAGGTTGGATTGACGGTGCCGGTGTAGTTTGGAGTACAACTAATGGTGGCGATAATTGGTTTGCAATTGATCCGTCAGATGCGCCACCGGATCCAATAAATCAAGTCCATATATTTGATTCATTGAATGTTATCGGTATTGGTGGAGACCGTGAGATTTTTGGGGTTGGAGTGATTCGTACCTCGGACGGAGGATCATTTTGGGAGTATGAGGATATTGGTATGCCGGGCTTTGGGTTAACCTTAGATTTTCGTACTGAAAATGAAGCCTGGACTACGCTAGCTTCCCAACAAAAATTCATATATAGTTTAGATGCAGGTGCAACGTGGATTCAAATTCCTACACCTGATAGTTCTTTTATATTTGATGTTATTTTTCCTGATTCTCTTCATGGTTTTGCAGTTGGTAAGCAAGGAGCAATTTTAAAATACAAACCACCAATAGTTGATGCTATTAGTGATTATGATGATGCAATTCTCAAATCTTTCAAACTATTTCAGAATTATCCAAATCCGTTTAATCCAATAACAAAAATAAAATTTACAATTCCAAATGTAGTCTCAAGCTTGGACTTGAGAACAACGCTTGTTGTTTATGATGTTTTAGGAAAAGAAGTTGCAACTTTGGTTAACGAAGAGAAACCACCCGGCGAATACGAAGTTGAATTTAATGTATCCGCCATTGGCGGAGATTTACCAAGCGGGATTTATTTCTATCAATTAAAAACGGAAGGATATATTGAGACTAAGAAGATGATGATTTTAAAATAAAAAATTTGAATTCGGCTTAGTGGGACTGAAATCCCGCCCTGGCGAATTGGCGTCAACTTAATGAATATTTCATCATAACAGACTAAGAAAAAGTATCCAGTCTGAGTCGGGATTGAATTGCCACGACCTTTAGGTCGTGGGCTAAATTAACAACCCGAGTATTGGCTTCAGCCAAAATTTTAGGATGAAATGTGGCTAAAGCCTTAATTTACTTGGGCTTACAAATTCCCCGACTTAAAAGTCGGGGCAATTAAGTTGACGCATATACGACAATGCCGGGATACGGAGGACAGGTTTTAATGAGTAGGAGTCTTTAAATTTTACTTACAACCATGAACCTTAGCTATATAACAACTTTATTTTACTTTGTTCTATTAAAATTATTTTGCATCTTACATTTGATATTAGACTCTGATTCATTATTTACTCAATTGAACAGAGTTGCATCTACACCCTGAGAGAAACGTATAGGTTAACGTTCTCTTAATTCTTTCCGGAATATTGTGCTTCCCCCAAGGCGTAGAACTCAGATAAAAAGTTTTCATTGTTTCGTTATTTAATATTGAAATAATTATTAAAAGATCGAGAATCATGAGAGGGCTTTAAATCTATATGCAATCTATATTTCCTGAAAAAATTAAGTTGTATAAACAATTCTTAGTTTTAAGTCTTCCAATCATTCAAATAGTTTTTTCAAATCAAATATTTGCTCAGCAGGTTCAGGTAATCATTCCGCTGCTGCCGCCATACAATTTCTTAATTGAAGGTATGTGGGAGATAACACTAATAAATTCCTCCGATCCTGAGAATGTTTATTTGTACGGCACCATTGAAGACCTTGAGAGCAATGAACTGCTTGTTGAGGGAACAACCTCCGTTTTCTTTTTACCGCAAGGAGTAAAAATCGTTTCTTCTTCTGATGTAACTCCAGTTGATTTATCAAAAAACTCAGATGCAGTAAAAAGAACATTGGAACGTATCGGTACACTTCCTAACGGGCTATATGATATTTGTATTGATGTCTTTTCATCTTCCACAAATAAATTATTAGGTTCCGCTTGTACTGAAATTGAGGTACTCACTTTAACCCAGGCTGATTTGCTTTCACCAATGGATGGCGAAACCGTTCTTGATATCTTTCCCGTATTCAATTGGCTTGCATCAGCCCCATTGCCGCCTGGCAGTAATGTAACCTATGAATTATTTATGGTGTGGATATTAGAAAGGCAAACCCCGGAGTATGCGATTATATCTAATCCGCCCTGGTTTGTGCAATCAGGTATAAGAGGAAATCTTTTTCAATACCCGGTTGGTGCAAGACCGCCGACATCCGGGCAGCATTATGCCTGGATGATACGGACTTATGTCGATGATATTCTTCTGGTACAAAGTGAAATCTGGGAATTTAAATATGAAAGTGTTACTGAAAATATTTACGAGCGAAACAAGAAAATAAAAAAAGAACTTGAGAAAGAATTACTGCAAAGCACTGTACCTGAAGAGCCAGAAGTTTCATTTAATGCAAATTATCCCGCTGCAAATTTTGAAACTAGTGGAAAAATTTTAGAAAGCAGCATCTACGGACTTTCATATAAAAATCATTATGCTTCATTAGGAAGTAGTCTGGTTGAGCCCGGACAATTTCTGCAAAAAAATTATTTGCCGTTAATCGAACCTCCCGATGAAATTCCACCTTTTCAATTTCGAGGTTCCTATAGTGCAGATTATCAATATTCAAATCTTCAAGGGATAGGATCGCAAATACCGAGAAATTATTTAAACCTGAGAATTAATCCGACAATAATTATTTACGGCATACCACTCTCCGCAAATTTTTATTACAGTACCCAGCAGCAAAAAGGAAGGCAGAACATAAATAGTTTAGCATTTCTGCTGGATCCAAACCAATTTAGAAGAATGGGCGAGGAAGCAGCAAGAGAATTAAGGAGTGAATTAGAAAGGAATTTAACCGAAAAACGAAGAGAGCTTGAAGAGAAAATAGAGGAACTTTTACCTGAAGAGATTGAGGAGTTAACAGAGGAGATTGAGGAGTTAACACAAGAAATTAACGATGCAATTTCAGAAATAGAAAGTTTACGAGAAAAACCTCAACAAGTTTTAAGTGGTTTACAAGGTTTCCTTTCATCATTCAATACTTTTGGCATTGGTGTGAATTATCCGCAGTACACTAAATATACTCTCAGTGGTGCAAAAGTTACAGGATTAGATTTTGAATACAATCCCGGCTGGTTTTACATTGCCTTTACAGGATGGAATAACCTGGATGCAATACCCGGATCGTCATTCAAACGAAATTTACTTGCCGGTAGTATTGGCGGCGGTTCAAAAGATGGCACACACCTCCATCTTACTATGATGAAAGCATGGGACGACCCTAATTCTCTAAGCGCAAACAACATACCGGCTCATCTTACTCCAAAAGAAAATATCATTATAGGCACCGATGCATCACTAAACTTATTTGATGATCTGTTTGTTTTGGGCGGCGAAGTTGCTGCTTCGATGTTAACACGGGATGTTAACAGCCCCGCATTGGTAAGCGATGATATTCCTGAATTTCTTAAAAAGTTAGCCAACCCCAGGATGAGCAGCCAGGCAGATTATTCTTATGAAATATTTTCAACCCTGGATATTAAGGATACTGATACTAAGCTTAAGGGCTCGTATAAAATGGTGGGACCGGGCTATGTATCACTTGGTGCCCCGGGAATAAGAAGAGATGTAGAAGGTTTTAAGATTAAATTCAATCAGTTGTTATTTAACAGGGTAATAAGTTTTTCTTTTCAGATGGCAAGAGAACAAAACAATTTAATATCACAAAGCTCGTCAACATCAACTTATTTAAAATATGGGTTTAACATCAAGATGAGATTCAAGGATGCACCTTATCTGATTATTGATTATCGCCCAAACTTTGTTTCGAATGATCTGCAGGCAGATTCTCTAAAAGTGGAAAACACTGCACACGTATTTTCACTTATGACCGGTCTGAACGTAATCGAAGAGTATTTAACCAGCTCAACCACCTTTGTGATTACAATTCAAAGCAGTTCATCTAATATTAAAACAAATGATTTTTCAATTTTCAATTTTACCGTAAGCGAAAATGTTACATTCACTTTCCCGCTTTCGTTAACAGCAACATTTGGTTTTATAAATTTTAGCCCGGGAAGTAACACAACTGTTATCCTGGATTTTTCAACCGGCTATACATTTTTTAATGTTTGGAGAAATTCAATTGGTGTGAACTACTCGAGGGAATCTGAAAAGAACAAAAAAACCGGGATCTATTTTACTTCAAGTGTACCGGTTTGGGAGTTTGGGAACCTGCGCTTAACTCTGCAGCAAAATTTTTACACGGAAGATGTTTTTGTTTACGGTGATAGAGATGAAATTATTCTTAGAGCTGGTATCTCAAAAAGTTTTAGTTTTTGAAAAAGGTAATTGAAATGAAATCAATATAACACATTGTAGTAATTAAGTTATAACTCACGTTACGCAATAAGATTTGTGAATTGCCACGACTTTTCCGCTCCGGCGAGCGGAGCGAGACGAGTAAGGCGTGGCAAGAAGACAACACGAAAACCGGGCTTTAGCCCATCTGATTTGTTTTTTGGACTAAAGTCCAGAACTTTGAGGCTTTTTTAATCCACGCCCTATCTGTCTCGGCTTGACCGAGCCAAGACGGGAAGGGCGTGGCAAGTCAAAAACAGATACTGCGTAACATGAGCTATCATTTATTCAGTATTCGATGCTGTAATTTATAATTAAAGTACTTAGAAATAATATAGGAGTTGAATCACAATGCAAACAAAATTTTTACATAAGATAAAGTGGTACAAATCCTTCCTGGTTTTCTGTGTTTTAGTAGTTCAAACTCTATTCATAAATCAAGTATTTGCTCAAGTTGAGGTTAATCTTAAGCCTGCTCCATATAATCAACTTTATATGGAAAGTCTCTGGAATTTAACTATAATTAATACAACACAGGACACACTATTGGCTTATTTATATGCCACACTAGAGGAAAGAGAAGATGGTCCGATAGCAAACGGAACTTCCACTGCATTTCAATTACTCCCCGGATTAAGAACATTTACTGGTGCAGACTACTCGTGGTTAAATCCGGAGATTGATTATATAAGTTCAGATCCGAGATATAAAGATGGCATAATGAGAACGGGCGTATTTCCTGCAGGGGATTATACGTATTGCGTTTACGTCCGGCTGATGAGTAACAATATTGATATTGGTGATGATTGCATGGATCAAACTATTGAGATGATGGCGGCACCAGAACTCATTGCACCATATAATGGAGCTACTTTAGTGAATAAAACTCCGGTGTTTACCTGGATGCATGCTGTAACACCTGGCACTGGTGTCAATTATAAAATAGAGATAGTTCAGATAAACGATCGTGAAGATCCATACATTGCAATGCGAAATAATCTTATCGTGTTTGAACAAGGTAATATAAATACTACAGTGTTCCAGATTCCTGTCTCTGCCATAGAATTTTTAGAAGGAAAGTACGCATGGCAAGTTATAGCGTACGATCCCTCAGGAAATAAGTTAGGTGAAAGTGATGTGTGGAGTTTTTCTGTTGGTGTAGAGTATACTCCCACGATCGATTCGGTTAAGGTAACGTGCAGTGATAGCGTTGGCATTTGTTATGACTTCATAGTTTGGGTTAGCAACAACATGGCTCCCGATCCTCCCAATGGGATAGGAAGTGTTGGAGAGGTTTACCTGCTGGGAGTGGATCCCCCCGGTACGGTTACCAACGTTTTCCCATTACTTCCAGTCGACCTCCTATACGGCGATCAAATGACGATAACGGGAACCGTTTGTTACACCGACGCTATCCTCCCCCCACTCAAGTTCCGCGTTTCAATGCGGGATCAGGGTAACCCCGATGACCACGATTCCAAGACCACAGAATATGTAAATGAACTTCCAGCTTGCACCTGCTGCGGTGGCTTCACACGGGAAGTGGATCTCTTTTCTTATGACTCAACCGGTTTTTTAACAACTAACATTACTGCCGGTCCAAATCCGATCATAAAAGTTACTGCTGAGCTGGTTTACTTCTCTGTCATTCGCGGCAATCCAGATTGCAATACCTGCGTTAAGGAGAGCGAGCAGTGGGGCAACTTCTGTGCGGCAGATAATATACCTGGTTTTGACGCCCCGGTGTTTACAACGTTACCGGGGCTAAGCCAATGCAGCCGAGAGGTTACGTGGTTATCTACATCCACGGACGGAAGTGACTTATCAATGGGTGCAGAATTGAATATGCAAACAGGGTTTCCACCGGCTTCAACTCTTTGGTGCTGTCCGGACACAATACGGTTGTGCATTCGTATTTCCTTTACCGATAATTTGTGTGTAACGTGCGATACGCTTGTATGCATTACAATTGAGCGAACAAGCGACGCAGTCAATATTGTATCCAACACATTGCACGACTTGTACGAAAATAACTTAGGAGTGCGCAACGTTTTGCTGGCAATGGGTACGACTGATACGGATAATTCATGGTTCGGCGAGCTGACAGGGTCGGCACTAAATGAATTTGGATTAAATTTAGGAAAGACTACTGATTATACCACCTATAGTGTAAACGTACCCAAAGGAAATAGCACAGATCTATCGGGTGGTTCGAGATTACGCTCGACACCACTCTTCGAATACAATGGTGGATGGAGCGGACCAATTGTTTCAGACTCACCGGACGGAATACGATCGGAAACTCAGTCTGATCCCGTTGAATTTTTTACCTTGAGCAAGAACGCCGGAGGAGGTGCTAACGACACCGAAAGCGTATTCCGATTCGCTAACTTCAGTTCAGTTGAACAATCCAGGTATGAAATTTCGAATTCAAATATGATGGCTGGACCGTTCGTGTTTACATTACCTGCTCCCGGGTCAGTTTGGTATGCCGGAGATGTGATGGAGATTTCGTGGACAGGCGGCTTACCAAGTTGGCTGGTTAATCTCAACTTGCAAAAGTTAACTCCAACCTGGAGAAATGTAAATCCCCCCATAG
The DNA here is from genome assembly GCA_022564295.1 of Bacteroidota bacterium. Lineage (GTDB taxonomy): Bacteria > Bacteroidota > Ignavibacteria > Ignavibacteriales > Ignavibacteriaceae > BMS3ABIN03. The sequence goes on along the minus strand of JADFLR010000015.1, from coordinate 62,017 downwards.
CGATAGAACACAATAATAGTGTACAAACAATCTTTTGGACCATCCCCTCGACCCTTCCCTTCGACGAAGATTGTGAGTTCAATCTTTACATCTACAACAAAGACAACCCAAAAGAGGAGTACACATACGGTCCCAAGGTTTGTATTTATGCTGTTCTAGATACCTGTTCCATAGATGCACCTGACTCCGTATGCATGGGTGCTTATGATAGATTAATAATTGATAACATAATAGCGAATGGTTTTCCTGGAAGCGGATCATATTCATGGGAATTGATTCCCGATCCGGTCAATCAATCTCCATCCGTCTGTCCGGGTGGGGCTGGTACTTTCGATATTCCATTGGGGTTCATAAGTATATCTAGTTTCATTGTCACACCCCCGTGCCGTTATATTTTAAGAGTATCAAGAGGAGGTTGTACGGCTGATACTTATGTAGATGTTGTATCGTGTCCTTGTGATTACATAATAACTGGTGGTCCTCAAACTGGTGATACTTTATGTGCTGGTGCGCAGGTGACTATAACGTGGACAGGAACTGTTCCCAGCGACTACGTTAATTTAAGTTTAATCAGAATAAGTAACTGGACAACATATCAACAGTTCGCTCCAAATATTCCGAATACGGGCAGCTATGACTGGGTAATACCTTCTGACATTCCTTGTAATCCGATGGAGGAGTGGCAATTCTATGTAGAAGATGTAAATAAATCATGCTGGTATTATGGCCCCAAATTTTTCATTAAGTGCTGTGTTGTAGATACCTGCAACTGTAAAGGAAGCAGCTGGGGAGAAAATACGATCCAGAATATCACTCAACTCAATTCACCCATACTGTTGATGAACCCTGATACACAGGACACACTTGAATGCAACCAGACCTATACCATTAACTCTACTTATAATTGTCAACCTCCAGATTGCAACGTACCTGTTAAATATACTTTGGTAGGACCAATAACAGCAAATGGTAATGTGCCCTTTTCGTTTACTCCAGTACAAAGCGGCACCTACACTCTTACTTTGTTTGGCTGGTGCGGTACCGAAGAACTTTGTGATTCTATCGTTGTTGAATTCTTAGTGGAATGTATTTCCCCTGACGGTGAATGCTGTGATGAATTTGATATAAATGTGACTCAGGACGAGATCACCGATCTTGGTGGTGGGATATATCAAATAATACCCGAATTGATTGCGGGACCAAACAAAATCACAAAAATTTCAGCAACACTTGAATACGTTCATGTATCTTACAATGATCCGGAGTGTGAAGTTTGTGCGGATAATAGCGATCAATTTGGTAATCTTTCTGTAGATCCCGGACAGGTATTTACCGAAGGAGGCACAACACTAACACCTGCTCTTACAGGTCCTCCAAACTTAGATATTAATTGGAGCCGTGAGGTAATATGGCAAGATTGGGGAGATGATGGTTCGGTTGATCTAACAGGAGGATTTTCACCGGAAATTCAGCTTAAATTTCCACCTCCATCCCCAATATCCTGTTGCGTGCAAACTATAGAATTTTGCATCCGGTATGAATTTACAGATGAAAATTGTGTAACCTGCGATACTCTGATTTGTTATGAGATCGTTCCTCCAGATGATACCTGCAGCATTGCTGCCCCGGATACAGTGTGTCTCGATTCACTGAACAACCTGACTATCGACAACATCGTATTAAGCGGCTTCCCCGGGAATGGTCCCTACACGTGGCAGCTAACCTCAGGACAAACAGGCTGTCCGGACTACGCAGGAAATTTTAGTGCTTCACCGGGCTTCATCAGTATCTCAAACTCTGGCATCACACCACCGTGCACGTACACGATCACAGTATCCAATGACAGCTGTACGGCGACGCGCGACATCACTGTCATAAGGTGCACTCCCAGCGGTACATGCCAGTGCAGCACGTGGGATTCAACCAAAGTAACATTTGACGCTACGACCATCAAAGTGTGGGACGACGGGACGGTGACGGGAGTGATAGCTCCACAGACTATCACCATAACTCCAAACCTGAAATGCGTACCTGAAGACTGCCCACCTGAATATGATTGGAGATACACTGGTCCTACTTCGGGTTGGGGGACGTCGATTCCGATCGAGATCACGCCTACTAAAGCAGGAACGTACACAGTCACAGTGCTGGGATGGTGTGGGACGATGTGGTGCGATTCAGTCCGGATCTTTGTCGAGGTGGATTCGGCAGCAACCCAACCCTGTGTTACCGTGTTACAGGCTTCGGTGATATGCCTGGAGCCCCAAGGACAGAACAAGAGATATAGGTTTACGTTCGAGCTGAACAACCTGACCGGTCAGCAATGTAACCTGCAGATCGTGCCGCAAATCCCTAGCTCCGGGAACATATCCGGTGTGTCACCCTTATCGCTGCCGCCGGGGACGACCGTAGTAACGGGACAGTTGTCGGACTGGGTTCCGGCAAACGATCCGTTCTGTCTGCGGATCATTTGCAGGCAAGGAACTAAAATGTGTGAGATAGTCTACTGTCTGCCGCTACCGCCATGCGATAGCTTGTGCGAATGCGGCGAATGGACGGATCCTTCCCAAGTTGATTACGAACTAAGCGGCGTTGGCCCCCCCACTACTGGTTTTGCAACTTGTGGAGAAACGGTAAAGGACATTCCTTTCGGTACTACTATCAATATTGACATTTTTATTGGAGACTTTATTTGCACAGGAACTGGAAGTTGTATAGCTGAATACGTGTGGCGTATTCTCGATCCGGAAGGTAATCTGATAGAAACGGGAAATGGAAAGAACATCAATGCTGCTTTTAGGGCTTCGATGACTGGAGACTATACTTTGATTATTCAACCTATCTGTGGAAGTGAAGAGTGTCCTCCCTGTGTGATAACGTTTGACGTATTAAAGCGAGGGTTGCCACGCTAGGATTGAAAATGTTGCCTATGATACCGTTACCGGCACTATCAAATAAATGATTGTGGACTGTGATGTAATGGTAAGTGATATCACTGGCGCATTCGGAGTTTTTTTAAGTATAAGAACTGCCATATTTTAAAAATATGGCAGTTCTAAAAGGGCAGTATATAATGTGCCATTCACCAAGTCCCAGTCACTTCCAAAGTGACTAGCACCTGGTACGGATTAAATAATTTCTCCTCGAAAGAGGAAAGCCTTTGCCCGCATTTGGCGGGACCGGGCTATGTATCACTTGGTGCTCCGGGAATAAGAAGAGATGTAGAAGGTTTTAAGATTAAATTCAATCATCTTAGTCATGCTGAATTCATTTCAGCATCTTTTGTGAGATTTTGAAATAAACCCGCCTGCCGGACGGGCAGGTTCAAAATGACAGAATTGTCAAAATGTTATTCCTCAGAAGTCTCCATTAGAAAGTACTTAAAAATAATATAGGAGTTGATTCACAATGCAAACAATATTTTTACATAAGATCAAGTGGTACAAACCCTTCCTGGTTTTTTGTGTTTTAGTAATTCAAACTCTACTCATAAATCAAATATTTGCTCAGCAGGTTCAGGTTAATCTTGATCCTGCTGCATATAATCAACTTTATATGCAAAATCTCTGGAGTTTAAATATAAATAATACAACACAGGAAACACTATTGGTTTATTTATATGCTACACTAGAGGAAAGAGAAGATGGTCCGATAGCAAACGGAACTTCCACTGCATTTGAATTAACCCCCGGAGTAAGAAAATTAACTGGTGCAGACTACGGGTGGTTAGTTCCGCAGATTGATTATATAAATCCAGATCCGAGGTATAAAGATGGCATATTGAGAACAGGCGTGTTTCCTGATGGGTATTATACGTATTGCGTTTACGTCCGGCTGGTTACTAACAATGAAGAAATTGCTTCTGATTGTAAAGAGCAAAGTATTGAGCTTGTGTCGGCACTAGAACTCATTTCACCGCTTGAAGGAGCGACTTCAGTGAATAAAACAACGGTGTTTACCTGGATGCTTGCTGGAACACCTGGCACTGGTGTCAATTATAAAATAGAGATAGTTCAGATAAACGATCGTGAAGATCCATACATTGCAATGCGAAATAATCTTATCGTGTTTGAACAAGGTAATATAAATACTACAGTGTTCCAGATTCCTGTCTCTGCCATAGAATTTTCAAAAGGAAAGTACGCATGGCAAGTTATAGCGTACAATCCCTCAGGAGATCAAATAGGTGAAAGTGAGGTGTGGCTGTTTTCTGTTGGTGTAGAGTATACTCCCACGATCGATTCGGTTAAGGTAACGTGCAGTGATAGCGTTGGCATTTGTTATGACTTCATAGTTTGGGTTAGCAACAATATGGCTCCCGATCCTCCCAATGGGATAGGAAGTGTTGGAGAGGTTTACCTGCTGGGAGTGGATCCCCCCGGTACGGTTACCAACGTTTTCCCATTACTTCCAGTCGACCTCCTATACGGCGATCAAATGACGATAACGGGAACCGTTTGTTACACCGACGCTATCCTCCCCCCACTCAAGTTCCGCGTTTCAATGCGGGATCAGGGTAACCCCGATGACCACGATTCCAAGACCACAGAATATGTAAATGAACTTCCAGCTTGCACCTGCTGCGGTGGCTTCACACGGGAAGTGGATCTCTTTTCTTATGACTCAACCGGTTTTTTAACAACTAACATTACTGCCGGTCCAAATCCGATCATAAAAGTTACTGCTGAGCTGGTATACTTCTCTGTCACTCCCGGCAATCCAGATTGCAAAACCTGCGTTAAGGAGAGCGAGCAATGGGGCAACTTCTGTGTGGCAAATAATCTACCTGGTTTTGACGCACCGGTGTTTACAACGCTACCGGAACTAGGCCAATGCAGCCGCGAGGTTACGTGGTTGTCTACGTCGGCGGACGGAAGTGACTTATCAGGTGGTGCAGAATTGAATATGCAATTAGGACTCCGACCTGCTTCAACTCTTTGGTGCTGTCCGGACACAATAGAGTTGTGCATTCGTTTTTCCTTTACCGATAGTTTGTGTGTAACATGCGATACGCTTGTATGCATTACAATTGAGCGTACAAGCGACAATGTCACTATTGTATCCAACACATTGCGCGACTTGTACGAAAATAACTTAGGAATACGCAACGTTTTGCTGGCAATGGGTACGACCGATACGGATAATTCATGGTTCGGCGAGTTGACAGGGTCGGCACTAGATGAATTTGGATTAAATTTAGGAAAGACTACTGATTATCCCACCTATAGCGTAATCGTGCCCACAGGAAATAGCACAGATCTATCAGGTGGCGCGAGATTACGCTCGACATCACTCCTCGCTTACAATGGTGGATGGAGCGGACAATTTGATTCAGACTCACCGGATGGAATACTACCGGAAACCGATGCTGGTGATGTAGGATTTTTAATTCCTCCACCTTCATCACATGTAACCGTTACTATAACGTCGGATAACGCTTACGTATATGGCTTTGGAGACATTAATGGAATTAACGATTATAAATATCCGGGTGTTTGTAATCTATCCCCTGGTGAAATTTTAAACGCAAATAGCGGGACAGAGACTTATACTATACCTGCAAATTTTACAGGCGGATATATTTATATAGCCGCATGGAGTGATGAAAGTGCATGGCAAGGCGTAATTGCGGAGTTCACTGATGGAAATACAACAGTACTGACTAGTCCTACACTTCCCGATCCTGATGTTAATTGGGAAGTATATGCTACGGGCGAAAATTTATACCCGACGACAAGTGATCAGGAGCCGTCATCCTCAAATGGCTGGGAACCGAGAGGTAACTCCAATGCTCCACTCCTTGATGGTCCCTTACCTGTTAACGCTATTAATAATCAAATTGATATAGCAAATTCAAATGGCGGAAACCCCTCTACTACAAGTAGAGGATGGGTAAACACTACCCATGATCCTGATAATCGTGTTGGAGTGTTGGTTTTCGGTCCCGACAACTTTCCTGGAATTCCTGGAACTCCCTTCCCGGTCGTTGACGGTATTACCCCCGCAGCTCAGTGGATGTGGTATAATCCTAAACCCGATCCACCAGACAACATTACGATACCATTTGAGACAGGAATGTACCACCCAAGATTTCCCGCCGATGAATCGAGGGAGTATTACATATTCCGCGTTGGCCCGATCGATTCACTATTAGGAGATACCTGCGACTGTATAGAAAGCAGATGGGGAGAAAATACTATCCGGAATATCACTCAACTAAATTCACCAATACTGTTGATGAACCCTGATACACAGGATACACTCGACTGCAACCAGACCTATACCATCAATTCTACTTATAATTGTCAACCGCAAGATTGCAACGAACCTGTTACCTATAATTTGGTAGATCCATTAGGAGACCTAACAGTTGATAACGTTCCCTTTTCGTTTATTCCGGTACAAAGCGGCATCTACACTCTTACTTTGTTTGGCTGGTGCGGTGAACTTTGTGATTCTATCGTTATTGAATTCTTTGTGGAATGTATTTCCCCCGGTGGTGAATGCTGTGATGAATTTGATATAAATGTGACTCAGGACGAGATCAGCGATCTTGGTGATGGGATATATCAAATAATACCTGAATTGATTGTTGGACCAAACAATATCACAAAATTTTCAGCAACCCTTGAATACGTAAACATTTCTTACAATAATCCGGAATGTGAAGTTTGTGCGGAGAATAGTGAACAATATGGTAATCTTTCTGTTGATACCGAACAGGTATTTACCGAAGGCGGCACAACACTAACTCCTGTTCTTACAGGTCCTACAAACTTAAATATTAATTGGAGCCGTGAGGTAATATGGCAAGATTTGGAAGATGATGGTTCGGTTGATCTAACAGGAGGATTTTCACCGGAAATTCTGCTTAAATTTCCACCTCCATCCCCAATATCTTGTTGCGAGCAAACTATAGAATTTTGCATCCGGTATGAGTTTACTGATGAAAATTGTGTAACCTGTGATACTCTGATTTGTTATGAGATCTCTCCATGTGATATCTTGTGTGAGAATAATATTATTGATAATTGGAGTTTTATTGATGGGAATGTTGTGAGTGGTGATGGATCAATGGATTATAATGGCCAAGTTGGTCGTTGGCACGCAGCTTATCGTACTCCACAGTTACGCCTCAAAGGTGGGTGTTGTGATAATGGTTGGATATCTATGTGGGGAAATAAAGCGACAGGTGAAGCAATCCGGCAAAAACTTGCTATTCCTATTGTAAAGGGTAATACGTATGAAGTAACTCTATGTGTAAGAAGAAACAGACAGAGACTAGACTATGTACAATTTGAAGTCCGCGCATCTATGGGTCCGTTAGGTAATGAGAGTTGCCCAGGAGGCTGTGCAGTAATAGGTGTAACAGGGAAAATAACTGATGCGGATAACTGGACTACTGTAACTTTACCGCCTTGGACAGCAGATGCTGATTATAATTTTATAACGATCAGTGTGACAAATGAATTTGAATTAGATGATTCACTCTCTGGTGGGCATATTGATAAAGTATGTATTGTTGAGGTAGTTGAGGTAGCAGATACTTGTGAATGCGGTGAATGGACGGATTCTCTCCAAGTCGTTTACACACTTGACGGCACTACTGATACTACAGCTTTAACTTGCGGTGAAACAGTAAGTGATATTACTGTCGGCACTACAATCAATATTACCGGAGAATATAATTGTGTAACTGAAGACTGCCCACCTACATACGAATGGTTAATAACCGATCCGAACGGTAACACAGATGCTGGCAGCGTTCTTTCGATTGATTTTATCCCTTTAATTCCCGGCGAATATAAGGTACAAATAACGGTTTTTTGCGGCAGTACATTGTGTGATAATTGCGTGATAATTTTTGAAATAGCAGAGGTAACAGACTGTTTGCCTCCGCCGTTGGATATGGTTGCCTGGTGGTCGTTGGATGAATCCGGTACAACTGCTAATGATATTGCTGGGTTCAACAATGTGGGCAAACATGTTGACAATCCTATGCCTGTACCAGGCAAGGTGGCTGGAGGATTAAGCTTTGGTGGCACGACTGATTACGTGGAAGTTGCAGACCATCCGGAGTTAGACTTCGGAGTTGGGGACTTCTCTATCGACGCCTGGATATGATGGGATGATCTCGACCGCCACGATGCACCCATCGTGGCCAAGTGGAACGGAAAAGTCGGCTACTACTTCTTCATCCACGATGGGAATCTTGCCCTAGTCCTGGCCAATGGTGTGGGCCTCCCCTCCTTCACATGGTACCACTCACCTGTTGGACCTATCATGCCCACCGGTCGGTGGCTTCACGTGGCGGTCTCGGTAGACCGGGATGACCCGACAGGACTGCGTTTCTACGTCAATGGCGCACCTCACGGTCCTGACTTGGATCCCACAGACCGCCAAGGTAGCCTCACAAATCCTGAACAGTTGCGAATCGGGGCGACTCGCACTGGAGTGCACGACCTTTTCTGGTGGTTCTTCAACGGCCGTATTGACGAAATCGAACTCTTCAATCTTGTGCTTACACCAGATGAGGTGTTTGATATATGGTATGCTGACAGTTTGGGCAAGTGCAAGCCAGTAAGACCTGGTATTTGCGAATGCGGCGAATGGACGCATCCTCTCCGAGTTGATTACATAATCGGCGGCCCTCGAAAACCTATATTTCCTGGTTCGGCAATTTGCGGTGAAACAGTAAGGCTGTTTACTCAAGGCCAAAGGATCAGTATTATCAATTTTACCGGAGACTTTACTTGCACAGGAGATGCAAACTGTTTAGCTGAATATACATGGGAATTAACCGATCCGTTAGGTGCTCTGATAAAGGGGGGAAGTGGAAAGAACATCAATGTTAATTTTAGGGCTTCGAAGTATGGAGACTATACTTTGATTATTCAACCTATCTGTGGAAATAAAGAGTGTCCTCCTTGTGAGATAACGTTTTACGTAACAACGATACAATTGCCGCCGCTGGAGAAGGAGAAAGAGAAGGAGTGAAATTGCTGCCTATGATACAGTTACCGGCACTATCAAATCAATGATTGTGTGTTGCGGTAAAATGGTAAGTAATATCACTGCCGGATTCGGGTTTATTTATGAATTAGAACTGCCATATTTTAAAAATATGGCAGTTCTAAAAGGGCAGGTAATAGTGTGCCAGTCACTTTGGAAGTGACTGGCACTTTGTTAAAAATCATCCTCCACAAGCCAGCCCTCTGCTTTATCAGAGGAAATGTCTGAGATGAATCTCGAAGGTTTTGATAAAGTAGTTCCTGCTTCCCGGTCATACATATTCATAGGATAGGTTACAAACAAATTTTGTTTTGCCCTTGTTGATGCAACATACATTAGGCGTCTCTCTTCTTCCAGAGTTTCAATTTTTTCCGCAGACCTGGCAGAAGGGAAGTAGCCATCGATTACATGGATAATAAAAACCGAATGCCATTCCAATCCTTTTGCGGAGTGTATCGTAGATAGCGTTAAATATTCATCTTCTTTATCAGTTGCATCAATATCAATCATACTGTCAATCATAGGTTCAATTGCCATATCTGCAAGAAGTGAATCCAGCGAACGGTAGTTCTCACTTATGTTAAGGAATATTTCAAGGTCTTTTTTTCGTTTGTTAAAATCATCGTATTTTTCTTTGAACAGTGGATAGTAATAATCGTAAACCATTTGCACTTTTTCTGTCGGGGGCATTTTAATTGTGTGTATTTTGTACAGAAGAATAAACAGATCAACTAGATTTTTTGTGTGAATGAAGCTTTTATCACCCTTTCTCGGAGTTGATTCAATTGTTATTCGTGCAGTTGCAAGTTCATCCAAAACTCTTTGTGCAGATTTCGGACCTATTCCTTCGTGCAAGAGTAAAACTCTATACCAGCTAATTATATCTTTTGGATTAGAAGCGATACGAAGAAATCCAAGAACATCTTTTATATGAGCAGTTTCAATGAACTTCATCCCACCAAATTTTTGAAAAGGAATGTTTGCTTTTGCCAATTCAATTTCCAGATCGAATGAAAAGAAAGATGAGCGGAAAAGAACAGCAATATCATTTAATATTATTCCTTCTTCTCTTAATTCTAAAATTTTTTCAACAATAAATTTGGATTGCATATTAGCGTTAGCAGTTGCAACTATGTAAGGAAGCGCTCCGCCTTTCTTCCTGGTGTAAAGCACTTTTGTATATTTTTCAATTGCACCGTCATAAATGTGATTTGCAAAATCAAGTATGGTTTGAACGCTTCGGTAATTTTCCTCAATTTTTATTACTTGAACATTATCAAACAGCTTCGGGAAATCCATTATATTCCTGAAGCTTGCACCTCTGAAAGAATAAATGGATTGAGCATCATCGCCTACAACCATTACGTTTCCGCTGAACTGTGCTAATCCTTTTACAATTTTTGCCTGAATGTGATTTGTATCCTGGTATTCATCTACCAAAATAAATTTTATTGTGGCTAGCAGAGCATTAACTGCAGCAGAACCACTGAAGAGAAAATCGCGCAGATAAACAAGAAGGTCATCATAATCAAGCAGATCATTTTTTCGTTTATACTGGACATAAACTTTTTGGATATCCAGAATTTTATCTAATAACGGAATGAAGTGAGGATAATCTTCTTCAATTATTTCTTCTATTCTTTTTCCCGTGTTAACACTAAAGCTAAAAATTTTGTTAAGCGTATCTTTCTTAGGGAACCTTTTTTTGTTATCAATAAATCCGTTCTGCGATCTTATAAGATTTATAATATCAGCACTGTCTCCTTGGTCGAGGATTGAAAAGGAAGAATTTAAACCAATTGCTTTTGCATATTTACGTAAAGTAATATTCGCAAACGAATGAAATGTTCCACCTCTTATTTTTGAACACCTGTCATCAAGCAGCAGAGACGCTCTCCGCATCATTTCATTGGCGGCTTTACGCGTAAAAGTTAAAAGAAGAATTGAATTTGGATCGTAACCGGATTCGATGAGCCTTGCAACACGATAGACGAGCGTTCTCGTTTTACCTGTTCCCGCACCAGCAATTATTAAATAAGCACCTTCCGTTGCTGCAACCGCTTCGTACTGCGAAGGATTAAGTTCCTGCTGATAATTAATTACAAACTTCGATTCATCAACTTGCTTTGCAATATTTTGCGAGTATATTCTTTTAAGCTTATACTTTTTTTGGTTCATCTGTTTGTAATTGCTCATTTTTGTCCCGATGTGTTGTATATGTGTCAACTTAATTGCCCCGACTTTTAAGTCGGGGACCTTGTAATCCAACTTAAATAAAGGCTTTAGCCACTTCTAATCCTACATTTTTGGCTAAAGCCAAGAATTGGTTCGTTAATTAAGTCCACGTCATAAAGAGGCTGTGTGAAAATTATGTGTCAAATTTAAGAACTCATCCCCAACCCCTTCTCTTAAAAAGAGAAGGGGCTAAAACAAGTAGCTTTCTCATCTTTTTAAAAGTCCCTCTCTTAGTAAGAGAGGGATTTAGGGTGAGTTTGTTATTTTTCACACAAGATCTAAATGGCGTGGCAATTCAACAATAGTTACACTTTTTATAAGTCAGTTATAAGGAAATGTTCCTTAAGTTGACGTCCATACGACGTCTCGGGACTCGTTTCATCTTTTAAGTGCTTTGGGCTTACCCATAATTTCAGATATTATCACATATTCCTTTAGTGTAGATGGGCTTTTCAATCGTTCTTTAATATCCTTGATTATCCCGGTTGCAGTTGATACCTTTCTTATTAAGCTTTCCTCGTAAACAGATGCCTGTTTCTCGATTTTTGGACTTAAATTCTTTTCCCTCTTTTCAAGTTCTTTTCTCTTTTCATCCCACGTTTCTGTAAAAGTATGTTCCGATGCAGTAAGTGTATGAAAACTTTTTTCGGGAACAGGTATATAATTTTCCCGGTCTTTAGCACCTTCATACATTTCTTTATCGGTATGAACCTTTGTTTCTGCTTGTTTTGGTTTCTCTACATCAAAGAAGCTTTCGATTCCCTTTAAAATATCATACTCTTCCGCCTTCGGTTCTTGTGAAGGCGGAATATCAATAATTTTATCTTCCGTTATATCAGTGCGCTGATGAAGTGTCTGATCAGCCGGTTCTTTTTGAAGACGTTTCTTCTTTTTAAAAAATGAACTGATAAAGCTTATAATTATAAAGCCATAGATAAGATATTCAAATAGATTATCCATTATCGTTTTTCTTCTTATCTTCCGGTTTAGAGATTGACTCACGCATTTGTGTATCTGCCTGAACGTTTCTCAAATTATAATAATCCATTACACCAAGGTTTCCTGATCTGAAGGCTTCTGAAATAGCTTTTGGAATTTCTGCCTCGGCTTCTACAACTCTTGCTCTTTGCTTAGCTACCTCGGCAATATTTTCCTGTTCAGTTGCTACTGCTGCAGCACGTCTTTCTTCTGCTTTTGCACGTGCAACTTTAAGATCTGCTTCTGCCTGATCGGTTTGAAGAATAGCACCGATGTTCTGTCCTATATCAACATCAGCAATATCAATCGATAGAATTTCGAAAGCTGTTCCGGCATCCAACCCTTTTGCCAACACGCTCTTAGATATTTTATCCGGGTTTTCTAAAACCAATTTATGTGTCTCACTCGATCCGATTGTTGAAACAATACCTTCGCCAACTCGTGCTAAAACAGTCGCTTCACCTGCACCGCCAACCAGTCGTTCAATATTTGTGCGAACAGTTACCCGTGCAATTGCTTTTAGCTGAATGCCATCTTTTGCAACGGCAGAAACCACCGGAGTTTCAATTACTTTAGGCAGAACAGACATATTAACTGCTTCGAGAACGTTTCTTCCGGCAAGATCAATAGCGGCAGCTCTCTCAAAAGTTAAACCTAAATTCGCTTTATCTGCAGAAATTAAAGCGTTAATAACGTTAGGAACGTTTCCACCTGCAAGAAAGTGGGCTTCTAATTTTCCCATCTCTACCGCAACGCCTGCTTTGGCAGCAGCGATCATAGAGTTAACAATTATACTCGTCGGAACTCTTCTTAATCTCATTCCTATTAAATCCTGAAAGATTTTTATTTTTACTCCTGATGCAATTGCTGCAATGTACAGGCGGACAGGAATAAAGTATAAAAATAGAATTATTATAAATCCTATTGCAATAATTATTATAAGTGACAAACCTGTTAATGCTTCCATAATTTCTCCAATAAATTAATTTCTAATAAGATGTGATTAAAAACACTTTCTAAAGTCAGCTTTCAATATACCTCTTTATTTAGATATTTTCTTTCGAAATTCTTAACATTCGACGGAACTAATTGATTCCTTCCAAAGTAAAAAAAATATCAATATGAGTAAATAACTTCATTCATAATATCCTTTTCAGGATTTTATTTTTGGGCTAATGATAATTTTAACAGAATATGAACTAATTATTAGAGTTTATATTGGCATTTATTTTGCTAAATTGAGGTATCAAAAAATTGATATATGTCACATTTTCGTATAAAAAATGACTGATTAGGTATTAGGAAATTGTTATGAATTTTAATATATATCACTAATAGCAATAATCACCGAATTGAAAAAACAAAATATTACATTAAGGAACTAAAATGGATGGAAATTTTTCTGATAGATTACAAGATGTAATTAGATTAAGTCGTGAAGAAGCTTTACGGTTAGGGCACGATTATATTGGAACTGAACACCTTTTATTAGGTATTATCCGAGAAGGGCAGGGTGTTGCTGTAAGGATTTTAAGGAACCTTGACTGCGACTTGATGAAGTTGAAAAAAGCTGTTGAAGATACTGTTAAAACATCGGGCGGAACTCTTACTATCGGCAACATTCCTCTAACTAAGCAAGCGGAAAAAGTATTAAAGATAACACAGATCGAATCTAAAATTTATAAGGCAGATGTGATCGGCACAGAACATCTTATGCTTTCACTATTAAGGGATGAAGATAACATTGCAACACAAATTCTTCATCAGTTTAATATTACTTATGATACAGCTCGCTCTGAGTTGAATGATATGCTTAGCAGCAGAGATCCCAAGGGTTCTAATAGACCAATCTTGAAAGATAAAAAAGCTGAAAAAACCAAAACTCCGGTTTTAGATAACTTTGGTCGCGACCTAATAAAGTTTGCAATGGAAGATAAACTCGATCCGGTTGTTGGAAGAGAAAAAGAGATTGAGCGTGTAGCGCAAATATTAAGCAGAAGAAAGAAAAACAATCCTGTTTTAATTGGAGAACCCGGCGTTGGTAAAACTGCAATTGCTGAAGGATTGGCTCTTAGAATTGTTCAGAAAAAAGTACCAAGGACTTTACAGGATAAAAGAATAGTAACTTTAGACCTCGCAGGATTAGTTGCCGGAACAAAGTACAGAGGACAGTTCGAAGAAAGAATGAAAGCGTTGATGAACGAACTTGAAAAAGCTAAAAATGTTATTCTTTTTATAGATGAGTTGCATACTATTGTTGGCGCAGGTGGCGCTTCAGGTTCGCTGGACGCTTCAAATATGTTCAAGCCGGCGTTATCTCGTGGTGATATTCAATGTATTGGCGCAACCACTTTGGATGAATACAGAAAATATATTGAAACCGATGGTGCTTTGGATAGACGATTCCAAAAAGTAATGATTGATCCGCCTTCCTACGATGAAACTATAGAAATACTCGCAAATATTAAATTTAAGTATGAAGAACATCATCACGTAAAATACTCTAAAGAAGCGATTGATACTGCTGTTAAACTTAGTAACAGATATATAACCGACAGAAATTTACCAGATAAAGCTATTGATGTGATTGATGAAGCAGGTTCGAGAGTTCATATGGGAAACTTCGAGGTTCCGAAGGAAGTTTTGGATCTTGAAGAGCAAATTGAAGAAGTAAGGCGCGAAAAAGCCGCTGTTGTTAAACAGCAGGATTATGAAGAAGCTGCTAAGCTTAGAGATAAAGAGCGCAATCTGCAATCCGATCTCGAAATTGCTCAGAGGGAATGGGATGCCCGCACAAAAGATATTGTTCACGATGTTACAGAGGAAGATATTGCAACTGTTGTTGCTATGATGACAGGCATTCCTGTAAACAGAATTGCACAAACCGAATCCGATAAACTTCTTAAAATGGAAGACTCTCTTAAAGAGCAAATTGTTGGTCAGGATGAGGCAATTATAAAACTAACAAAAGCAATCCGCAGAACCCGTGCAGGACTTAAAAATCCGAACAGACCAATTGGCAGTTTCATATTTCTTGGTCCTACCGGCGTTGGTAAAACTGAATTATGTAAAGCATTAGCAAGATATCTTTTCGATTCTGAAGATTCACTTATTAGAATTGATATGAGTGAGTACATGGAAAAATTCTCGCTCTCAAGATTAGTTGGTGCTCCTCCGGGATATGTTGGTTATGAAGAAGGCGGGCAATTAACCGAAAAAGTCAGAAGAAAACCATATTCAGTTGTGCTGTTTGATGAAATTGAGAAAGCTCATCCCGATATTTTCAGCATACTTCTTCAGGTTTTGGATGATGGTAGGCTTACCGACAGTCTAGGTAGAAAAGTTGATTTCCGGAATACAATTATAATTATGACATCTAACGTAGGAACGAGAGATATTCGTGATGTTGGTTCCTTTGGTTTTGGTGATGAAACAAAAGAAAAAGACAAATATGCTCAACTGAAAAATACTGTTGAAGATGCGATGAAGAAACTGTTCAATCCTGAATTCCTTAACAGAATTGACGATACAATTGTATTCAGGAAACTTACCAAAAAAGATATTATGCAGATAATTGAAATTGAGATTCAAGGTCTTTACAAGAATCTTGAAGAAAACAAACTTAGTCTTCTTCTAGATCAAACCGCAAAAGAATTTTTAGTTAATAAGGGATTTGATGATAAGTTTGGAGCAAGACCGCTTAAACGTGCTATCCAAAAATTTGTTGAAGATCCTTTAGCCGAAGAAATTTTAAGAGGTTCGTTTAAAGATGGTACAAAGATTATAGCAAAGCATGTTGAGAGTGCAGAGGAACTTGTTTTTTACGATGAATCACTTGAAAAAGAAAGTCCGAGCGAAGAACCAGAAAAATCGGATACAAATTAACTTTTAATTTAGTTTTCCCTCATTAAAAAAGCGTATTTTATTAATACGCTTTTTTTTATTTAAATTTGCAATTATTTTTTTCACTAACACGAGAAGCCGATTATGCCTTTATTAAAATCAATGGAAATAGACAGCAGACTTTCAGGTTTGCCGGGTTGGAATTATAAAGATAAACATATTGGGAAATTATTTGAATTGAGTAATTTTAGAGAAGCGCTGGATTTTGTATTTAAAATTGGTGAAGCAGCGGAAAATATGAATCATCATCCCGATATTTTTATACATTCATGGAATAAAGTGAAGATCACAGTATCAACGCACAGCGAAGGCGGAGTAACTGAAAAAGATTTTTTACTTGCAAAGCAAATTGAAAGAATAAACGATGAGCGATAGATTAAACTCGCTCTTAAAACTCCTTGAAAAAGACCCCGATGATTCATTCCTTTTGTATGGAATTGCTCTGGAACATATATCAACGGGCAATTACCAAGAAGCGGAAAGATATCTATCGTCAATAATAAAAAAAGACCCGGATTACGTTCCTGCTTATATGCAACTTGCGCAAGTTTATGAAAATTTGAATATGATTGATAAGGCAAAGAATATTTATAAAGACGGAATTGAAATTGCACGAAAGAACAACGACTCGCATGCTGCTGAGGAAATGGAGGAATTCTTAAATGAGCTTAAGTGAAAATGAATTTCTGGAAATCTTTGAAAAGACCGGGGCATTATTTAACGGTCATTTTCTTCTTGCTTCGGGAAGACACAGCGACGTTTATTTTCAGTGTGCGAAGGTTTTACAATACCCGGAATATATCGAAGAGTTATGTTCAATTATTGCAGATGAATATTGCGATAAAAAAATTGATACCGTTATTGCTCCGGCAATCGGTGGTTTAGTTGTTGGGCAGGAGGTTGCACGTCAGTTGCACAAAAGATTCATCTTTGCCGAACGAGAAGATAAAAAGCTAACTCTCCGCAGAGGTTTTTCCATAAGCGAAGGTGAAAAGGTTTTAGTATGTGAAGATGTAGTAACTACAGGCGGTTCGGTTTTTGAAGTAATGGATATTGTTAAAGATAATAATGCTGAGGTTTCGGGTGTTGGTTTTATAGTTGATAGAAGCAACGGCAAAGTTGATTTCGGCTGTACACAATTAAGTACTGTAAAATTGGATGTTAAATCATATTTGCAGGAAGAATGTCCAATCTGTGTGCAAGGTATAGAACTGATTAAACCAGGTTCAAGGAAGATCAAAACCGATTAACAGTTTAAGAGGTTTAAATAAGGTTGGCACTCAAAGCAACTCAAACTTTTCTTAAATATATATTCATTATTCCGCTTTAATAAATTTATTATTTATAACTCAATAAAAAATAAAACGCTAATTATGAATACAATATTTTCTATTCTATTAATTACCTCTTCCGTCTATCCGCAGGTGCATTTCGATGAATTCTTTTATGAAAAAACCTTGCGGATGGATTATTTTCACACAGGCAATAATAAAGAAGATACATATTCTTTTGATGAACTGATTGAAGAACCTTATTGGGGAGGATCGAAAGAAAACTTAATCGATATTTTTAATTACGGAAAATATAAAGTTGAACTTTATGATGAGATAAGCGGAAAATTAATTTATTCAAGCACTTACTCAACTTTATTCAACGAATGGCAGACGACAAAAGAAGCAAAACAAACAACAAAATCATTCAGTGAAACAGTTGTATTTCCTTATCCGAAAAAACCTGTGATGATTGAGTTTTACAGCAGGAATAAAGAAAATGAACTTATAAAAAAGTTTGAATATAAAATTGATCCCGAAAATTATTTTATCAAAACAGAACGAAGCGAAAAATATAATTCGTTTGAAGTTGTTAATTCAGGAGAGTCATCTGCTAAAGTCGATATTGTAATTATTCCGGATGGTTACACTGTTGATGAAATGGATAAGTTTAAAGAGGATTGTAACAGGTTCGCAGGATACTTGTTTGGCAGCTCGCCTTTTAAAGAGAATAAAGATAAATTTAATATTTGGGGAATTGATGCACCGTCCGAAGATTCGGGTACGGATATTCCTGCCGAAGATGTTTGGAATAACACCGTGGTTAGCAGTAGATTTTATACTTTTGATCTGGAAAGATATTTGATGACGAGAGCAAATAAAGAATTGAGAACCCTTGCTTCTTATGCACCCTACGATCAAATATATATCTTGGTTAATTCACAAAAGTACGGGGGCGGTTCAATTTATAATCATTATTCGGTTTGCATAAGTGATAATAATAATTCTGAATTTGTTTTTGTTCACGAGTTTGGTCACGGTTTTGCCTCGCTTGGTGATGAATATTATACTTCGGATGTTGCGTATAATGATTTTTATTCTGCTGAAGTTGAACCTCTCGATCCAAACTTAACAACGTTAGTGGATTTTGATTCAAAGTGGAAATATATGGTAGAAGAAGCAACTCCCATTCCAACACCTGATACAGAAGAGTATGCTGATAAAGTTGGTGCTTTTGAAGGAGGCGGCTACGTGGCAGAAGGAGTTTATAGACCCTTTGCAGATTGTACAATGAAATCAAATTCAATAGATAATTTTTGTCCGGTTTGTACTAGGGCAATTCAACAAATGATAGACTTTTATACAGAGTAATAATTTTAATATTTAATTATGGATCAAAAAAAATTACACAAATTAGTAGAATCAATCGCATCGAAGCACTTCTCTTCCGAGAGGGAACTCCTTATTTCAGTTATCAATCAGATTATTGAGAATGAGGATATAAAAGTAACCGGCGGCAGAATATGGAAATTAGATACAGACAAGAAATCTTATAAAATTCTTTATCAAACAGGAAATTTTGAAAAGCTAAATCCCGGCTTTGAATTAAAAGTTAAAGATTATCCTATGTTTTCTCTCATTGCTCGAGAACGAACGATTTTAGGCGATGAGACAAACGAAGTGTTATTGGAAAAGGGAATTTTCAAATATTCAGCTTCCGGGGTTGGTTCTAAAATTAAAATAAATGATAATCGTTACTTCGAATATTTACTTGCTTTGAACAGTGACAAGATTGACAATAAATTAGGGTTAAATCTAAGTATAATTGCAACGGCACTAACATCTCAAATAAAGCAAAGAAGATATTCTGCAAGCGCATCTCATCTTAAAGCAGATATTGATAAAGCAAGACAGCTGCAAAAAAGTATTCTTCCCGAACACGAGTATAACTTTGGTGATTATGAAATTTATGGCGTTACAGATCCTGCTGAAATAGTAAGCGGAGATTTTTTCGATTACATTGAAGCAGGTAAGGAAGGTGAACGGCTTGGTATTGTTATCGGAGATGCTGCAAGCAAAGGTGTGGGAGCTGCAGCGGAAGCAATGTACATCTCCGGTGCACTCAGAATGGCAATCGGCTTTGAAATAAAAATAACGCCCCTGATGCGAAGAATGAACAATCTCGTAAATAAGATATTTGAAGATGATAAATTTGCTTCTTTGTTTTATGGAGAACTTTTAAGCCACAAAAGTGGTTTGTTCCTTTACGCTAATGCAGGACACAATCCGCCAATTTATTATAAAGCAGAACCAGATGAAACCGAATTGCTTGATACTACGGGTCCTCTGCTCGGCCCTGTACCAAATGCACAATATTATATAGAAAGTATTAATTTTCAAAAAAATGATATACTTTTATTGTTCTCAGATGGTATTATAGAAACTGCCAATACTGAGTTTAATCAATACGGTGATGAAAAACTGATAAATAAATTAAAGGAAGTAAGTTCTCTTTCTCCTAAAGATATCGTCTTAGCTATACTCGAGGATGTTGTAAAATATTCTAAGAATGGCAGATACACTGATGATAAAACCTTGGTTGTCATCAAAAAAATATATTAAGTAATAATTATAATATATTGGTAAAGTTATGCTTTGGACAATCAAGTTTTAAACGGCCGAATTAATAAAATAATTTGTAAATATAAAAGCTGTTTATGTTAAATAACTCATTGCTTATTCGATTTACCGTTTGGCAGCAAGTCTTTTATTAGTTTTAGTAAAGTTCCTCCATCATAAGGTTTGGAAATATAATGAGAGCAGCCCGCTTCTAAAAACATTTCTTTTTGCCCTTGCATTGCTAAAGCTGTAACTGCAATTATTGGTAAATCTTTGTAACCTATTATTTTTCTTATTCGCTTTGTTGCATCGATTCCACTCATTCCTCTGCCAAGGTCAATATCCATAAGAATAGCAGAATATTGTTTATGTGTAACCATATCCAAGGCTTCTTCACCTGTTCTCACCATATCAAGGTTACATACTCCCCGCAATAAATATTTTATTACTCCTGCATTGGACAAATCATCTTCGACAAGCAAAACGTAGGGAAGATCATTATCGTAACTTTCTTTCTGTTTCTCGATAAGTGCAGCTTCTTCCGCTTTAGGAATTGGTTTGGTTACAACAATTTGTCTCTCTTTTCTGCTCAATGGAAAACTAACTGTAAATGTAGATCCTTTACCCACTTTGCTGTGAATTGAAATTTCACCATCCATCATTTCTACAAACTTTTTGGTAATACTTAAACCTAAACCGCTACCTTCAAAAATACGATTTAACCCTTCACTTGCCTGTCTGAATTCTTCAAAAATAATTTGCTGACTGTTGATTGGAATTCCTATTCCTGAATCGGTTACACTTAGAGTTGCTTTTTCCTCATCACCGGTTAACTTCTTATCTACTTTTACTATTACACTGCCCACGTTTGTAAATTTGATTGCATTGCTGACCAAATTATTAATAATTTGCCGGAATATTCTTTCATCGAGTAAAGAGTAAACCTGTTCATCTTTTATCGATATCTTTAGAAAAATATTTTTCTTTTTTGCTCTTTCTTCGAAGCCTTTTACCTGATCTACAGTTATTCTTCCTAAATTCAATTCGATTTTATTAATTTCAGATTTGTTCGATTCGATTTTTGATAAATCCAAAATCAGATTCAATGTTTCCAATAATCTGTTTGCGCTGAAGTATATTTCTTCGGACATTTCTTTCAATTCAGGTTTTGTGATTTCCTCTTTAAGAATTTCGGTATAACCTAAAATTCCAACCATCGGTGTTCTTAATTCGTGACTCATATTTGAAAGGAAACTACTTTTTAACCGGTTCATCTCCTCTGCTTTGTCTCTCGCTTTTATAAGCTCTTCTTTTGATTGTGCGCGTTCAATTGCCATTGCGGTTTGATCGGAAACAAAGGAAAGAAATTCTTTGTCTTCTTCACTATATCTGAATTGTTTTGAATAAGTTTGTACAACGAGAGCGCCGATTGTTTTTTCCGCTGTTTTTAAAGGAACACCTAACCAGTCAATTGAATCAGTTAATACTCTTTCAACCTCTCCTTTTTTATTAAGATGAGCAAACATTTCAGGATCAACAAGTACAGGTTCTCCTTCACGTATCACATATTCGGTTAAACCTCTGCCGGGCTTTTTAGATGCGGGTGTTTCGTCAAATTCATCTACAAAATATGGAAAGCTGAGTAAATCTTTTTCCGCGTTAAATAAGGCAATGTAAAAGTTTTTTGCATTTATAAATCCGCTGATTGTTTTATGAATTTCGGAGTAAAGATGATTTAAATCTCTTGCTTTATATGCTGCCTGAGAAATTTTATAAACTGCTTCCTGCAAAAGTGCTGATCGTTTCCTTTCGGTTATATCTCTAACAATTGCTTGGAGCATTACATCGTTATTTAACTCGAACATGTTTAAACTTACTTCAGTATCAAACAAAGTTCCGTCGAGCTTACAATGTCTCCATTCAAAAGAAACTGGTTCTCCTGAAAGTGCTTTGTTTATAAGCTCAACAGCTTTCTCTTTTGAGTTGCTCCCATCCGGTTGTTTTTCAGGTGAAAATTTGGTGGGAGTTTTACCAATTATTTCATCACGCGAACATCCGAACATTTCAAGAGTTTTGGAATTACAATCTACAAACTGTTCTTCTTTCATAAGAAAGATTGCATCGTTGGCAGTATCAAAAAGAGTTTTATATCTAAGTACGTTTTCGTTCAATTCTTTTTTAGCTGTTTTACTTTCTGTTACGTCCCTAAAACTCCAGATTCTTCCAATTATTTTTTTGTCTTGTATTTGCGGGCGTGAATTTCTTTCAAAGATTCTTCCATCTTTAAACTCAAGTATATCAAAACTTTCCACTTCAGGGTTATTATATAATTCTTTTACTTTCTTTAGAAAAACATCTGGCTTTTTCAACTGATCGAGAACGAAGTTAAGAAATTTTTCATCTTCTCTCGTTTCAGTTAACGTTGAAGGGATTTTCCACATCTGCATAAAGTTGTGGTTAAAGTCTTCTATACTGCCGTCTTTATTTACTACAAGTATTCCATCTGTAGTGGAATCTAATATAGAGCGAAGTATTGAGAGAGAATTATCGAGTGCCTCCCCGGCTTTTTTATTTTCAGTAATATCGATAGCCATACCCGTAATAGAATCACCGCTGAGTATAGCACTTAGTACAACATTTTTAGTCTTGTCGGTTTTAGTTATGAAATCTGCTTCAAATTGTTCAATTTTAGAAAATTCTTTAAGCTTTTGAAGAAATAATTTTTTGTCGTTCTTGTCTTTATATTTGATTAATGTATTTTTCGCATATATTTCTTCCACAGAGTCGAACTCAAGTACTTTGGACGTGTAGTCATTCACATAAAGTACTGTGCCGTCTAATTTTGTTTTAAATAAGATTATTTGAAGGCTATTAGCAAGCCATTCGAATGCTTTATCTGATTCGTGATGTAAGAAATTTAAACTAACCGGGTTGCCCTTAATTTTCTTTAGGTCGTTTACTGATTCTATTTTTGAGTTGTGCTGCTTAAACATTTTTTTCACCAATTAAGATTTAGTTTACCTCCACGCAGTATATACTTACAGTAAATATTATGCCATATATTATTGCTTTTAATAGCTGAATTTCATCTGATAATATGTAGGAACGAATAATTTCAGGAAAATTTTGCTTGAACCAATATCGGTTCATTGATTTCATAATTATTACAAGTTGTTAATTTGCAAATCTAATTATTTAGGCTTGTGTAATTATGCCTTAGTAAATAATATCTTGAAGTATTCAATGATTATTGGTAAGTATTTCTTTCATTAACCTGCTAATTGAAATACGGTTAAATGGTTTTGATATATAGTGGGTACAGCCAGCATTTAAAAACTCATCCTTATCGCCCTGCATTGCAAATGCCGTTATTGCAACAATTGGTGTATCTTTATATTCATTAAACTTTTTTATTTTACCAACGGCTTCTGTGCCACTCATACCTGAACCCAAATTAATATCCATTAATATTGCATCAAACTTTTCTTTTTCAACAGCATTTAATGCTTCTTCGCCGCTTGCAGCAAATGTTAAGTTACATATTCCCTTCAGAAAAACTTTTGTTACATCTTTGCTTGATTCATCATCTTCAACCATAAGCACTTTTGGCAGTTCTGTTTGAGGTATGTTATACTCGATATCTTCATTTTTATCTTCTTTTGATTTTTTCTCAATTATGTCGAACGCTTCTTCAATTGGAAGGGTTTTAAATGTAATAGTAAATTCTGATCCTTTACCAATTTCACTCTTAACCTCTATTTTTCCTTCCATTAGGTCAATAAATCTTTTAGTAATTGTCAAACCCAAACCTGTTCCCTCAAAATGTCTGTTAAAACCCTCACTTACTTGTCGGAATTCTTCAAAAATAGTTTTTGTATTATCTTTCGGAATTCCGATCCCAGTATCGCTAATTTTAATTCTAACAAATTTATCTTTCTCTTTCTCGTATGTATCAACTTTTACAATCACACCGCCATCGTGCGTGAACTTAACTGCGTTGTTTACAAGATTATTTATTATTTGTCCTAAAAATCTTTCATCTAAAAGAGCAATTATCTCATCTTCAGAAAACTCACACTTAAGGTATAATCCTTTTTCTTCAGCAACGGGTTTAAAAAGCTGCAGGTGGGTGTTAACAATATTTTTTACATTTACAGGTTCTAAATAAACTTCAACCTGGTTAGCTTCAATCCTTGAAAGATCCAGCACCGAGTTAAGCGTTTCCATTAATCTCTTGCCGCTCAACAAAATTCTGTCAGCCATTTCAAATTGTTGAGGATTTTTCAGCTCCTCTTTAAGCATTTCTGAATAACCGAGTATTCCTACGAGCGGTGTTCTCAGTTCGTGGCTCATACTTGCTAGAAAGTTAGATTTAAGTTTATTCATTTCTTCGGCATAATCTTTAGCTTCTTTAAGCTGTTCCTCAGCTTTTTTCCTTTGCGAAATATCGTGGAGTGTAATAAGAATGCTTGAGCTGCTGTTAAAAATTATTTTTGTACCGAGACTCTCGATCCACTTTTCATTCTTATTTACAGTTATTATTTTGAACTCAACAAAAATCCTATCGGGGTTTCTACTAGCTTCTATCAGGGCTCTTTTTACAGGCAGGTTATAATCAGGATGCAGAAAATCAAAAAGCTTCATCCCCAAAACTTGTTCGGGAGAAATCATATCAACTAATTTTGCAGCACTGTTATTTGCAAAGAGAATAACTCCACTATAATCTAAAATCAAAGCTGGTTCAAGCATATTATCCACCAATGATTTAAATCGTTCTTCACTTTGTTTCAATGCTTCTTCTGCTTTTTTTCTTTCTGTTATATCGGTTGATATTCCTAATAAAGCAACGGGTTTTTCAGCATCATCTTTTATAACTGAGGTTGAAAGTAATATTGGAAACTCATCACCATTTTTCTTAACATTTATTAATTCTCCTGTCCACCCTCCCTCAACAGTTTTAGGTTGTATCTGATTTATTTTCATTTGAAGGTTTTTTGCTGACCGGATAATTGAAACATGCTTGCCTATAATCTCCTCAGGTTCGTATCCGTATGTGTATGTGAAGGAATTATTAACAAATGTGATTATATCGTTCATATCAGTAATACAAACACTTTCTGAAATACTTTTAAGAGCATGAGCAAGCATTGATATTTTTTCTTCGGCAAGTTTTCTTTCGGTAATGTCTGTTATAAAACCTTCCAGGGCAATTGCTTCTTCCTCTTCATTATAAATTGCTTCTCCTTTTTCCCACAGCCATTTTTCATATCCACCCGCAGTACGTATTCTGTAAAGAACAGTAAATGGTTTCTTATTTTCAATTGCGTAATTAATTTCAATCCATAAACGGTCTCTGTCATCGGGATGAATTATTTCGTTAAAATCAATTGTAGCACCGTTTATAAAATCTTCCGGTTTATAGCCGGTTAGAGAGTAGCAGCCCCCACTCACTAATTCCATCGTCCATGTTTTATTTACTTTACACCTGTACGCCATTCCCGGCAAATTGCTTATCAAAGTATCAATTCGTCTTCTCTGTTCACGAATTGTTACTTCTCTCGATTTGCTGTCCGTAATATCACGTACAATCGCCTGTAGAATAACCTTATCATCAAGCAGAATCCTGTTCAAGCTTACTTCTGCATCAAATAAGGTTCCGTTATGTTTTTTATGCTGCCACTCAAAGAATTGAGGCGTACCCTTTAAGGCAGCGTTTATTTTTTCAAGAGCTTTTACTTTTGATTTTCTACCATCCGGTTGAATTGAAGGAGAAAATAAATGTAGCTGGGTGTTTAGTATCTCTTCTCTTTTGCATCCAAACATTTCCAGTGTTTTCCTGTTGCAATCGATGAAGATATCTTTACTCATCAGAAAGATAGCATCATTTGCTGATTCGAATAGTGTTTTAAACTTCAATTCACTTTGTGCAAGTGCAGTAAGTATATTTTCGCTTAGTGTAATATTTTCACATACTATAAGTAACTCATCAGCTTCACCCGGGGTCTCAATTGTGCAGGCATTTTCTTTTACCCATATCAGTTCTCCATTTTTCTTTACTTTCATCATTTTCCATTTGAACATTTTACCCGGAGAAGCAAAACATTTTTCTATTCGTTCCTTAACTATTTCTCTATCATCTTTAAGGAAAACTTTTGTAACAGATTGACCTATTAACTCATTAACTTTGTAACCCAATTCCTTTGCACCGCTTCGATTTACCTGAAGAATTTTTCCACTTCTGTCAATAATAAAATTCATCAACGGGTAGTTTTCATAGAGCGATTTGAATTTTGTTTGAACATCTTTGGTAGATTTGTCAAATTTTATTTTGCATTCAATAAAATCGTTGCCATTCATTCTGTGATTGAATGTTTCGATGGTAACGACATCCTCACCACCTTTTGAATTAAGAACTTTTATATTTTCTAGAGCGGCTGATTTTTTTCTTTTTACCTTATTAAATTTGCTAACGCTGTTTTTCTTCTGTTCATCGGTGAAGATATTATGCAGAACACTTTTTTGAGGAATAATTTTTTTTGTTCCAAAAAACTTTTTGGCGCTTTTATTCAGGTCTAATATTTTAAGAGATTTGGTGTCAACAATAATTCGTGGTTCAATTGCATCTTCAAAAATCTGTTGGTACTTATTTTTCATTTGAGTTTAAAATTTATCAAGTTTTGTTTCAATTCAGGTCAAATTGTGTCTAGATTATCAGACATTTAACTCTTAAATGATTATTCAGATTACGGTTTTCTTTTATATTTTACAGCATAATTTTTTTAAACAACTGAGCATCACTTAATTCCAATTGATTAATTAAAGAATAATTGCAAAAATGGAGCCAATTGATACTTTGCTGAAACTGTATCAATATGATTTTTCGGCATTCAAGTCGGCAATAAGAGTAATAATTATTCTTTCCCGCTTTTGAACAATAATTTTGTATGAATTTAATAATTTAGATATAGATTTTATTTTTAGAGTAAATGAGCAACTATAAATTAACGATTCAATATGATGGTACTGATTATGCTGGCTGGCAAATTCAGGAGAATGCAAGGACTGTTCAGGAAACAATTTCTGATTCAATAAAGGTAATTATTACAGAAGAAGTTAACCTAATTGCATCCGGCAGAACAGATTCTGGAGTTCACGCTTTGGGGCAGGTGGTAAACTTTCGTTATGAAAAGGAGATTGATATTTATCGATTTCAACATTCTTTAAATTCCATTTTACCTATTGATATTTCAGTAATCAATATTCAAAAAGTAAGTCAATCGTTTCATGCCCGCTTTGATGCCAAAGAAAGAACTTACCTGTATTTAATCTCAAAAGAAAAATATCCTTTCTATTATAAATATTCCTTGTTAAAAAAGAATTTGGACATCAGCTTAATGAATGAGTTGAGCAACACATTATTGGGTAAAAAAGATTTCACGTCTTTCTGCAGAAAAAACTCGAAGGTAATAGATAAAACCTGTAATGTAAATTTTATTAGATGGAGAGAAATAAAAAACTTTTACTTATTTTTTATTTCAGCCGATAGATTTTTACATGGAATGGTGAGAACTATAATCGGTACTCTGTTAAGAGCTCTGGATTTGGGAAAAAGTAAAAGTTATGTTGAAAATATTATTAATGAAAAGGAGAGGAAAGCTGCCGGAGAGGCAGTCCCCGCAAAAGGATTGTTTTTGTACAGGGTTAAATATTAGCGATGATAGATCTAAAAAATAAAACAGCATTAATAACAGGTGGGTCTCGCGGAATTGGAAGAGCATGCGTACGATTCCTATCCAAAGCAGGCGCTGATGTAGCATTTACTTACAATTCAAACAAAAAACTTGCTAATAAATTATGTGATGAATTTACAGATAAAAATAAAGTAAGATCCTTTAAAGTTAATACAAATAATAAGAGTGATATATACGATGTAATCAATTCGGTTAAGAATGATTTTGGGAAAATTGATATTCTTGTAAACAATGCCGGTATCTGGGAAAAAAGTGAAATAGAAAATTTATCATTATATAAATGGAATAAGACAATTAATATTAATTTAACAGGGACTTTCCTCCTTACAAAGTACGTTGTTCCGATAATGAAGAAAAATAAATTCGGAAGAATAATTAATATTTCTTCTACTGCGGGACAACGTGGAGAAGCTTTATACTCACACTATGCTGCATCAAAAGGCGGAATAATTGCATTTACAAAATCGCTTGCCGGAGAACTGGGGAAATATAATATTACTGTTAATAGTGTTGCCCCGGGATGGGTTAAAACTGATATGACCAAGGATGTTTTAGAAAATCAATCTGAGGAAGAAAAAATAATTAAAGAGATACCCTTGAGAAAAATTGCAGTTCCGGAGGATGTTGCAGGTACGGTAATTTTCCTTGCTTCCGAACTTGCTTCACACATAACTGGATGCGTTATAAATGTAAACGGTGGGTCGGTTTTATGATTTTATTCTTCGAGAGGAAATAACATGGAATTCTTAGCAGAGCTGCATCCAAAGGTTGTTCATTTCCCGGTTGCTTTATTAATAACTTACGTAATACTTGAGCTGATAGGGATAGTGTTTAGAAAAGAATTTTACCAAAAAGCAGCGCATCTGTTATTATTTTTAGGAGTGATAGGTGCATTTTTTGCTGTGCTTACAGGCAACCAGGCATATACTGCTTATGAGTATTGGAACGATTCAAGCAGTGATCTATTTAATGATCATCAAACATTTGCAAATTTAACTATTTGGTATTTTACCGGGATGCTTGTGTTACGTACTTATCTTGTTGTGAAGAAAAAATTTTCATCATCTTATAGACACATCATTTTAGTTCTTGCTTTATTTGGTGGTTATCTCGTCTACCAAACAGCGGAGCATGGCGGTGATCTTATTAAAAAGTTTGGTGTGGGAACAGAACTTAATTTTAATCTTACAGAACCGAATGATTAAAAGAATGCTTTTTACTATTTTTAGCAAAACATTATTTTAAATAAATGATAAAATATTTAATTCCTTTTATAGTAATTCTATTTACTGTCAATTTATTTGCAATTGATCCTCCTACTTCAAAAGCGAGAGGTGTTTTTCTTGCATTTGGTGTAGGACCAAGGTTGCCCATCAGCGATCTTTCCAATTCAACAGATCTCGGTTATGGTTTTAATATTGAAGTATCTTATACAGACAATGAATATTTACCACTCTTCTTATTTGTAAATGTTGGATTCGAACAATATCCCGGCTCACAAAGTTTTTACCAGGAAACAGATTATTCTAATTTATCAACTAATGCTTTGCCTGTTAATGTTGGAATTCGATATTATTTCAGTCCTTTGCTAGAACAAATTGTTTTGTTAATTCCAATCGTTGAGCTGTCAGCTTCCTTTACTTATTTTCAGAAACTGCATGAGTTTAAAGTTGATTCAGATCGTATTAATTTTAAAGAAGATATGACAAAATTAGGTGTCACCGGCGGAGTCGGTTTATCAATGTTCATGATGGAGATAATGGCTGCTTATCATTATCTGGAATCCAATCAGTTTATCTCTATTGATCTTAAAGTGCGCATACCTTTATTTATTAATTTTTAAGAGATATAAAAATGAGTTATCAAACATTATTGTTAGATGTAAAAGACAACATTGCAGTTGTTACATTAAATCGTCCCGATAAATTAAATGCACTGAATACACAAACCATTAACGATTTAAATTCAGTTTTTGATGAACTTAAAGAGAATGAAGGGGTTTATGTTATTGTTCTAACAGGAAGCGGCGAAAAGGCATTTGTTGCTGGCGCTGATATTAAAGAGTTGAACAAACTTGATATTATAAGTGCGAAAGAGTTTGCTGAAAAAGGACAGCAAGTTTTTAATAAGATTGAAAAATTTGACAAACCCATAATTGCTGCCGTTAATGGCTTTGCTCTTGGCGGCGGATGCGAACTTGCTTTGGCTTGCCACATACGTCTTGCAAGCGATAATGCAAAATTCGGTCAGCCCGAAGTTAATTTGGGAATTATTCCCGGATACGGCGGATCTCAAAGGTTAGCTCGTCTGATCAATACAGGAAGAGCAATGGAATACATTTTAACTGCTGATATGATTAGTGCCGATGAAGCTTACAGGATTGGGCTTGTTAACAAGGTTTATCCTCTAAACGAACTATTGGATAAAGCAATTGAAATGGCTAAGAAAATTACCGGGAAAGGACAACAGGCAATAAGGTTGGCAGTTAAAGCAGTTAAAGCTGTAGATCAAATGTCTTTAAATGAGGGACAAAATTTAGAAGCAAGTCTTTTTGCACTTTGCTGCGGAACGGAAGATTTTAAAGAAGGCACTTCTGCTTTCCTCGAAAAAAGAAAACCGGAGTTTAAGAACAAATAACTTTTCAATAAAGTGAACATCAATAAGTTCTTTTCCGGTAGCTACCGGATTGATCACATACAATCCCGTCAAAAGCCGGGCAGGCATTCAGCCAAACATTCATACACCGCAACGGGAGAGACTGAAAATATAAACCGATGAAATTTAATTTTAACAATAAATCATCCTTACAGATATTGTTTGGTGCGGCTTTAATTTTATTAATTCCAAATCTTGTTTTAGACATTATTGATAATAAAAATAATTCAATATCTAGTAAAACAGAGTTGAGTAGTGCAGAGATCGATAGTTTATTTCGTTTATCACTGCATAGCTTCGGTTTGCTTGATGATTGGATAAAAGAAAGTAAAAGTTCCAAATTAGATAAATCATACAAGGTTAAAATTCCCAAAGACCTTTCAATTCCTGTAATATTAGTTGAGATCAATTCAAATTTTTGGGAATCGGAAGTTACAATTAGTTCGGTGGAGAAAATATTTTCCGGAAGAACAATTTTAGAAATAAAATCGAAAGATGAAATTAAGCTGAGAGCAGATTTTGATTATGATAAAAGTATTTTCCGTTCAGCCGGAACAGCAGCATTTATTCTGGAAAATTTTGAATTATCAAGTTTTGAAGATTCATTGCTGTTGGACATTCCGGAACCTTATTCGCCGTTATTAATTCCTTCTACGGAAAATTTAATACTCTGCAAATTTATTATAGATAAACAAAAAACCTTTTCGCTTTTGCTTAATGATGATATTCCCGAACTAAAGTATAAACTGAAAGATAGTTATTCTCAAAATCGTTTGAAGGGCTCGCTTCTTTCAATAATAAATGATTTCTCTTCTGCAACATATTTCTTTATTGATGATAGATCTGATCTGTTTAATTCATCAGTATTTTCTTATCTGAAGGATGAGTTGGTTAAAAGAAAAATTAAAATTCTTAAGCTAAGTAACTTGCAGAAGTTGGACTTTAGTGAAATTAATGTATTGATAAGTTCATTTGATACTTTTATGAAAAATACGCGAGAAGGGGAAAGTATAACTTTTTTGATAAGTGCAGATAACTTTATTCATTTATTACCCGAAATAATGAGTTATGGAAAAATAGGATACAAAATTGTTCATCCTTCCGAAACATTACCTGAATGATATATAGATTGATACATTGTATAGTTCTCAAGCCAATCGCCTAAAGAGTCTCAAAGATGTAAAGTGGAGATTCTTAACTCCGCTGCGCTTCATTCAGAATGACAGTTCAAACTCATTCAACACACACTTTTTAAATTGAAGTGGTCAACTGAAATTTCTGTAAGCTAACCAACAACTTTTATCTCACCAAAATTATCATCTTTTAACTGCTTTAATAATTTATCCTTATCACCAACAAGAACAGTCATTGCAGAGTCAGGAAAAATGTTTTTCGCAGCAGCTTTGTTTACTTCATCAATAGTAACTGCATTAATATTTTCAACATACTTATCATAATAATCATCGGGTAAATCATATATAACTTTTCCAATAATGTGAGAAGCAACCTGTCTGAAAGTCTCAAAGTTTAACGGGAATTTGCGAATGATTGAAGACTTGGCAAAAGATAATTCTTCTTCAGTAACACCGTTGCGGATATTATTTAACTCATAAAATATTTCATTTAATGTGTTGGTTGTGTTTTCAATACCGACTGATGTTGAAACACCAAAGTAAGCATCATCTTTATAATAATTAAAGCTTGAACCCGCACCGTAGGTGTAACCATGTTTTTCGCGAAGATTGAGATTTATCCTGCTTGTAAACTGCCCGCCTAAAATAGTATTAAGTAAGTGTTTGCTATAATAGTCTTTTGATTTTTTCATAGTTGAATGATGCCCGACTCTTATTTCAGTTTGAACTGCATCTTTTTTATTAACAATATAAACAGTTTTTTTATCCGGGCTGCTTACTTTGCCAACATGAAAATCTGCATTGCCTTTTTCCCAATCGGAAATACCCCCA
This sequence comes from Bacteroidota bacterium, assembly GCA_022564295.1. GTDB lineage: Bacteria > Bacteroidota > Ignavibacteria > Ignavibacteriales > Ignavibacteriaceae > BMS3ABIN03. The sequence goes on along the minus strand of JADFLR010000015.1, from coordinate 29,629 downwards.
TTTAAATTTTTCTTTAATTCTTCCTTTGTAATATCTCCGACAGCAATAATGAAGGAATTGTTCGGGAGAATAAATTTGCTGTAGTAATCGTTTATTTCATCATTGTTGATATTTGCAATATTATCATTGAGTCCTAAGACAGGGAAGGAGTAAGGGTGACTTTCGCCAAAGAGTATAGAATCGAACGCAGTGTTGGCTAAGTAATCTGGATCATCACTAAGTTGTTTTAACTGTGTTTGAATTTTACTTTTTTCCCTTTCAAAATCTTTTTCTGCAAGATGAGGTTCTGTTAAAATCTTTCCTATAAGATCCAATGCTTCTCTAAAATTTTCTTTTAGTGTTTGAAGTGATATTTGAATCGTATCGTTATTACAGTTTAGCGAGAAGTGTGCCCCGAGTAAATCAAACTGTTCGCTTAATTCTAATGCATTGTATTTACCGGCACCCTCATCTATGCACATTGTAAGTAAGTTGGAAGTGCCTTTTTTATTAATTGGATCGAATTTGCTTCCTGCATTAATAATAACATTCAATCGTATAATCGGGAGATCGTTCTTTTTTACGAAATAAATATCCAACTCGTTATTTAAAGAGAATTTACTTTGAGACGTCATCCTGAAAGATATTTCAGAGGAAGGCGAAGGTTTTATACTACGGTCATATTTCATGTTTTGCTTCTCTTCGGTATTATTCTTAATTCAACAAATAGTTTTGAAAGATACTTTTCACTAACATTATTTATTTCTTCGGTTGTAACTTTATCATAACGGTTCAAATCATAGCTGAATGAATTTGGTTCATTCAAATAAAAGTTATACGAGTTTAAATGATCAGCGATTGAATCTAAATTTTGAAGCGAAAAAACAAAACTCGATTTTATACCTATCTTTGATCTATGTAATTCTTTGGAGGAAATTCCATTCGCTTTAATATTATTTATCTCTTTAAATATCTCAGATTTTATTTCATCCAGAGTATGACCGGGTTTTGCGGTTGCAACAATTGTAAAATTCCCTGCATATTTACCGGAAAACTGAAAAGCTGAAATATCCTGTGCAATCTCTTTTCGAAAAACAAGAGTTTTATATAACCGCGAATTTTTTGAGCCCGTAAGTAAATCCGATAATATATCTAATGCTGCTTCATCCTCACCGTAAGCAATTCCTGTTGACCAGGATAGATATAGCCGCTCTAAATGTACGTTGTCTTCGTGAGTGATGACCTTCTTCTCACTTAACTTTTTGTTAACTACTTGTATATGATTTAACTCTTCTCCACTTTCAATATATGCAAAGTATTTTTCTATTAACGATTTGGTTTTCTCAACTTCAAAATTACCGGCTACAACCAAAGATGCATTATTTGGCGAATAGTGTTTTTTGAAAAAATTTACAACATCATCCAGATTATAATTTTTTATATCATTTGCAAAACCAATAGTGGGCCAGCTGTAAGGATGATTTTTATCATACAAATTTGTCATTAATAATTCCCATGCCAAACCATAAGGTTGATTGTCATATCTTTCAAGCCGCTCGTTAAAAACCACATCTTTCTGATTATCCAATTTTGCCTGATTAAGAGCAGGGAGAAAAAAACCCATTCTGTCAGACTCTAACCATAGCGCAAGTTCCAAATAATTAGAAGGTAACTTCTCATAGTAATTTGTTCTGTCGATGCTGGTTGAAGCGTTTAATGATCCGCCGGATTCCTGCACATATTTAAAATGTAATTCTTTTTCTACATTTTCCGAACCCTGAAACATCATATGTTCAAACAAATGAGCTATGCCGGTTTTCCCTTTTGTTTCCTGTGCCGAACCGACCTTGTACCAAACATTAACAGCAATAGCCGGAAGGTTTTTGTTTTGATGCAAAATCACTTCAAGTCCGTTATCAAGCTTATACTTTTGGTAATTAATATTGAGCAATTTCATAATAATAAATTTTACTTTCCTAAATCTTCGTTTAAAATAAATTCAATTCGATCAAGTTTTCCATCAATGTTATTGTTTGGGATGATATTAAAAATTTTGCAAAGCAAAGGATAAATATCCAAACAATTTATTGTACCTGTTTCATAACCATTTTTGAAATGAGGTCCGCCTGCTATAAAAACCCCGTGCATATCCAGGTGATGATTATCATAACCATGATTCCCATTATAGTTCTCAGGTTTCATCCACTTCAAGTCTTTATTTGTTATAACTGCCCAACCCATCTCAGCAACCAACAGAATTTCAGATATCCGGGGTGATTTTGAAAAATGATAGTAAGGCGGAATATCATTTTTCAGGTAAACCTTATAATGGTTTTCATTCTTTTTAAGTAGAGAATAGATTTTCTCAATATCAGCGTCATCAGTAGAAATCATCATTGCGGGTCCACTGTTAGATGAACCAAATTTATATCCCTTCAGCATTTCTTCTACGTTAATTATTTTTACAAAATTTACTTCGGTCATTCCGTGATCGGATACCAGAATAATATTAACACTATCCCGCATTTGAATTTCTTCAAGACCGGAAAGTAAATTACCGAGTGTTGAGTCAAGACTGGAAATAGCAATATCAATTTCAGGTGAAATCGGTCCGTACCTATGACCGACGCCGTCGGTTAAATCAAAATACATTGTAATGAAATGAGGTCGTTCATTATATGGAAGTTGTAACCAATCTAAAACACTATTTACCCGCACGTCATACGGTATTTCATGTTCATAATGAAGGAAGTAGTCTGGGCGCCTATACTCACGATTCATATCTGAGCTGGGCCAGAAATAACTTGCTGTAATAATTCCTTGTCTTCTTGCTGTTTCCCAAAAGGCTTCGCCTCTGTACCAACTGCTTTCTCTTACCTCTAAAGAATCACCTATATAATAATATCGGTCGTTAAATGGATCTTTAAATTCATTAAATATAATTCCATGATTTTCAGGATACATTCCTGTGATGATGGATATATGATTAGGAAAAGTTTTTGTTGGAAAAACAGGTTTGATTGAAATAGCTTTTACACCTGCGTTTATTATTAAATTAATATTAGGAGTAATTCCTCTGTTAACATAATCCCATCTATATCCATCAAATGAAATTAATATAACGTAGGGTTGTGATTGTGAGTATGATAGTGCAGCAAATAAAATTATAATGAGTGCGGCTAATATGGCTTGTTTAAGTTTTAGAAGATAATTCATAAAAAATTAAGTTGTAAGATGATTGAAATAATTAGCACTCAAAATTATTAAAGAGTAATTTGATAACCAATTATACCAAACTAGCCGAGTTCAACTTAGCAAAAGCAAAATATTGTTAAAGTTATTTAATTGAAGAAAAAGTACAGGATATTTCCTAAAGATCATAATTGTGCGGAATATACCCAACTTCCCATAAAATTATCAAATATTTATTATTATTTTTTTTGTAAAATTACTTGAATTACTTTGCAAATTGAATGATATTTAATGCGTAAATAGTATTCTTTGAGTGGATTTAATAAAATTATGTTATGAGTTATTAAACTCTAAATATCTAATCAACCTAACAACTCACTAAAAGAGGAAATGATATGAAGAACAGTTACTTTAGCAAATTTATATTTGCTTTTATTCTACTGTTGGTAACAAGTTCCGGCTCGCTGTTTGCACAGGGTGTAACAACTTCTGCTATGAACGGTACTGTTACTGACGCAAGCGGCGATCCTTTACCCAATGCAAATGTTATTGCCGTTCACGAACCCTCGGGTACACAATATGGCGTTTCAACTATGATTAATGGTCGATTCAACCTGTTAAAATTACGGCCTGGTGGACCATATACTGTAACAGTTTCTTTTGTAGGATACAATACTCAAACGGAAGAAAATATTAAGCTGCAACTGAGTCAGAACTTAGAATTACAGTTTGTGCTTACGGAATCAGAATTTGAAATATCCGGTGTTACTGTTGTAGCTGAGAAAAGCTCTATCCTTAGTGGGTCGCGAACGGGTGCAACTCAGAACATAACGTCTCAGGATATTGCAACAGTTCCTACGATCAACAGACAATTCCAGGATTTCTCGAAACTATCACCTCAATTTTCCGGAACTAATTCATCAGCTGCCGGTAGGAATAACAGGTATAATAATATTCAAATTGATGGTACCCAGCACAATGATTTATTTGGTTTAGGCGCTACAGGAGCTCCGGGCGGACAGGTGAATACAGCCCCAATAAGTCTTGATGCAATAGAAGAATTCCAGGTTGTAATTGCCCCTTACGATGTAAGATTTGGGAGTTTTACGGGTGGTGGTATAAATGCAATTACAAGAAGTGGTACCAACAAATTTCATGGATCGGTTTATGGTTTTGGCAGGAACCAAAATTATGTTGGTGACGCCGGATTTTTAGATGAGAATAAAGAATTTCCGGAATTTACGAGGTATCAGTATGGTTTGCGCATAGGCGGACCTTTAGTTGAAAATAAACTATTCTTTTTCCTTAGCGGAGAACTCACTACGCGCGATCAACCATTTACAAACCGTTCATTACAAACTGGTGATGATATTAGTAGTAATACTGCATCAGCTAATCGGTTGATGGATGTTTTAAATACTCAATATGGATATAATTCCGGTGGATTTGGAGCCCGTACTGCAGAACAACCCAGTGACAAGCTATTTGTTAGACTTGATTGGAATATTTCCCAGCAGCACGTATTATCATTGCGAAATAATTATGTAAATGCAAGTAGAGACTTTTTGAACAACAGAGGAAGCAGCAGCCGGTTAGCATTTACAACTTACAATTATAGTATTAATAGCGAAACCAACTCTTTGGCTGCACAATTAAATTCTACATTTGGCAATAATATGTCTAACGAATTGATTATAGGATTTACAACTATACGCGATCGCCGTGCAGGTCTCGAAGATCCGTTACCTGAAGTTGAAGTTGATGAAGGTAGTCTTACTATGCATGTAGGACCTGACAGATTCTCATCTGCAAATGAACTTGATCAGGATATCTTCGAGATAACAGATAACTTTACTTATATCACAGGAGATCATGCGCTCACTTTCGGAACACATAACGAATTCTTTTCATTCAGAAATTTATTCATCCGTTCATTTTTCGGATATTATACATATGATAGTATAGATGATCTTGAAAATGACGCTGCGCCAAGTTTCTTTCAGAGAGTATTTTCAAGAACCGATGATCCAAAGCAACCCGCAGAATTCAGTGTAAATCAGTTTGGTGTGTATGCACAAGATGAATGGTCTGTAGCTCCTAATTTTAAAGTAAATGCAGGCATTAGACTTGATATCCCGTTATTGCCAGATACCCCGGAAGAAAATGACTCTATCCCTGTATATTTCCCGGGCTTTTCTACTACAACTGTTCCTGATGGGAATTTGTTATTCTCGCCACGTGTTGGTTTTAACTGGGATGTTTCTGCAAATAGAACTACTCAAATCCGTGGAGGAGTTGGTATTTTTACCGGCAGAATACCTTATGTTTGGATGTCTAATAATTACGGTAATACAGGCACATTATATGCTGAGGTCAGACAAGCTTCTGGCGAAAATGTTGGCTTCCATCCAGATCCATTTGATCAGCCAGGTCCTGGTGATCCAGGTACTGGTAGTGCAAGGTTACAGTCAGAAGTTGATTTAGTTGATGGTGATTTCAAGTTTCCTCAAGTCCTTCGTTTCAACGCTGCAGTAGATCGTCAACTGCCTTTAGGAATTATTGGTACGGTTGAATTTTTATACTCAAAATCTGTAAATGATTTAGTTTATGAGAAGATAAATTTGGAAGATCCTGATGGAACAATTGTGGATGATGGTAGAACTCATTATGGAGGAACAAATAGCGGTAATGGTAACTTTTTTGATGTCTTATTATTAAAAAATACAGATGAAGGATATGAATACAGTCTTTCATTTCAATTGCAAAGAACTGTTGCCCGTGGAGTTTCAGTGAATACTGCTTATACTTTTGGTCAGTCAAAGGATGTAAACAGCGTTCTTTCTTCTCAAGCCAGATCTCAAATACGCAGAAACCCAATTGTAGATGATCCGAATAATCCGCCTTTAGGTTATTCGCGTTTCGATCCGGGGCATAGAATATTTATATCTATTTCATATATAGCTGAATTCTTCAAAAATGCTCCAACTACGTTTTCAATTTACTATAACGGTCAATCAGGTCAGCGTTTCTCTTTTACTGTTGATAATGACTTGAATAATGATGGTTTTGATAATAATGATCTATTTTTCATCCCAGCAAATGATGATGATATTTTGTTAGGAGAACTTGATGATAATGGAGTTTATGTGCCTGCTGATCAAAGTGAGTATGCTGCACTATTTAGTTTTATTGACAATAATGATTATTTGAGTGAAAATAAGGGTAAAATGTCTGAACGTAACGGTGCTAGAAATCCATGGCGAAATATTCTTGATTTAAAAATTATACAAGATATTCCTACTTTTGGATTTGGACACATTCAGTTATCGTTAGATATATTAAATGTCATTAACCTCCTCGACAGTGGGTCAGGTTGGAATGAAACAACTCAGTTCCCGAACTATGAAATAGTTGATTGGGACGATATTGACCCCGTTTCCGGAAGACCTATTTACAGTTTTAACAGTAGAGATAACAATGTTCCCTGGGATCCAGATGATCTTACATCCAGATGGGCAATGCAATTTGGTGTAAGGTGGTTTTTCTAAGAATAATTTATAGTTCTTAAGCTAAACCTAAAAAGCCCTTAGATTTTTCTAAGGGCTATTTTTATTATCAGTTCAAATTATGTAAACTTTAAAAATTGTATAAATGACTAGTATAGAGGTAAGTAAAAAATAAAAAATATACTAGCTTGTATAATAAATAGGTTAATGTAATAGTTTTAAAACCCTATCCAATCTTATAGAACCAATCAGCCGGAAAAATTGTGAAAACGGTATATCTCTATCCCACGAAAACAATACGATGAACGCCTGTCCAACAACCATATCCCTTGCAACAAATCCCCAGAACCTGCTGTCTAAGCTGTCATCCCTGTTGTCGCCCATCATAAAGTAATAATCTTTTTTAAACGTATATGATGAAACAGGAATATTATTTATTGAAACCACACCGTCTTTTATATCAACAACTCTTTTTCCGTATTCCCGGTCGATTATCGTCCGCCATTGCTCAACGTTATATTTATTTAAAGGAATGGTGGATCCTTCTTTAGGGACAACAAGCGGACCATAGTTATCTTCGTTCCAGTTCATTCCTTTTGGGAATATTCGTGGATCACCGTAACCCCGTGGTTTTGGTTTTAAGTAATTACCGCTTCTCCCTTGATAATATTTTATATTAGGCGGACGCCAAAATTCTTTTCCATTCACAAAAACAACTTTATCTATAATTTCAAGTGTATCTCCAGGAGTGCCAATACATCGCTTTACGTAGTTTACACCAAGTTCATTTGCGCGTAATTGATCTCTATCACCCGGATATTCAAAAACAACGATATCTGTTGGCTGTGGATCTTTAAAAGCCGGCAATCCAAAAAATGGTAACTCAACCTGTGTAAATGGAATATACTTTGGTGAAGAGGAACCGAAAATAAATTTATTTACCAAAACAAAATCTCCCACAAGAATTGTATCTTTCATAGAACCTGTAGGAATACGGGTGTTTTGTATTATAAAAGTTATAATAAAAAAAGCAGCAATAGCTGCAAAAAATAACTGTCTAAAAAATTCAATTGTCTTTTCTTTTGGTGTTTCGGGTTTTTTCGGTTGTTTCTTTTTCTTTAAGAAAAACTTTTTTATACTTTCTTTTGTGGGCAATTTCTTCTCCATTTAATTCCGATGCGGAAGATTTAATTTTATTGAATTATTATTCAAGTTGTCTGATTATTTTTTAAAAAAGACCGTTGAATCGGTTAGATTTTTAAGTTGCCCCGACTTAAGAGACTGTTGTAGAACTAATTTTTGTCATACTGAATCCGGCAGTTACCGGATGAAGTGTCTCAATTTTAGTAAACGATGAGATTCTTCATTCCGCTATGCTCCATTCAGAATGACATTTCCAATTTATGCATCGCAGACTTAAGTCGTGGGTTACTGAAAAAAAGTTTTTCTTTAACCGCTTTAACGATCTATCAAAATGACCGGTTAACTTCAGATTTTTGGTCAACAAATATATAAAATATCATCTAATCTTTGAAAGGGGTTTTAAAAGATAAAATGATGATCGATAAGTTTTTACATTAATAATATATTTTTTACGCAGGCGGATTGTCTTTGTTAGTGTCTATCAAGTCTATCTTTTGCAGATCATCTATTACCATTTTTTTCTGTCTCTCAAAATATTTTCTTAACTCTTCTTTAACAGGATGTGAAGGTGGAATTTCTATTTTGAGAGGATTGACATAATTTCCATTCATATAAAACATAAAATGAAGATGCGGACCTGTTGCCAGACCGGTGCTTCCTACATAGCCGATAACCTGCCCTTGTTTTACTGACGACCCTTTTTTAATTCCCTTGCCGAATCGTGACATATGCAAATAAGCAGTTGTATAAACAGAGTTATGTCTTATCTTAAGATAATTTCCGTTTGATTTTGAATAAGATGCTGCAATAACTTCTCCGTCGCCAACTGTTCTTATTGGTGTCCCGGTTGGAGCAGCATAATCAACACCGGTATGAGGTCTGTAAACTTTTAAGATGGGATGCAATCTGCGTGAACTATATCTTGAAGAAATTCTTGCAAACTCAATTGGTGTTTTTAAAAATTCTTTTCTCAAACTGTTGCCATTCTCATCAAAATATTGGAACACACTATCCTGAACAAATGGGATAGCGAAATATTCTTTATCATAATGTTTGAAGTATGCACTCAATATTTTACCAATGCCAAACATTTGGCTGTCAACATATTCTTCTTCGTAAATAACTTTGAAGTTATCACCTTTCTGCAAATGGTAGAAATCAATTTGCCATGCAAAGATTTTTGATAGCTTTATTACAAGTTCGATACTTGCGTTGTTTTCTATCAATGCCTTGTACAAGGAACTTTTTATAACCGCGCTTTTTGTTTTCTTAACAATTTTAACTTCTTTTTTACCACTGTAAATATTTATCGAATCACAAAGATCGTAAACAATAAAACTCACCTTATTTTTTTCATAGACTAAATATTTAATAGTGTTAAGACTATCATAATCAGTATAAAGATGATATTTTTTACCGGTTCTTATCTTCCGAACATCGAATATTGATTTTGACCGTTTTGCTATTTCGGAAACATCAGTATTCAAAAGATGATATGATTCCAAAATATCCGAAAGAGTTTCATTTCGTTTTACAGTTAATGAAAAGTGGTTCAAAGAATCATCCACAAAACCGAAAACATTTTCTTTTGGTTGTTGAATTGACCTCAGTTCTGTGATAATTTCAGGTTTTGCACCTATTAATCCTCTCAATGAGATATATATAAGAAATAGGAATAAAGCCAGATAGAATAACCTGAAAAATATTGATGAGTATTTTCTAATGATAGTTCGTTATTATTAGATTTCGAAAAAAATATTGGTTGCTAATTTAAGTTAATCTTATGAGGATTTCAATGGCGGTAAAAATTTGAACTCCACGAATGTAAATTAAAAAATTATAATTTTTTCTTAGTTCATAAATAATTATTTTAAAACATCATTTTTAAGCAAACCAAATCATTTTATGAATGCAGCAAAAAAAAGCGGGTTAATATTCGGAATTATTGCCGCCGCATTTATTTTACTTTTCACAGACCTTGATCCTTCAAATCCTCAAATTACAAGAATGGCTGCTATTGCAGTTTTGATGGCTGTTTGGTGGATAACCGAAGCAATACCATTAGCAGCAACATCGTTAATTCCATTAATTTTCTTTCCGGTATTTGGAATTCTTAAATCTGATGAAATTGCCAGCTCGTATATCAATTCAATCATCTTCTTATTTCTTGGCGGGTTTATGATTGCTTTGGCAATGGAAAGATGGGGATTGCATAAAAGAATTGCTTTAAAAGTAATTACACTCTTCGGCGGCAGCCCTCATTCAATTGTTTTTGGTTTTATGGTTTCTGCCGGCTTCCTTTCTATGTGGATATCGAATACCGCCACTGCAATTATGATGCTTCCAATTGCAATTGCAATAATATCACGAATGGAAAACCAATTCGGCAAAGAGAGCACTCATAATTTCACTTTAACATTATTGCTTGGTGTTGCTTATGCTTGCACGCTTGGCGGAATGGCAACGCTTGTTGGTACTCCCCCAAATTTAGTTTTTGTGAAGACATTAAATATCATGTTTCCTGATGCGCCGGAAATATCCTTTGGCAATTGGATGATTATGGCATTGCCTATCACATTGATTATGATTTTTGTTATGTCACTTATTCTAACTAAAGTAATTTATAAGTTCGATCGTTCATTAAAAGTAGATAGTGAATTTATAAAAGAAGAATATCTAAAACTCGGTAAAATGTCATTCGAAGAAAAAGCAGTAAGTATTGTTTTTACTTTAACTGCTTTGCTTTGGATTTTACGAACCGATATTAATTTTGGAATATTTAATATTTACGGCTGGTCGAATATATTCTCATACTCAAATTTTATTAATGACGGAACAGTAGCAATAACCATGGCATTTATTTTATTCCTGATCCCATCGAAGAATGAGAGAACAAGACTCTTGACCAATGAAGTATTTGCAAAAATACCCTGGGGAATAATTCTTCTTTTCGGTGGCGGATTTGCACTTGCCAAGGGTTTTGCTGTAACCGGTTTATCGCTATACATAGGCGAACAGTTATCAGGATTATCGTCTTTACCTCATTTTATAATGATAATTATAGTAGCGACTACAATCAGTTTTCTAACGGAACTAACATCCAACACCGCAACAACACAGATGATTTTGCCCATACTTGCTTCTGTTTCAATAGCAATGGGTATGAATCCAATGCTGTTAATGCTTACTGCAACCCTTTCGGCATCTATGGCGTTTATGCTACCGGTGGCCACTCCGCCGAATACAATTATTTTTGCAAGCGGAAGGATAAAGATTTTTGAAATGGCAAAATCAGGCATAGCATTAAATATGATTGGCATAATTGTAGTTAGTATTATAGTATATTTCCTTGGTACTATGATCTTTGATCTCGGTACAATGCCCAACTGGGCTGTTGCCAGGTAATTTTTTTAGAATAATAAGGTATTTAAAAATACCTATCATTCACAGATATTTTTTAATAAAATAAGCAACAGGGAAAAACTAGTGAGTTTTAAAGCAATAAGATATTAGCTAATGTGAAACGGATTTTTATTTACATTTATTTCTTTGTTACAGTTATTCTTCTATTTATATCCTGCAGGGAAGACATTATAGCACCTGATAATTTTGCGACTAATGTTAATGAACCTATTCTTATAAATGAATCTAACTCTTACTCATTTGTTATTAATGCACAAAATATTTCCATCAATGTAATAAATAATACCAATTTTAGTGCAAACACGTCAAGGATTTCAATTACAATTGTCGATTACTCTTCCGGTTATGTAAGAGTTAGGATAATAGATAACCAATCTAATACCAGGTTCAGTTATTTTGGGAACGATGACGAAGACTTTTTTACTCAATCACTTAATGGTTATGTACCTGCCTCTGTTGGAATTAAAGCGGTTGATTTTAGCGGCAAATTAAAAATCCAATTGAACAGAACATTTTGATGCCTGCTATCTACTTTTAATAGCACAATTTAAACCGTATTTTTACACATTAGATTTTATAAGATAAATTATCAGAACGAATGTATATATGAAACGAGTTCCAGTTGAATTTAATTTATTTCAAAATTATCCCAATCCATTTAACCAATTAACAAAAATAAGATTTACAATCCCAACTTCATCCTTAAATCTCTCTCCTTACCGAGGAGAGGAACAGATGGAGAGGTTAATTACACTTAAAGTTAGGAAGCGAAATCATAACTCTAATTAATAAAGAATTACCCGCCGGTAAATACGAATTTACATTTGATGCTTCAGAAATTTCAAGCGGTATATATTTTTATAAGTTAAAAGCAGGTAGTTTTGTTGTTACAAAAAAATGATCTTGATACGTTAATGTTTAGGATTTTTATTTGTGTTTTTTTTATAATTGAGAAAAATTGTTATTTTAGAACAATTTTTTAATTAATATTACATATTTTCACTTATTTGATGGGGGATAATGCTTATGCTATCCGGTATCGAGAAAAATTTTAAACTTCTTAATGAAGTAGAAACGGTTTCACTTCCCATTCGCGAAGAAATTGAGGATAAGTATAAATGGGATCTTACCCAGATATACTCCAAAAATGAGGAATGGGAAAAAGACTTCTCGTGGATTGAGAAAAATCTGAATGGATATGATAAATTCAAAGGGAAGTTAAATTCTGGAGCAGATACTTTATTAGCTTGTTTAAAATTTGATGACAGTATGGCAATGAAACTTGAGCGGCTCTATCTGTATGCTATGCTTGCCAAAGATAGCGATCTGCGGGAAAATATCTATCAGGCAATGGATGACAGAATAAAATCGTTATACGCCAAAGTTTCCGCAGTCAGTTCATTCATCAAACCAGAACTGCTTGAAATTGATACTAATGAATTATTAAAGATGATAGAATCGAATAGTGAGCTTAATATTTACAAGCATAATATTGATGATCTTTTGAGAACAAAAGCTCATTCACTTTCAAGGCAGGAAGAACAAATTTTAGCACTCGCAAGTGAGATAGCTCAAACTCCTTATAACAGCTATTCAATGTTCACTAATGCGGATCTTAAATTTCCAATGGTAAAGGATGATAATGGAAACAATGTTGAGATGTCGCATGGAAGATTTTATGCAGCAATGTATTCTAAAGACCGTGATTACAGGGAAAGAGCATTTAAAGCATATCTTAGTCCGTATGAAGATTATGTAAATACATTTGCAACACTTTTTAACGGGAACCTTAAAACAAATATCTTTTTTGCTACGGCGAGAAAATATAAATCTGCCCGCGATGCAGCACTCGATAAAAATAACATTCCGCTTTCGGTTTATGATAATTTAATCGACTCGGTTAATCAAAATCTCGCTCCTTTGCATAGATGGGCTGCGTTAAAAAGAAATCTTTTGGGAGTTGAAAAATTAAGACCTTATGATGTTTACGTTACTGTTTTTAATAATATACGTGAAAAGATTTATCCTTACGAATATTCAAAAGAAATTGTAATCGACTCATTAAAAATTTTGGGAGATGATTATTTAAATTCCATACAGCTTGCCTTCGATAACAGATGGATTGATATTTATGAAACACAAGCAAAGAAGAGCGGTGCCTACTCTTCCGGAACAACTTACGGTGTGCACCCTTACGTTCTTCTTAACTGGACTGACCTTTTGAATGATGTGTTTACACTTGTACACGAGATGGGACACAACATGCATTCCTATTACACAGGAAAAACACAACTATTTCCGTATGCAAACTATTCAATATTTTTAGCAGAAGTTGCCTCAACATTTAATGAATCTTTACTGCTTGATTATCTTACAAATAATGCTGAAAGTGATGACGAAAAGCTTTATTTACTTGAAAAGTATCTTAACAATATAACATCAACATTTTACCGCCAGGTAATGTTTGCAGAATTTGAAAAAATGGTTTATGATAAAACGGAGAGCGGCGAAGCGTTAACTCCCGAAATGTTATCCAAGTTATACAAAGATATTTACCAAAAATATTGGGGGACAGAGATGACAGTTATTGAGGATGAAAAATATACCTGGGCAAGAATTCCACATTTTTACTATAACTTTTATGTTTATCAATACGCAACAGGATTTGCCGCTTCTGAAGTCTTGGCAAAAAAAATTAAAACAGAAGGTAAACCTGCAGTTGTAAAATATTTGAATTTCCTGAAAGCAGGCAGTTCCGATTACCCAATTAACATTTTGAAATCTGCCGGCGTTGATATGAATTCCGCTGAGCCAGTGTTTGCAGTTTCTGCAAAGATGAATGAAATTTTAGACGAGATGGAAAATGTACTTGAAGCCAAATAAACTTCAACCAAATATTATTTTAATTTACAACCGGCAATGTTCCGGGTATTTTATGAAACAATTCTCGATGAATCAGGACGAGTTTCCCAACGTATTGGGATAAAAATAAAAATTTATAAACAGATAAAATCAAATATTTGTAAAACCAAATCAATAAAGTTTAGTACAAAATGAAGATATACGATAAAAATGAATTGAACGAATACTATCAATCGCTCACTTACGATGATATAAGTTTAATTCCGACTGAAATAAGTAGAATAAAATCCAGAAAAGAAGTTGATACATCTACTGAATTTTTGCAAGAGGAACTGCTGCAACCCGTTATATCAAGTCCGATGGAATCTGTTACGGGATTAGATATGGCTAAGGAACTTACCAACCTGGGTTGTCTCGGTATCCTCAATCGCTTCGATTCTTCATTAAAAAAAATATTGGAAGATGACAGCAACGGAAAGGAAATAAAGGCAGTTTCTATTGCGCTCAATACAGCTATTGATGTAATAGAAAAACTTGTAAGCCATAATTATATAATTTGTATCGATACTGCAAATGCAAATAATCACGAAGTGCTGCACAAAGCTGAAGAGATTAAAAAAAGATTTAATGTAAGAATAATTGTCGGAAACATCGCCCACGGAGCAACTTTAGATCAACTGCAGAGTGCAGGTGCTGATGCGGTAAGAGTAGGAATTGGCAGCGGGAGTGTTTGTACTACAAGTATTCAAACGGGAATTGGTATCGGGCAGGTAACTTCTTTACTCGATGTTTTATTTGCTCGTGATGAAAAAAAACTGGATATAAAAATAATTGCAGATGGGGGGATAAAAAGCCCGGGAGATGTTTTAAAAGCTATTGCACTGGGTGCAGATGCTGCTATGCTCGGAAGAATGTTTGCAGGCACAAAGGAAACGCCTGGCGAGGTAATAAAGTATGATGATCAGTTGTGGAAAAAATATCGTGGTTCAGCTTCTTTTGGTGTAAAAATGAAAAATGAGTTCATCGAAGGTGAAGAAACTATGGTGCCATATAAAGGTGCTGTTAAAAATGTGATTGATGGAATTTCAGACGGTTTAAAAAGTTCTATGAGCTATATGAATTGTTTAAATCTTAATGAATTAAGAGAAAAGAATTCTTTTACAGTTCTTAGTAACAGTTCATTTTTGGAAAGACTACCCAAGAAATAGCTTTCAGCCATTCCATTAGTTTAGCACTGGGCTAATAATATGAAAAAGTTTATTAAAAAATATCTTGCATTTCAGTCGATTGAAAGGAGCAAGATTAAACCAATCACAAAAAGTAGAGTTAGTTAAATTATTTTAAAAAGTACGATATATCCTCTTAATAATAGTGTTAATTATTTCAATAATAATTAAGGATTACTGATGAAAAAATTATTTTTAAA
Source organism: Bacteroidota bacterium (assembly GCA_022564295.1). Classification (GTDB taxonomy): domain Bacteria; phylum Bacteroidota; class Ignavibacteria; order Ignavibacteriales; family Ignavibacteriaceae; genus BMS3ABIN03. Next base: position 14,098 of record JADFLR010000015.1, on the reverse strand, counting down.
CATTTCTCTGTTACTAATAATTTGGATTTTTTGTGGATGCAGTAGCATTTCACAAATTGATTTAACGGGTAAGTGGGGCGGGGAGCATATCGGTATAGTTGTTTCAGATAGTAGTGCAACTCTTGTATATGATTGCGCACATGGTACCATTGATGAGCCAATAATTCCTGATGATGACGGTAAGTTTGAAGTTCGCGGAGTTCATGTATTTGAGCATGGAGGAGCAATCAGAATTGATGAAACACCGGATGAGCACCCGGCATTATATAAAGGGCATATTGTTGGGAATGAAATGACTTTGATATTGGTAATAACAGACACCGATACTGAAATTGATACGTTTTCATTAACCCGTGGAGTTGACCCATTGATTCATAAATGCTTATAAGTTTTTTAATTTTCACTCAAATATTCTATAATTGGAATCACCATAAAATGAATAATTCTCATCGTTCAAAGATTAGCCGACTTCCATCTCGTGGTTATAATGATAAAGAAACTATCAACCAAATTATTGATGAAGCGCCGGCTAAGATAAGAACAGGCCATCATAAAGATGATGATGAAGATCCAAATCTTAATGTATGGATTGGAGTGCCGTCACTTGGTTTAGAATTCGCTCCCGCGCAAATCAGATCTAAAACTGAAAACAGTTATGCCTTTGCCGCTTTATTCTAAAAGTGATTAGATAAGAATCATTGTATAAATCAACAAAATTAATGTTAAAGTGATTAGATCCCCATTAGATGTATGTGCGGTAAAATAACTATCGGATTTATTTGTAGGGCCTTCTAATTTATAACTTCACGGTAGATGCAGTTAATGCAAAATCTTCCCTATATGCTTCTATAAAATCCTCAAATTCCTCACGGGTAACAAAATTTAACAATGATAGTACTGATGAATCTAACTTGTAATTGTTATCCCAAAAGAAATTTCCAATTTGTAATTTTTGAGTTGCATAATCAGCAATATGAATTATAGAGGTGAGGTAATTATTTTTTAATGATTCAGCAGGTCGATGATGAAATGTAAGAGAATCATTTAGCGTAGAAGTCAGCGACCATTTTTTGGCAAGGAAATTTCCAATTTCCTGATGGGATAAACCAAGTACTTTATATTCAGCTTCCAGAATATCGATATTATTTTCAGTTGCATGGAGTAGAATTTTCTCATAACTATCCTGCAAATATTCGTGTAATACCAGCAATCCGAAATCATGTAATATCCCTGCAGTAAACGAATCACCATCAAAATGGAAGCCTAGTTCCTTTGTTATTCTTTTTGCAGCAATTCCCACAACCATCGAGTGTAACCAAAATTCGTGAAAATCAAAATATTCACTGGATGTAGTTTTAAAAGACATTTTCATTCCCAACGCAGTAACAATACTTCTCAATTCCTGAAAACCTAATATTAGTATAGCTGCATGTAGTGAATTAATCTCCCTTTGAATACCGTATAAAGGTGAGTTAGCTACAGAAAGGACTTTTAGTGTAAGTGCCTGGTCTTTTTCAATTATATCAGATAATTGTGTAATCGAAGTGTTAGGATTACTAAATAATTTTGATACTTCAGTTATTACCTTTGGTATTGCAGGCAACTGGCTGATATTCTGTAATCTCTTGACCGTAACTTCGGCTTTGGTTGAATCCATCTTAAGGTATTCAGACATTTTATTCCCTCAGTTGATTATTAAATTTTCGTATTAGATAGTTTATCGATAATGTCATTTATTATAATATTATTTTTTGTTTTCAGACATTATAATTCATTTTAAATTATCGAAAAAAAACAAATATTCTTTAATTTGAAAAAGAAATGTTTAAAATCGAAGAAAGAATTTTCCCAAGGTTATCCTAAATATAATTTTTTAATAGAATATTCTCCTGTCGACAATTAGTCCTGTCCTATAAAACTTGAATTTTTTTTATCGAAGCGAATTTGAAATTACCGACACAGAACTTAATGTCCTCGCTAATGCTGCAATAATAGGATTAAGCCAGTCGATTGGAGCTACTTTGCTGGCTAATTATTGAAAAGGTGCTTTTGGACACTATGCTTATTCAACGAGAGTGATTTTCTTTCCGAGATTTGAGACTTTCCCAATTGCGGTGACTTCAAATTAATATGTGCCGAATCTTTTTATCGTCCAGCCAAATTTTTTCGATTCCGAAGTTTTCTCAACGGGAAATCTTTCACCTGTAAGCATCGATTCATCAATAGCTGAATCTCCGTTTATTACTATTCAATCGGCAGGTAATTTTTCAACCGGTTTTACAATTACAATATCACCGATTATTAATTCTTTAATATTAATAACTATTTTACCTTTATTGCTTTTGATCAGAGCAATTTTTGGTTTGATATTATTGATGAATGATATCTATTTTAATAAGAAACTGTTAAACACTTTCAGGTATATTAAAAATGTATATATTTAAATTGCTCTATAGAATACTCTGCATAGTTTTTATCTTTTATGTATTTCATAAAATTGAGGCACAACAAAGTAATAGCGATCTTTATGTTAGCAGTCGTAACACAAATTCAGTTAAAGTTTTTGATGGGGAAAAAGGAGCATACATTGCCGATTTTGTCCAGTCCGGCTTGGGGGGATTGAATTCAACTCAAGAAGTTGCGTTCGGTCCTGACGGACATTTATATGTAAGTGGAAGAGCGAATACGACGATACTAAAATACGATCGTTCAACCGGTGAGTTTATCGGTAATTTTACAACTGGTTATCAACTGGACAATCCTACAAAAATGACATTTGGATCTGATGGAAATTTATATGTCAGTCAGTGGGGATCCCAGCAAAATAAAGTTGTAAGATTTAATTCACTTTCAGGTGAATTTGTTGACGAGTTTACTTCAATTGGATTAAACCAGGGATGTGGACATGCTTGGGATAGCTCAGGTAATCTTTATGTTGCAAGTTTTGGTTCCGCCGATGTTAAAAAATTTGATACAAACGGAACTTATATTGGTGTTTTTACAGAAACGGGCCATCTGCAAGGTGCGGTTAACTTATGGTTTGATGGCGGGGCATTATTTGTACTTGATTGGTCATTAGGGAAAGTATTGAAATTTAACTCCATTGATGGAAAATTTATAGGTGAGTTTATAAGCGGATTAACAAATGCAGAAGGAGTAACATTTGATGAGTCGGGGAATATTTATATATGTGATTGGACTCAGAATAGAATCAATCAATATGATTCATCCGGGGCTTTTATACAAATCTTCTCGAGTGGTGGAGGAATGCAAGCACCTAACAGCATTGTATTTGGTCCTGTTTACAATCCAACATCAGTTTCAGATGTTGATGGTGCACAACCGCAAAGATTTTATCTTTATCAAAATTTCCCCAATCCATTTAACCCAACAACTAAAATAAGTTTTACTATTGATGAAAGATCATCAAAAGGAGATATGAAAGAGAAAGTAAAATTAATAGTTTACAATTTACTTGGGAATAATGTTTCGACACTTATAAATGAATTTAAACCAGCAGGAACCTATGAAGTTGTATTTGATGCATCTGGATTAAGCAGTGGAGTTTATTTTTATACGCTCTCTCAGGGAAGCAAGACCCAATCCAAGAAACTTGTTTTGCTGAAATAATTTTCATCGCAATTTGATTTTTTTTAATCGAAGCGAATTTGAAATTACCGACACAGAACTAAATGCCATCGCTAATGCTGCAAACATAGGATTAAGCAAACCGACTGCCGCTAAAGGAATCCCAACTGTATTATAAATAAATGCCCAGAACAAATTTTGTTTAATCGTTTTAATGGTTGCCTTCGATAACTTTATTGCGTTGACAACACCCATCAAATCACCTTTCATTAAAACAATATCTCCGGTTTCAATCGCAACATCTGTGCCCGTACCGATTGCAATACCTACATTTGCCTGTGCAAGTGCCGGAGCATCATTTATCCCGTCGCCAACCATCGCAATAATTTCACCCTGCTTCTGATACTTTGCAACTATGTTTGATTTATCCTCAGGCAGTACTTCCGCTTCATAATCATCTAAGCCTAATTGTTTTGCTATATGCCCGGCACTGCGTTTGTTATCGCCCGTAATCATAATTGTTTTTATGTTTAATGATTTCAGCTTTTGGATTGCATCAGTCGAAGTATTCTTAATCGGGTCTTCAATTGCAATTATTCCTGCAGATTTACCAGCTATTGCAACATATACAACAGTTTTTCCTTCGGAAGAAAGATCATAAGCTTTTCCTTCAAAATGGTTTGAAGTTACATTGTGATTCGAGAGAAAATTTTTACTGCCGATGATAATTTTTTTATCCTCGACTTTTCCTATCAATCCAAAGCCTGTTGTACTTTCAAATTCTTTTGGGATAGGAATTGTAATTCCCTTTGTATCAGCATAATTAACTATGGCTTCTGCTAAGGGATGTTCCGATCTTTTTTCGAGTGAAGCTGTAAGTTTGAGCAATTCATTTTCATCATAACCGTTGGTGATTATTTTGCTTACAACGGGCTTGCCTTCCGTAATTGTTCCCGTTTTATCGAATAAAACTGTTTTTATTTTATGTGCTAATTCTAAATGCTCTCCATCTTTAATTAAAATTCCGCTTTCGGCACCTTTACCAATTCCTACTATTAATGCAGTTGGAGTAGCTAAACCCATTGCGCAGGGGCAGGCAATTATAAGCACTGCAACAAAATTTATTAGAGCAAAAGTAAAATAATTTTCACCGCCCAAAATAATCCAGAGTATAAAAGTAACAATAGAAATAACTATAACTATCGGAACAAAGATTGCTGCTACTTTATCGGCTAATTTTTGAATAGGTGCTTTTGAGCCCTGTGCTTCTTCAACAAGAGTGATTATCCTTCCGAGAACAGAGGCCTTCCCGATTGCGGAAACTTCAAATTCAAATGTGCCGAACCTGTTTATCGAACCGCCAAATATTTTCGATTCCGAAGTTTTCTCAACGGGAAAACTTTCGCCTGTCAGCATTGATTCATCAACAGTTGAATATCCGTTTATTATTTTTCCATCGGCAGGAATTTTTTCACCCGGTTTTACAATTACAATATCACCGATTATTAATTCATCAATATTGATAACCTTTTCACCTTCAGCGGTTTTGATAAGAGCAGTTTTTGGTTTAAGCGCAATTAATTTTTTAATTGCCGAACCGGTTTTGGATTTTGCTCTCGCTTCCAGCCATTTGCCCATTAATATCAAAGTGATAATAACAACAGTCGTATCGAAATAAACATGCGGAATTTCTCCTGCTTTTAAAATCAGTTCCGGGAATAAAGTTATAAGAACACTGAATGAAAATGCCGCACCTGTTCCTACTGCAACAAGTGAGTTCATATCGGCAGTAAAGTGTTTTAAGTTATTCCAGAAAAATTTATAAAATCTTTTACCCGAAATAAAAATAACTGGTGTTGTCAGTATCAGCAAAATTTTATTTAGCTGAGAGGCAGACAATGGAATTACTTCTCTTATTCCATTAAACAATTGGCTCATACTAAGTATGAAAATAGGAATGGTAAGGATCAGCGCTAAGAGAAAATCTTTTTTTAGAATTAAGTCGTAATCTGAAATTTTACCGGAATCTTCTTCTGCGGAAGAATGCTTTTCATCTTTTTCAAAGGATGACAGATCAACTTTGTATCCTGCTTCTTCCACTGCATTTTTTATATCCTCATTATTTACTTTCGATTTATCTATGCTTAACGTTGCTTTTTCGGAAGCAAGATTTACAGCCACATATTCCACACCATCTATTTTCTTGATAGATTTTTCAACTCTTGCAACACAGCTTGCACAAGTCATTCCCTCAACTGGCAGAGAGATTTTTTCCGTTTTTATTTTTTGTGTTATAATCTCAGTCATTTTATATAAATCGTTTTCTCTTTATTCAGTTACAGTGTAACCGGCTTCAGTAATTGAGTTTTTAATATCTTCTTCGCTTACTTTATCCGGATGGAATTCAATTTTAGCAGAACCAATTTCCACCTTCTTATTTTTAATATCTAATTTATTAAGCTCTTTTTCCACAGCCAACACACAATGACCGCAGCTCATTCCTTCAATTTTAAATTCCTTTTCCATTGTTCTTCCTCTGGCTATTAATAATTTTATTTACATATAAAATATAAAACCTTATTAAAATTATTAGTTACAAAACAAAGGGAAAGTTTTATAAAATTTTCAGATCAGAGTATTGTGTCGAGGGGTTTTCTTTTTTTCGATTTAAGTTTTTTAAAATAACTTGGAGACAGCCCGGTTACTTTTTTAAATTGGTTTGATAAATGCTGCACGCTGCTGTATTCAAGTCTGTAAGCAATCTCACTCAATGTCAGTTCATCGTAAACAATTAATTCCTTCACCTTTTCAATCTTCTGATGTATAATAAATTTTTCTATTGTAATTCCTTCCATAGAAGAGAACAACGAACTAACATACTGATAACTCAACCCGGCTTCTTTAATTATTTCATCATGTAGATTAAGATTAGACTGAGTTTCTGTAGAATTATGATGAATAAGTTTTATAATTAAAATTTTTACACGTTCAATTATGTTTGCCTTTCTGCTGTCGATTAATTCAAAACCGTTTTCCTCAAACGATTTTTTTATTTTATCGAGCTGAAATTTCTTTTTGTCGCTCATTATAACTACTTCGCCAAGTTCAATTTTCTCGACCGTGTAATCCAGTTTTTCCAACTCTTCGCGCACAACTTTTATGCAGCGGTTACAAACCATGTTTTTAATATGTAATGTTTTCCTCATCATTAATTTATAGTTTTAACCTAATGTAAAAAAAAATATGATCAAAATAAATTAGCTTGTGGAAATTGTGAGTTATAAGATTGGGGAATTGCGAGGTTTATCAGAATAGATTATAAATCAATTCGTTTCTTTAAGAGTGAGTGCTGGTTCCAGGCTTTATTTTAAACATAATTTTACAGTTCAAATCACCATAAAATTTATAAACATTTGGATGGTAATTCACACGAAAATTACGAACCTGTGCGGATTTTATGTTTTCGTTGATAATAACAAATTTCTCCCCATCTATATTTTTTTTACCAGCCACATACTTATCTCCGGTATGTAATTCTTCCTGTTCGATATTTAATTCTTTAGCTCTCTCCACATCTATCGGTAAAATTTCCTTTTCTGTAGATTTCTTTACTGTAAGTCTTTTATCTTTGGCTTGATTTCTGATTTTGAATAAACCAAACGAAATAAAAACTATAGTTAATAGTAGCAGACTGAACAGCAATATACTCGACTTAATTATATCTATTAATTCCATATTTGCTCAAATTGTAATGATTTTATGGTTAATAAATTCAATATTTATACCATCTTTTGAGTTTTAATCCAATAAAAATTGTTAAGAGTAAAGTACTCATATTGAGATGTAATATCATTATGAGAGATAATAGTTTATTGCTATGTAATAATATAAGACTTTTATTCATTTTATTTTTATAGCCGCACTTTCGCTAAGTTATTGTATGCATTGACTTTGCGGGAAAAGATATATAAATTTAGCGGCTAATTTATCGAACTGCCGGCAAGCGGGTCGAAAATAAATTAGTATTCACTAAATCTGAGGTACTCTAATGACCAAAGCTGATATTGTTGACAGAGTTGCAGCGGGCACCGGGTTGACCAAGCTGGAAACCGAAGCTATTATTGAGGGATTTTTTAAAACTGTAATTGAATCTTTAAAAGATGGCAGAGGTATTGAGATACGTGGTTTTGGCAGTTATAGGGTTAAAAAGAAAAATTCACGTCAAGCCAGAAACCCTAAAACAGGGCAACAGGTTTTTGTTCCCGAACATTATGTTCCCACCTTTAAATTCTCTAAAGAATTTAAAGAAATGGTTAATATAGGGATGATGCAAAAAGAAAGTGAGGCAGCTTCTTAATGGCAAATTTTTGCGCTGAATGTGGTTCAAATCTAAACGAAAATTTTAAATTTTGTCCTGAGTGCGGTGCAAAAATTATTTCATCAAATCAAAATGATACTATCGGAAGAGAGCAGACAACTCTTAGTGATCCTACGTATAAAAAAACAGCTGAAATTATAATTTGTGAAAATTGCGGTGATGAAAATCCTTCAGACAATGAAGTGTGTGATGGATGTGGTAGTAAGTTAGAAGGAACTGTTACCAATAAAACAGTTGAAATTAAGAAACCCGTAACAGAGAGAGTAGAAACTCGACAGTTACAAAAACCTGCCGAACTACAAAAAGTTAAGAAGAAAGAAAAGAAAAAAACTAAACCAACCAAAAAGGCAGAACCTAAAAAAGCAGAGAAAGAATTTGATACAAAAAAAATCTATTTAATTGTTGCGGTTATTAGTATATTTACACTCATTCTTTTATTTTCTTCGGGTGTACTTGATACGAGTGTAACTACGGTTAACACTAACGTAAGTCCTAATCAATCAACCGGCTCAGGAATTGATTTAGGCAGTCTGCAGAGCATAAATAACCTTGAAGCAAAATTAAATGTTAATCCCGATGATACTGAAACATTATTGGAATTAGCTCATTTAAAGAATGACAGCGGATTCTATGATAAAGCGATACCATTATATCAACGTTACCTGGAAAAATTTCCGGAAGATGCAGATGCACGGATTGATATGGGTGTATGTATGTACAACTTAGGTGACTTCGATAATGCAATTAGAGAAATGAAAAAAGCTTTAGAGTACGAACCAATACATCAGATAGGACATCTTAATTTAGGAGTGGTTAATTTAACTGCCGGGAACATTGGTGTAGCCAAAGGATGGTTTCAGAAAGCGATTGATCTGGGACCAGATACTAAGGTTGGTAAGAGAGCAAAGGAATTATTAAACTCGCATAATTTATAAGTAAAGGAGCAGAACATGCCTTGTGGTAAAAAAAGGAAACGCCATAAAATGGCTACTCATAAAAGAAAAAAACGGCTGAGAAAGAACAGACATAAAAAGAAAGTAAGATAAATTTATTCTGTGCCTGGTAATGTTTATAATGGTAAATGTTCATTTACCATTTTCTTTTTTACAGCAAATATTTATTTTTGCAAAGCGTTTAAGCCAACTTAGCTCAGCTGGTAGAGCAACTCATTCGTAATGAGTAGGTCGCCGGTTCGATTCCGGCAGTTGGCTCTGAAATCAAAGAAAATACCTACTCTAAATCTTCACTGTTCAGTATTTGTTAAGTGTTTTACTGAACACTTTACTTAACACTACTTTAAGAACATAACGAGAAAAGCCCAATAGGCGGATTCAAGGAAGATGAATTCCTTATTAAAACCTCTCAGGCTTTCTCAAATACATTCACATTGTTTACTTTCATCATTTCGAATCCTACTATTAAAATAAAATTATATGTGGCAATGTCAACAGACAATTTGTCACGTCCTTGTAAGTCATTAATTTTAAAAAGGTTACAGGCACAAATAAATTTTAACCGTTTAGATTTAAAGTAATTAATTCATTCGTGCATATTAGAAGGTATATAATCTATCACTCTATTGAACAAAGTGCCTCCCACCGCCCCACAATGCTCTTACAAGGTGTAATTAATGATTGCTATTAACCTGATGACAACTTAATTTAAAGGCAAGCAGTAATCATATTAAGGAATTATCTTGAAAGATTTTGAAATAATATATGTCGACGGTGTATTTGTTATATCGGTTAACCTAACTCGTTCAACTTTAAATGAAGCAGTTGCATTTAGGAAGATAGTAGAAGAGGAGATTAATTCCGGTCACACTAAATTAGTAATTGATCTCAGCAAGTGTGACTATATTGACTCGACTTTCTTTGGAGCGCTCATAGTGGCATCGAGGAAGTTGATTGACATCGGCTATAAGTTGAAAGTAGTAAAACCAGGCATTGTAGAAGAATATATATTTACTTATACAGATTATCGCAAAGTATTTGATAAATATAAAACAAGGGAAGAAGCTATCAAGAGTTTTGAGGAAGATATTCAACCTGAAAGCTGATGAGAATTTTCAACCTAATTGACCCCCATACACCCCAAAACGAAGGGGGACGGGTTGTTGGTGTGAAGGGCGCATACATTGTAGAAGAATTTTTTAAAATCTATCCTAGGTTCCTCTCCTGCAATCTTGAGAGTGACCTGGGATTAAGCGATGAGGGGTATTAGAATCCAGCTTCCAATTACGGGGTTCTTTTCGGTTGCTTATCTAACTTCTTTTTTGCCTTTTGTTCCTGTTTACTTTTCTTCTGTTTCTGCCCCTTATTCTTATCCTTCTTACCGCCTTTGTCTCCCATAGTGTATATCCTTTCTTGTTATTAATTAACTTCTCTCACACTTATCCTAAGTAAGCTTTTAGCCTATCGCCTCTTTTGGAACCTCTCAATTTTCTTAAAGCTTTTTCCTTAATCTGTCTTATTCTTTCTCTAGTAAGATTAAATCTATCGCCTATCTCTGCTAAGGTCGCTTTTTGATTTCTTCCAATTCCAAAAGAGAGTCTTATTACTTCTGTTTCTCTTGCATTAAGGGTAGAAAGAGCATTTGTAATTTCATTCTTTAGAGATTCCTTCATCAAACTATTGTCTGGTAATGGCTGGTTGTCATTGGGAAGAACATCCATCAAACTGTTTTTATTCTCATCACCACTTTTTAATGGCGCATCCATTGATACATATCTGGCAGAAATCTGAAGTGTATATGCAACTTCTTCAGTTGTCCACTCAAGAGTCTTTGCAAGCTCTTCGGTGGTTGGCTTTCGTTCGTATTCTTGTTCCAGGTCTCTGGAAGCTTTGCTGATCCTTGTTAAGTCACCCACACGGTTTAATGGCAAACGAACCACTCTTTGGTGATCAGCAAGTGCAGACATTATACCCTGCCTTATCCACCAAACGGCATAAGAGATAAACTTGAATCCTCTTGATTCATCAAATCGCTGGGCAGCTTTAATCAACCCAAGGTTACCTTCATTTATTAAATCGCCAAGCGAAAGACCCTGATTCTGGAAGTGCTTTGCAACCGAAACCACGAATCTTAAGTTAGCTTTAATAAGTTTTTCCTGGGCTAACGTATCTCCTTTTTTTATCTTGATAGCTAAATATATCTCCTCATCGGGAGTTAATAGATCTACCTTTCCAATTTCCAGAAAATACTGATCTAAAGATTTACTTTCGCGATTAGTGAATTGCTTTGTGATTATCAAGCTGCTCTCTCTCCTTTCTGAAGGTTTATAAATACGAGAACTATCCAGGTAATTTTTCAATGGTAGAAGACTTCCAAACTACCTAAATTTTACTACGTAAAATATAGCGAATTTATTATATAAGAAGGATCGAAGAACTTGATCGTTTTTAATTATGGGGACAAATGATTGTTATTAACCTGATGACAACTTAATTTAAAGGCAAGCAGTAATCATATTAGGGAATTAACTTGGAAGATTTTGAAATAATATATGTCGACGGTGTATTTGTTATATCGGTTAACCTAACTCGTTCAACTTTAAATGAAGCAGTTGCATTTAGGAAGATAGTAGAAGAGGAGATTAATTCCGGGCACACTAAATTAGTAATTGATCTCAGCAAGTGTGACTATATTGACTCGACATTCTTTGGAGTAGTTGTTCTGGCATTGCAGAAGATGATTGTTATAGGGGGTAAGTTGAAAGTAGTAGAACCTGTCAACCAGAGAGAAGATATATTTACTACCCCAAATACTCTCAGATTATTTGATATATATAAAACAAGAGAAGAAGCTATCAAGAGTTTTGAGGAAGATATTCAACCTGAAAGTTGATGAGAATTTTCAACCTGATTGAAGGGGTATGGGGGCACAAAAGGGACGTCGGCTTTGTGGGTGTGAAGTGCACAGACAATCTACTTTATGAAAATAGAAATGGCACTGGGTTATTATCCTTTTTGCAAAAAAAATAATTTAAAAAATTTTTTAAAATCCATTGCTTCTAATAGTTAAGTTTATTTTTGTTGCTATTGTTCAAATAATTTTGCAAGTTAACCATTGTTGATTGAATATGAATTCTACACTTTGGGGAAAGTGGTAGACCAAGATTATGTTTTAACGAGATTATTCCAACCTATTATTTTCCCCAAGACGTGGAGTATAGCGTAACCCATTGAAAGGAAAAATTGCTGTGCTTCCTGATCCCTTTTAATGAAAATTAATTTCATAATAATTTTTAGGAGGAAATATGAGAATGCAACAAAATAAGGAGAATAAAATTATGATTGTGACAAACTCTCTCTTCGCTGCTTTTATCAGAAGGGGTGTCATTATGTTACTAAGTGGGCTTTTCACACTTACAATGGGGACCCGCCCCGCCCGAGCCCAAGCCTTCGCCTACGTGACTAATGTTAACTCCCACGACGTCTCGGTAATCAACACTGTGACCAATACGGTCGTTGACACCATTAGCGTAGATGTTGCCCCCGTGGACGTCGCTATTACACCTGATGGAGCTTTTGCCTACGTGGCCAATAGCGGGTTCTCTGGCACCGTCACTGTGATCGACATTGCCACGAACACGGCTGTTGATACCATTGGTGTAGGCTCTATCGCCAGAGGCATCGCCATTACTCCCGACGGAGCTTTTGCTTACATCCCGAATTTCTTTTCCAACGACGTCTCGGTGATTGCAACAGCCACAAATACGGTTGTTGCCACGGTTGGTGTGGGTGCTTTGCCGTTCGGTGTCGCGATTACTCCTGATGGGAATTTTGCTTACGTGACCAATAGCGGGTGTGATGACGTCTTCGTAATCAACACCGCTACCAATACGGTGGTAGATACTGTTGGTGTGGGTGCTTCGCCGTTCGGTGTCGCGATTACACCTGATGGGGCTTTTGCTTATGTAGTCAATAACTTTTCAGGCACTGTCTCAGTGATTTCCACTACCAGTAACACCGTCGTTGCCACAGTTGGTGTGGACGCCTTACCGAGAGACGTCGCAGTCACCCCTGATGGAAATTTCGCTTACGTGGTCAATGCAGGGTCGGGCACCGTCTCAGTGATTGCAACCGCTACTAACAGCGTGGTTGCCACCGTCGGCGTGGGCGCGGGCCCTTTCGGTGTTGCCATTACCCCTGATGGGGATTTTGCTTACGTGGCCAATCCCGGGTCCAACACCGTCTTGGTGATCGACATTGCCACAAACACCGTCGTTGCTACAATTAGCGTGGGTGAGTTCCCAGAAGGCATCGCCATAACGATCGGGCCTGTTGGAGTTACGGACGTGGGGGCCATCCCGACGGCTTACACCCTCTCGCAGAACTACCCCAACCCATTCAACCCAACCACAACCATTAACTACAAAATTCCAGAATTAAGTAATGTTGTTTTAAAACTCTACGATGTATTAGGAAATGAAGTATCAGTATTAGTTAATGAAGAAAAACCCATTGGGAGTTATGAGGCTGAGTTTAACACTACGGATTTACCAAGCGGCGTTTATTTTTATCAACTTAGAGCTGGTAATTTTATAGTGACAAAGAAGATGGTTTTATTAAGATAGTTTTAGGAACAAAGAACCTGTCTGCCGGTAAGCAGGGATGGTTCCCCTTCGTTAAAACTACGGCAGATAAATGTTGATGGAATAACAATGAAAAGATTAACGAATTAAGGCTAAAAAGATGAAAATATTTTACATATACCTAATCGCATTACTCTTCTCTCTCACAGTATACGGACAGCAGACGTACATTGATACCATACCAACAAGGTTTTGGGGAGTTGATGAAAACGAATACTATACTTACATTTCATCCAATACTGGTTTATATATTTTAGAAAGAGATAGCAACAACATCTTTGGAAATATCTACAATATACAGGATTCTTTAGGTTTATTATTTATTCATCGTAATTACTTAATATCTGGGGATGATTACAGACTAAAGATATTTGATATTGCGGAACCTACAAAGCCCCTGCTAATCTTAGATACTCTGCTTAACTACCCAATTCATAAATTCGAAGTTTTTAAGCACTACTTTGTTATAAGACTTAAGATGGGTAATTCCGATTATAAATTTCTATTGGCAGATATAATTGGTGATAAACTACTAA
>JADFLR010000041.1 GCA_022564295.1 Bacteroidota bacterium | reverse complement strand
TGCTGCTCTTGAAATAGCGGATAGAAATACAGATGAAAGAGTATCGTATTGCGGAATACCCGGATGACCATTTATAAATTCATCTTTATAGTTAAAGCCCAGAAAACCTGACCCTGCAAACCCATAGCACGAGCCGTTCCAATGACGCCGTTTTTTCCACTTTTCAACTGACACGTCTTTATAAATACCAAAAAAAGTTGACCAGTAACATTGATCCGTTCCAAATGTTTTTACCCACAAAGGCCAATCCGGGAAAGTACTATCTATCTTACTCGAGAATTGATGTGGATATGGTTCATCTGTATACGGATCGGTTCCTCCATTATAGTTGAATTGATTCCACCAGCTCATTGGCCACATATTAGTTCTCGCATTACCGAACATCCACCCATCTTTATGAGGGAGGAATAATTCATAATCATCATTTGCATCGATACGTGTCAGCTCATAACCTTTAATTTTGAATAAACCGCTTTGGGCAGAGAGCTTAAAAGGAGGATCTACATAATCAATTTGAATGAGACATTTTCTTGAAAGCAAAGAATTGGGAATATCCCAAACATATTTTCCAGAATCTGCCGGATAACCAAGAACGATAGTGTTAAAGTCAGTTCCTCCGTTAAGACTATATGAAATGTCCACGAAATCAACAACCTCACTTTGCCATTTTATTGTGTCCTGCTCACCTGCAATCCAAAGTTCACCAGCGAAAGGACTGATCACCGTGATTGATCCAGATCCACGTGGAATGACCGCCCGCCAAGCCTCAATAAAGCCATTGGGATTCGTTCCGATACCTACGATGACCGTACCATCTTCGGAGATGCCATTCGCAGTTTTTAGAACCCAACCGTTCAGATCCAGACCATACTTGCTGACCAGGATATCCTGAAGCAATCGCATGCTGTCCGAGGCTGTCCAGATAAAAGCCTCTCCTCCGTTGTTCGCAGTGTTACCCTGGCCCACCACTACCGATCCGTCTGCCGAAACGCTATTAGCAATACTAAAAAATTGTCCGCCCGGCAGGTCACCCAGGGGGATCATCACATTGTTTTCCCAGCGAAAAGCCTCAAATGATCCGTTCTCACTTGTACTATAACCCACTACGACTGATCCGTCTGCTGAAACACCATAAGCACGACTTTGGAAAGTTCCACCCGGCAGGTCGCCCAGAGGGATCATCACATCGTTCACCCAGCGAAAAGCCTCAATTCCGTTCGCACTGAATCCGAGACCTACAACAACCGACCCGTCTGCCGAAACAGCAAAAGCTACACTGCTATTTTGTCCACCCGGGAGGTCACCCAAGGTGTCGATGATACCGCCTATCCAACGAACAGCAAATTCTGCGAAAATTGTACCTTTGCCCACCACGACCGACCCATTTGCTGAAACGTCATTAGCAGAACTTGAAAAATTTCCGCCCGGCAGGTCGCCGAGACCTACCATTCCACCCGAAACTGTCCATCGAAAAGCTTCATTTCCGTTTTCACTAACACCTGCGCCCACCACCACAGATCCGTCTGCTGAAACGCCAATAGCACGACTCTGAAAAACTCCACCAGTAAGGTCACCGAGTCCAATCATAACATTGTTCTCCCAGCGAAATGCCTCATCTCCGTTCGCACTGTTACCCACGCCCACCACCACCAAGCCGTCTGCCGAAACTCCAAGGGCAGTACTCTCAAAAAATCCACCCGGTAAGTCACCAAGACCTTCGAAGCTTGCTTGTGCCAGCGCCCCTGCTTGCAGAAGAAAAGTAAATAAAAAAATAAGTGTGAATGAAATATTCTTTTTACAATGCATAGTATTATTCCTTCCTTTTATATTATTTCAAAAAGTTTAAGAGCGTAATATTTTTTTCATCAAAATCATCCCTGCCTGCCGTAGGCAGGTTCTTCGTTCCACTAACTATCTTAATAAAACCATCTTTTTAGTCTCAATAAATTCCCCAGCCTGAATTTTATATAGATATATTCCACTGGATAATCCGCCTGCGGCGGATGTGGCATCAAAACTCACTTCGTAATTACCGGCAGGCTGCTGCTCATTAACAAGAGTTGTTACAACTTCTCCAAGTAAATTATAAACTTGAAGTATTATTAAACCACTGTTAGGAATTCCATATTTTATTTTCGTTGTTGGATTAAATGGATTGGGATAATTCTGGTAAAGCACGTAATCTGTAGGAATTAAATCCTCATCCTTAACATCAACTGGAGAAGTTATTGTAATTGAAACATTGTTACTATTGTAAGTAACATCAAACCCAAGTCCGCCGTGTGAAACAATCTGATCAAATGTGCCTGTTACGGTATTTGCTGAAATAATTTCATACTTCTGACCAACCTGTGGTTCAAAGTTAATTATTGCAGAAACATCCAGCGTACCGCTCAGTTGTGCGATGCCGGTAACAATCAGCTGGTCATACCCTTCACCGGGATTAAGACCGCCCAGTTCGATGAACAATGTGCCGGTGGTGAGCTGGGTGTAGTTAGCATCAACAGTGAAAATACCGGAGCTTCCAACTGTGTTGCCAGGATTGATGCCTCCGGAATTGGTCACATCAAACGGAAAGCTGCCGTCACCACCAAGAAAACCACCTTCTTCAAATATTACTGTGTCTGCTAGTAGTGTAGCTCCCTGTGTTAAGTATAAAGAATCTACATAAGCCTCTCCTCCGCCGGTTGTTTCACCAATTGATGTTGAATGAGGAGATGAGATTGTTATTGGCCCAATACCGCCAATAATTAGTGTACCACCTGTTACATCCGCCGTAGCATTTAGACCCATTGACAATGTTCCAATATCTATTGTACCGCCGCTAAGAACACGAAGGAATGCAACACCACCAGTATTACTCATATTTAACAAACCTGGTATTGTCCATCTTGAAAATTCACCTTCCACCTGCGCGGAACCAATCCCTGTTGGTTTTTGGCTGATGGTAGCATTACTGCTTAAAACATCCCCACCGTTTGCTACCACTAATCCCCCACTGCCCTCATAGCCGATGTATAAAGTATCAAAAGTAATCCACTGTGACCCATTGCCAGTTACCAAAACACTTCCTTCGGACGATGCCATTAAACCGATTTGGCTTTCTGTAGAACTAATCACAAATCCTCCGGCACGGATTTCCAAATGACCACAAGGACCGAAACTGCAGGGGTAGGCTCCTACAAGTAACACATTATGTGCCATACCGCCAATTTCAAGTAAACCACCGGTTGTTACAGTCAACTCGCCCCGCCTATCATCACCTGCAATAATTACATCACCCATTGCTTTCACTGTGCCATTAGTGATGAAAAGATGCGAATCTTCGATATTCGCACTTTGCGTACCGATCAGGATTGCGTTCTCACCAAAAGCGTTTATAGTATAGGTATTTGAATTTAAGTTGAAGGCAACCGAGTTGTTACCAACAAATAGAGCAGAGTTTGTCTCATTGTTGCTGAAAGTGACCTCGTAAATTAAGCCACTTGTTGTATCGAAGACTGCGAGTTGGTCTTCATCTGGCACCGAGCCACCCACCCAGTTCTTTGAGTCGCTGAAGTCGCCACCGTCCGGATTGTTCCATTCGACACTTGAGAGCCAATTAATATCACCCGCCAGGCCTCTCTAATACCGTTAGGGTGCCTTCCCACACCGACTATGACCTTACCGTCATCAGAAATTTCTCTGGCATAATCTAATGTCCAATCGCTGAGGTCTAGCCCAAAATCGCTTTCCAAAACTTCCTTGAGGTTTCGTATTCCATCGGCATCGGTATAAATAAAAACGCTATCATTTGCATCCAGTGTACCTACTATAACCGATCCATCTGCCGAAACGGCATATGGTCCAGGTCCTATAGTACCACCTCGATTACCTAATCCTTCCATACCACCTGCACTGGTCCATCGAAAGAGCTCTAATCCATTGGGACCAGTGGCAGATCCTACTACGATTAAACCATCAGGCGTAACATCGTAAGCACGGCTAATTCCTACACCACCTGGCAGATCACCCAGACCTACCATACCGCCCGATTCTGTCCAAATAAAAGCTTCATCCAAATTATTATCTGTCCTACTGCGACCCACTACAACTGAGCCGTCTGACGATACTCCATATGCCTCACTTTGTAAAATAATACTGGACAGGAAACCCAGTCCTATCATGCCGCCCGATTGCGTCCAGCGGAAGGCTTCGGTAACCTGGGGGTTACCACTTTGACCTCTACCCACCACAACTAAGCCGTCTGACGATACATCAGAAGCATAACTCCGTGAATTAATACCAGGCAGGAAACCAAGTCCTACCATATCGCCCGACGTCCAGCGGAAAGCTTCCGGAATATTAGGATGTCCACTTTTACTGAAACCCACTACAACTGAGCCGTCTGTTGATGTGGAACGAGCCTCGGTATCATCAAACGTGCCCGGCAGACCACCCAGATCCTCCATGCCGCCCAATTCAGTCCAGCGGAAAGCCTTCGTAATAACATCATCATCACTCCAACCTACCACCACTAAACCGTCCGCCGATACACCAAATGCAGAACTCCAAACATCCATACCCGGCGGCAGGTGACCGAGACCTTCGAAGGTAGCTTGTGCAAGCATCTCTGCTTGTAGAAGAAAAGTAAAGAATAAAATAAGTACGAATGAAATATTCTTTTTACAATGCATATTATTAATCCTTCTTTTTTATATTATTTCAAAAAGCTTAAAAGTGTGATATTTTATTTCATCAATATCATCTTCTTCACATCAGTATAACTCTGTCCTGAGCTTGACGAAGGATCACCGGCCTGTATTGCAGTCATTCGAGAGGGTTAATGATCTTTGCAATTATAAATTAAGGTAAATTGTTTGCAATTACAATAAGGGTGAAAAAACTTTATCTTGATTCGAATGAGAGGAAGCGATTTAATCTATCTGCCATTCGGCAGGTTTAAAGTAGGATTAGCCGGTTAAGTCTTTATTTATTACCCTCAAAATCTTGTAAGAATATTTTTGGATTAACGACTTTTATTCCGAAGTAATTTTTTACCTTAAGCACTTGCTTATCGCCGGAAATAATATACTTTGTATTTAAAGCCACAGCACATTCAAAGAATTTATTATCATCAGGATCTTCCATTACTATTTTTATAGTTTTTGTTTTGGCAATAAAGGTGGAATGATATCCTTGCGCAAATAATTGCAGCAGTTCCTCAATCTCCCTTGAATTTTTTATTCCCAGTTGAATTAAAACTTCAACATATTCATCTATTATTTCTCTGGAAAGGCATATGGTTAACTTTCCATTTTTCCAGAGGTCGATAATTTTTTTAGGATTTCCCCTGCCTAAAAAGGAAGATATAAAGACGTTTGTATCAATTACAACTCTCATTTCTTAGCTGCTCTAACATCGTGTATTGCCTTAACAATTTCTTTCTGCTTTATTGCATTCCGGTTTAATTTTCTACCTACACGCTTCCACAGATCATCAATATATTTATCCATACTACGTTCCTGAATATAACTCACAATCAGTTCTCTTATTACAAGGCTTGAATTTTTGCCATCAGCTTTTGCAAGTCTGGCAAGGTTCGCTTTAACTCTTTCATCCAGCCGGATTATCATCTGTGTAGTTGCCATAATATTTTCCTCTTGATATATTGTATATACAATATATAATAGTACATTTATAGATGCAACATCTTATTTGAGTAAGGAGCGGGAATAATTGAATTAATTGGTGAATTAGCGGCAAACTATTTCTGTCTTTAATACATAAATTATAATGAGATTACTTTATCTATACCAGAATGAGAGGAAGAGATTTAACCAGCATAATGGCACCTTACTTCGTTGAAATATCAGTATCAAATAATTTAAATTGATGGATAATTTAATTTGTATGGAAAATCCCATTTCCTGCTATTTAAATTCTTACTAACTTTCTTAAAGAAATAATAAAAATAATTTTTCATTAAAATGAAATTCTCAACACAGGACTTAACGTACATTAAACGGTGCTTTGAATTAGCCGATAAAGGAAGAGGATTTGTCAGCCCAAATCCGTTTGTTGGTACCGTAATTGTTAAAGATGGGAGCATTATTGGTGAGGGATGGCATAAGAACTTTGGCGGAGCACATGCCGAAGTAATCGCTGTTGAATCTTCAAATGAAGAAATTAAAGGTGCAACGCTTTATTGCAATCTTGAGCCATGCTGCCACTTTAATAAACAAACACCGCCTTGTGTCCCCCTTATAATTAGTAAAGAAATTTCAAGAGTTGTTATTAGCAATTTAGATCCAAATCCAAATGTAAACGGAAATGGTGTAAAACAGTTAAGGAAAGCAGGAATTAGAGTTGATACAGGAATATTGGAAGATGAAGGAAAAGAAGTAAACAAGTTTTACTTCAAATATGTAATCGAAAAAGTTCCTTACATAACAATCAAAATTGCACAATCAATTGATGGCAAGATAAGCGCTGATAAGGATGTACAAACATGGTTAACGGGAGAGGACTCTGTAAAATATGTTCATCAACTGCGCGACAGGTATGATGCAGTTTTGGTTGGAGCAAATACAATAAAAGTGGATGATCCCCGGTTAACAGTTAGAGAAGTTAAAGGCCGCGATCCGATAAGAATTATAATTGATGGGGATTTATCAGTCTCTCCCGATTCAAATATTATTAAGTTGACTGGTGATGAAAAAACCTGGATATTCACCTCTGAAAACTCTCATCAGGAAAAAATTGAACAGTTCGAAAAACTTGGAATTAAAATTTTTCAACTTCCTGCTGATAAAAAGAAGCTGGACTTAGATGGTATTTTGAAAGAGTTAGGAAAAGAAAGTATTACATCGTTATTGGTTGAGGGTGGACGACAAATTTTTTCACAATTTATATCTCAGGAATTATTTGATGAGATAGTAATTCTTCAATCCCCTAAAATTCTTGGTAAAGGAATAAGTGCCTTTGAAACAAACGGGATCAAAAAGTTAAAAATAAAAAAAACAGAAAGACTTGGTGAAGATTTGAAAATTGTGTTGGTAGACAGACAGTAATTTACTTTTATGTATTATTTAATTAGTAAAAAGAGTTAACTTTGGTATATGTTTACAGGAATAATTAAAGAAATAGGAAATGTATCGGAAGTAAACCCGATCCCCGGCGGAAAAAAGATTAAAATTTCCGCACGAAAAATTCTGAATGATATTTCAGTGAATGATTCAGTAAGTGTTGATGGCGTGTGCTTAACAGTAACAGAAGTTGATGAACATGGATTTAAGGTTGATACTGTTGGAGTAACTTTAGAAAAATCCACATTTGCCGAATTGCAGATTTCTTCACCGGTGAATCTCGAACTTTCCTTAAAATTAAGTGATAGACTTGGCGGACATTTCGTCCTGGGACATGTGAATGGAACGGGAGTAATTAAAGAGATAATAAAGTTAGGAGATAATTATCTTATGAGAGTTAACGTTCCTGATAATATGAAAAAGTATTTAATTGATGAGGGCTCAATAACAATTGATGGTATTAGTTTAACAATTGCCGAGTTAAAAGATTCAACGATTGGTATTTCTATAATTCCCCATACGTGGAACAACACAACGCTGCAGTATAAAAATGCAGAAGATAGAGTTAATATTGAAACTGATGTCTTAGCAAAGTATGTTGAAAGACTAACTAACAAAAAAGAATTCGAACAAAAAAATAAGCTGTCTGAAAATTGGCTTAAGGAGTTAGGTTACTAATGAATAACTATGGTTCTATGAATAACCCGGAATATATATTCAACACGATTGAAGAAGCAATAGAAGATATAAAAACCGGTAAGATGGTTATTGTTGTGGATGATCCGGATCGCGAGAATGAAGGTGATATTGTTATGGCTGCAGAGCTCGTAAGACCGGAAGATGTAAACTTTATTACAAGGGAAGCGCGGGGTATTCTTTGCTTAACTTTAACCAGAGAAAAAGCAGAAAAATTAGATCTGGATTTTATGGTAGAAAACAATACAGCACTTCATCAAACACCCTTTTCAGTTTCAATAGATTATAAATATAACACATCTACCGGTACCTCTGCTCATGATAGGGCAAAGACAATAACAATGGCTGCTGATGAAGATGTAAAACCAAAAGACTTCGGGCGTCCCGGTCATATTTTTCCTTTGATCGCAAAAAGAGGCGGGGTATTAAAAAGAGCGGGACACACAGAAGCTGTTGTTGATCTGATAAAGTTAGCCGGATTAAAACCTATGGGGATCTTATGCGAGATAATGGATACTGACGGTACTATGGCCCGCATTCCTAAATTATTCGACTTTGCAGAAAAGTATAATTTAAAAATTATCACTATCGCCGATTTAATTGAATACAGAAGAATTAAAGAGAGGCTTGTCCGTTGCAAAGTTATCGTTGATCTCCCCTCTAAGTTTGGAGATTTTAAGCTGCATTTGTATGAGAATATTCTCGATGCGCAGGATAATCCTATTGCTTTGGTTAAAGGTGATATCAGTGGTGATGAACCGGTTTTAGTCAGAATACATTCCGAATGTTTAACAGGTGATGTTTTCGGATCAATGCGATGTGATTGCGGAGATCAGCTTTCGGTAGCAATGAAGATGGTACAGGCTGAAGGAAAAGGTGCGATACTGTATATGAGGCAGGAAGGCAGAGGCATAGGGCTTGTAAATAAACTGATGGCATATTCTTTACAGGAAAAGGGCAAAGACACTGTTGAAGCAAATGAAGCTTTAGGTTTCAAACCGGACTTAAGAGAATATGGAACCGGTGCACAAATACTTAAGGATCTAGGTTTAAAAAAGATAAGGTTGCTGACGAATAATCCAAAGAAAATAGTTGGTTTAAAAGGATATGACCTGGAAATTGTTGAGCGGGTACCAATCGAGATACCACCGAATGAAATAAATGAAAGCTATTTGAAGACAAAGCGCGATCGCTTAGGTCATATATTTAAGTTTAAAGAAAATATTATGAAGCAGCATTGAAAATAAAGGAGCGAAAAGAGTGAAAATTATAGAAGGAAATCTAACCGCAAAAAACAAAAAATTTGGAATAGTTATAAGCAGGTTTAATGAATTGATATCAACACAGCTACTATCAGGTGCCCGTGATTGTTTATTGCGCCACGAATGTAAAAATGATAGTATAACAGTTGCCTGGGTTCCAGGTTCTTTTGAAATACCTTTAGCAGCAAAAAAGATGGCTCAATCTTCTAAGTATGATGCAATAATATGTCTCGGTGCTGTAATTCGCGGCGGTACTCCGCATTTTGAATATATAGCTTCGGAAGTGTCCAAAGGTGTTGCCAATGTTGGTTTGGAAACAGGTGTACCTGTTATATTCGGTATTATAACATCCGATACAATCGAACAGGCATTAGAACGAGCGGGGATAAAAGCAGGCAATAAAGGATGGGATGCTGCTCTATCAGCAATTGAAATGGTAAACCTGTTAACAAAGCTTTAACCCAGGATAAAAGTCAGGGAAAATAAAGTGATGATAAGAAAACTCCATCTCGATCCGAATGAGAGAAAGAGATTTTCCCGCAATGCGGGATCAGCCTCAGATTGAAACCTGAAGAAGGTACGATTAAAGGAATGACAATAAATTTGGGTGATACTCTTTTATTATTCATAATATTTTATCGCTCCTCATTATAAAGAGAGTAACTGAATTAACTTTTATCCTATAATATTCTCTTCTTCTATGCTTTATCAAATTAAAACCAATCCCTCGTAGTCCCACCACTAACTGGCAGACTACCGTAGGAGGATCATCTTCTTCACATCAGTATAGCTCTGTCCTGAGCCTGACGAAGGATCACCAGACTGAATTTTATAGAGATATATTCCGCTGGTTAGGTTTGCGGCATCGAAACTTACTTCATAATTACCTGCAGGTTTTTCTTCGTTAACGATTGTTGCAATTTCCCTTCCGAGTAAATCATAAACCTTCAAGCTAACAAATTGCCTACTACTTACTGCATACTGTATACTTGTACTTGGGTTAAATGGATTGGGGTAATTCTGACTTAGGGTGTAATCAGTTGGTATTTCTTCAATCTCTTCCTCTTTAACAAAAGAAACACCGCCATTTGTTGTTCTTAGGATGGTTCCATATTGTCCTACAACAGTACCGTTATCTGAATCGATGAAGCTGACAGCATTCAACCGTTCTGTTGGTCCGCTTGATTGTGATGTCCAGGTTGTACCTCCGTCAGTTGTTCTTAGGATGGTTCCATATTGTCCTACAACAGTACCGTTATTTGAATCGGTGAAGCTGACACCTTCTAAATGGTTTTTTGTTACGCTTGTTTGTGATGTCCAAGTTGTTCCGCCGTCAGTAGTTCTTAGGATTGTTCCTTCATAACCCACAGCCGTGCCGTTATCTGAATCGATGAAGCTGACAGCAGTTAACGGCCATATTGTCCCACTAGTTTGTTCAATCCACCCTTGCTGTGCAAAGGCAGTTAGTTGGAATAAAATACACGCAATAAAAAGTAAAGATAAATTTTTTGATAATTTCCACTTATAAGTTTTCCACATTATAATTTATCCTAAACTTCAGGGGGTCTAAGTTATGGTAAGAGTATTCTGATAAGTGCTATAATCCGCTCCACAACCTCGTCCAAGGTGTAGAAAATATTGTTTGACTATTAACTTGAGATAATTTTTGTTGAAAGTCAAGATAAATAAACTTAATGATCAGCAAGTAATGGATTTTAAAAATATTTAGTAGAATGGATACGCCCTTCACGCCAACATCCCCCACCCTCACTGTTTTGGTTGTCTCTTTGAGTCCACAATAATGGCATTCGCCTCTTCGATATATAACCAAGATGAAAGAAAAACCTTGTCCTGAGCTTGACGAAGGATCAACAGCAGTCTCTTGTTAGCTGCTTTTTCTCTCCTCACTGACAGATATTGATAAACCGTCGGGATCTAAATACTGTGCAATCAGAGTACCAAAAGTCTCCTCTGGTTCCTGAATGCAGGTTATATGATTTTCAATCATTCTTTCATGGAATTCATCAAGATTGAGAACACTTAAACCGGGACGGCAACGACCCGCGGGGAGTTCTTGTGGATTGTCTTCAGCAGAATTGATACTTTCTACTTTGGTGAAGCGCCATAGTTGCGCCATCAGTTGCGAACTCGCTCCATTGGGGAGTTTCGAACTTCAGAGGAAGACCGAGCTTATCCCTGTAAAACGATACAGATCTTTTCATGTTGCTAACAAACACAATTACAGAACTTGCTCTCACTTCTAAACCCCTTTTCAATTTATAAGATGCAATGCTGATTAACCAGCTAACGGGTGAACTCACCTCCCACTATTGAGAGCGTCGGATTCGCGATAATGTGCAGCTCTTTGTTGGACACATTTATGTAGTAATGCTGATAATCATACTTCAAGTTTTTCATTATTTCGCTTTCTCTCGTGCATATAGATAAGCCGGCAAAGCACAGGACAGCCCAATAGTAAGATTTAGAACAATAAATAGATATGGTTTTGGACCACTTGATTCTTTGACTTGCTTAAACATAAATAACCAGAAGATAAAGGATGACAGCAAAACATCCGCGGTAAAGCCACCAGCAGCACCATTTACAAAAAGTGCAGAAACAAAAGCAGATATGTTTATCCCTTCAGCCTGGATGAATTGGAAAAAGAAAAAATAAGGAACAATAGCCCCTATGACAGCTAGTAATAGATATAATTTCTTCATGTTTCTCCTTTCAATATGAAATGACTAACTTATATTTAACAGGAAATGCTCGCACTTGATTTTTGGCAAGTACTCAGTGAACAATGCCAAATCAAAATTAAGCAAATTTCTTATTTCAAACATCACACTGAACTTAGTTTACTAAGCACATATTTTGATGCCAAAGCAGACCAATTTTCATCATTGGGAACTTCTTCTAACCAATTCGTTAAAGTGGTCGGAGATACAAAGTCGCCGAGTCGTCCTAAAACATAGGCAGAGTACCAACCAGCCCATTGCTCGTCACGCACACCGCTTAATTTATTAAGTTCGTAATCATGATGGCTTTCGCCTGCGGCAGATAATGCGTTCTCAAGAGCTTCCAAAGATATATCAGTTATATTCAATGAATCACCTTTCTTTATAAAATTTTATTCAAGTTTTGATTGAAAAGAAACAGGCAGTCCCCCGGGAGCTTGCAAATAATATATTCGTTCTCCATGTTCATCGATTGGTCCTTCCGGATCCAAACCGTTCTCTTTTGCTCTTGCAGCCCAGGCATCTGCATCGTCCACAATAATTTGCAGCATTATACCTTTGGGCATACCGGGCCCTTCTTTCCAAACCTCTATCCAGCTATCACCTGCAGGAAAAACCGCTCCTGAAAACTCTTGTGATGAATTTAAATCTTGAAAATTTTGAGTTTCAAGCCCCAACCCATCGCCAAGAAATTTAGCAAGCTCTTCTGCATTTTCAGATACAGAACAAAAACGGATACCGAGAAATTTCATAACTCCTCAAATTTTAAGATGATTTATTTTCCTAGTTAGTAACGATACAACAAGTTAATAAAAATAATATTATTTGTTTTGCACTGGCAATCATTTCGTTTAATTATTCTATCGCTATTTGAAATATTAAAGGTTAATTAAATCTAATATTGCACTTAACCTGTATCCTGCCTGTACAACTCTTTCTTTAGCAGCTTCCTCCATATTAAATTTGTATTCATCGTTCATTGTAAAAGAAGGGAACTCAGTTGAGTTGGAATTTTCTGCTGACGCCACTGTATCACGAACATCTTCTGTGTACGCTATACTTTTCGCCAAACTATAGCTCTCTTCTAACCAGCGATTAAAATTGAGCTCTTCTTTTGCATTTATACCGATAGAATTTAATTTTTCATCTTTACGAATGGCATCCGAAAAATCAGCCATCTTCGATATTTCTCTTTCACCTCCCAAAGCCCAATCCCAGGTAGAATGCAGATTATATTTACCAACTTTAATACTATTTCCACCACGATCACCTTTACTGAACAATCTTGGTGTGAACATTGCCGAAGAGTGTAAAGGTTGGTGTAGATCCCCAACGAGATGAAATAACCAGCACAAGAGAACAGCTTTTTCCATCTTGGTAGTTGCTTCCGATTCAAACTGTTCTGAAATATAACCTAATGCTTCCATTATATTCATTCTTTCAAATTCCGAAGCATCATTGTAAATTAAATTTGTATTTGATGGCAAAGAAGTGCCAAATTCATCTTTTAATTTCTCATTCGGGAAAACACCAAGATTTATATAATGCCATGTACTATGATGATATTTATCCCTCATCTCATCTTTAAATCCTCTTGCGATATCCGACCAACGTGCAATTTGAGCAAAGATCCATTGCTCTCTTTCTGTTTGAGTCCAGAATTTTGATGTATCAGGCAGTGCATCAATAAAATCTTCCTTATACCTTGGATGATGTTTGATAAGATCAAGCACCTTGTTTCTGGATTCGGTATCCATCAAATCATAAGCAATAATTGCAACAATTCCGTGACTCGAAGAATTCCATGTATAAATAATTTGCCAGTTACTTGCGCTTAAAAAGAGCAATAAAAATAATAGGATTCTTCGCATATCTATTTCCTCATATTTATCTGAATGAATTATTGATGATCTTGTTTCCAAGTTACATACTTTTCTTTAGCTAGTAAATTCCACCTAGAAGATGAAAGGAAATGTGTAACAAATTACTGCTTCTGAATTTACTTACTCTTCTCCTTCAGGACTTGGGAATTGCGCTTTTATTTCCTTAGAGAATTTAAACCATTCGTCCATTAATTCTTCATACTTATCCTTTTCCTGTTCCCTTAGATCATTAAGTTCTGCCAGATCATTAAAAAGATTATACAACTTAAAATTCTCAGGTTGAAATGGAGGATTGTTATTGACAATCTTCCAATCACCTTTTCTCAGCATTGCTCTGCCGCGGTGTTCCAAACCAAAAATATATTCTTCGTCATGTACCTGTTCTGCCGCACCGGAGATAAGATTCATAAATGATTTTCCTTTAAGAGGATATATTTTTTTATTTCTGAAGGTTGCAGGGTATTCAGTCCCGGCTGCCTGGTAAAAACTCGGAGCAATGTCCATCAGGGTCACCAATCCGGCATAAATTTCATTTTTCTTTTCTACACCAGGCCCGGATATAATCATTGGAGCTGTGATACCACCTTCTGTAATATGTCCCTTAAAATATCGAAACGGTGAAGAACCAGCTTCCGCCCATTGTGGACCATAGGATATAAATGAATTAGGTTTTCCCATGTTTTCATAGTCATCATTAAAATTTTCACGAATGAATGGACCATAGGTATCGTGGTAATAAAAATCTTCAGAAGCGGCTCCGTTATCTGACATAAAAAGTATCAAGGTATTTTCAAATTCTCCAATATCTTTCAGGTGTTGTATTAATCGACCGATATTGAAATCGAGATTATCGACCATACCGGCATAAAGTTCCATCTTCCGGGCTTCCTTCTTTTTTTCTGCTTCAGATAAGGAATCCCACGGAATTACTCTTTCATGATTTGGAGGAAGAACTGCGTTTTCGGGAACCATTCCAACTCTTTTAAGACTTTCAAATCTTCTTTCTTTCAATTTTTCATATCCATCATCATAACGACCTTCATATTTCTTCCAATATTTTTCATCTGCCTGTAACGGCCAATGTGGAGAGGTATATGCTGCAAAGACGAAAAACGGTTTCCCGTCTCCCTTATTAATATCAATGTACTGTATCAATTTATCTGTGTAGTAATCTGTTGAGTACTTACCATTTTCCCACTTAGCGGGTTTACCATCTTCAGTATAGATTGTAACTGGGGTTTCCTTAAATATGCCTTGATCATTGTAATGGTTTCCCGCACCCCTGAGATTTACAAATGAATGTTCAAAACCTTTTTGGTTAGGATTTGATAATGAATCCATTCCAAGGTGCCATTTGCCTGCCATGTACGTGTGATACCCTGCATTTCCAAGGACTTCGGGTATGATGGCTATGCGGTCGGTCAGCTTACCTTCATATCCGAATTCGTTTGTAACAAGACTTTGTACACCCATCCCCGCAATGTGATTGTCGTTTCCCGAAAGCAGCATAGCCCTGGTAGGTGCACAAAGAGGTGAGGTATGAAAATTGCTAAATCGCAATCCGGTAGAAGCCAGTCGATCTATATTCGGAGTCTCAATATCACCCCCATAACAACCAAGGTCAGCATATCCCAGGTCATCAGCAACAATTAACAGGATATTTGGTCTTTGATCTTGTTTGCTCTCTTGGGATGGATTCGAACACGAATATAAACTTCCAACAATTATCAAGAAGAGGAAATATTGAACTATGATGTTTCGAATTATATAATCCACTTTCCAACTGGATTTTTCTTTCGAGGATTTACTTTTAATAATTTTTTTCATATAATGAAATACAACCTGCTTTCCATGTAGAAAAGATGCTTTAATATTTCCTTTGCATGTTACCACGTTACCAAGTGTGAATACGTTTTCATACTGTTTAAGCTGCTCCGTTTCGTTGTCCTGGAAATTATACAAATCATCTTTCATTTCAATTCCTTCAATTTCTAATTCTACAATCTACATTATTAATCATTAGCCGGTTTCATCATTACAACTTCAATAATATTTACCGGTGTAACAAGCATTTGTTCTTTATTTGGTTTAGATTGAATATTCCTCACTACATCCATCCCTTTCATAACTTTACCGAAGGCAGCGAATCCCTGTCCATCCGGATTTCTTTTTCCGCCAAAATCCAATTCAGGCTGGTCACCAACGCAGATGAAAATTTCAGAGCTAGCTGTACCGGGTTCCATCCTTGCCATTGATATCACTCCATCTTTATGCAGAATACCAGTTTTATCCGTTGTTTCATGTTCAATTGGGGAGAGACTTAAAGGGCTATCATCAAATCCAAGTCCGCCCTGGATCACTTCAATTTTTATTTTATTATTTGGCTGGTTATCCATCCTGACAACTCTATAAAAGAATGCTGAATTAAAAATTTTATCATCGACATATTTTAAAAAGTTTGCCGCAGTAACCGGTGCATTTATAGTATCGATCTCTAAGATAATATCTCCCAGTGCAGTCTTCATTTTAACGTGCGGCAGTGAAGATTCAGGTGGATGTGATTCTGAACAACCAAGCACTAAGTACAGAGATAAAATAAAAGTAAAAAAGAAAGAACATCTGCATTTTTGACCAACAACTAAATTCATAAATCACCTTACTTTAATCATTTTATAGCATATTCTGTTATTTATTTAAAAATTCAATAATTGTTCTCAACTTTTTTACCTTCGTAAAAATTTCAAAGCAATGTTCTCTCCCCCAAGCTTCATTTCACTGGCAAGATGTACCCATAATGCGGCTAAAGGTTCAATAAATCGAGCACTTCTTAAGTCACCTGCATCTATGGGATCAAGTCCAATGAATTTTTAAGTCTCTTTACTTTTTCTCGGAACTCTAATATCCTCCACCATTTGCTGCACATGTTCCGGTGGTGCAGGATAAAAACGTGATATCAATAATGATACTGTCAAATTTACCAGCATAGCAACTGTACCAAATCCTTCCGGCGAAATTCCAAACCACCATTCGGATGCCGGTGGTATTTCATCTACAAACCAGCCAAGTTTAAATACTGCCATATACCCGAACATTAAAACCATGCCGACTACCATTCCGGCGATAGCTCCTTCTTTGTTCATTCGTTTATCAAATATTCCCAAAATTATTGCCGGGAAAAATGAAGCCGCCGCCAGCCCAAAAGCAAGCGCAACAGTTGCTGCCACAAATCCAGGCGGATTTACACCAAAGTAACCAGCAACAACAATTGCAATAAGTGCACCTATTCTCGCCAGTATTAATTCATGCTTTTCCGAAAGGTGGGGCTTTATCTGTTTTTTAACTAAATCATGGGATAGAGAAGAAGAAATTACCAATAGCAATCCTGCTGCTGTGGATAGTGCAGCGGCAAGACCGCCTGCTGCAACAAGTGCAATTACCCAAAAAGGCAACTGGGCAATTTCCGGGTTTGCCAAAACCATTATATCCCTGTCAATTGTTAGTTCGTTCTTCTCGGCATTTCCCAAATATTGAATTTTACCGTCATCATTTTTGTCGTTAAAAACTATTAATCCTGTTTCCTCCCAGCTTTTAAACCACTCCGGCATTTCCTCGTATTTTTTTTCACTTACAGTATTAATTAAATTAGTTCTTGCAAACACTGCAACGGCCGGTGCGGTTGTGTATAGTACGGCAATAAATAGCAAAGCCCAGCCTGCGGACTTTCGTGCATCTGCAACTTTTGGAACTGTAAAAAATCTAACAATAACATGCGGCAGTCCGGCAGTGCCAACCATAAGTGCAAAAGTAATTGCAAATACATCAATCATTGATTTCGATCCTGTGGTGTATTCATGAAATCCCAAATCGTGATGCAACTGGTCTAATTTTTCGAGAAGATACATTCCGGACTCTGTTTCTTTCCCAATAAAACCAAGCTGAGGCAGAATGTTATCCGTCATGGAGAGGGCAATAAATATTGCCGGAACCATATATGCGAAAATCAAAATGCAGTACTGCGCAACTTGAGTGTAGGTTATACCTTTCATTCCACCAAGCACGGCATAAAAAAAAACTATCACCATCCCAATAAAAACACCGGTATCAACCGGCACTTCAAGAAAGCGTGCGAACACAACTCCTACACCGCGCATTTGTCCGGCAATATAAGTGAATGAAACAACGATAGCTGCAACAACAGCAACTGTTCTTGCAACGTTTGAGTAGTATCTGTCGCCGATAAAATCCGGCACTGTAAATTTTCCAAACTTTCTTAAATATGGTGCAAGTAGAAGAGCAAGCAGTACATAGCCGCCCGTCCAGCCCATTAAATATACACCCCCATCATATCCCATAAATGAAATGAGTCCAGCCATGGAAATGAATGATGCCGCCGACATCCAATCTGCTGCTGTTGCCATTCCATTAAGTAAGGGAGGAACGTGACCCCCGGCTATGTAAAAATCTTTTGTAGTCTTTACCCTGGACAAAATTGCTATACCAATATATATTGCAAATGTTACGGCAATTAAAAGAAATGTCCAGGTCTGAACAGTCATATTTTACTCCGGGAAAATTTATAGTTGGGATGTTTACTCATTTACATCGTATTCTTTATCGAGCTTATTCATTATCCTTACATAGATAAAAATTAATACGACAAACACATAAATTGAGCCTTGTTGACTAAACCAAAATCCAAGTTTTGCACCGCCAACGGAAAATTGATTCATAAAATCGACGAGGAAAATTCCAAAAACATACGACACTAAAAACCAGATACTTAATAGTATCAAAACAACCCGAATGTTTTTTTTCCAATATTCATGAACATCTTTTTTTTTCATTTAAAAAACTCCTTAAAGATTCATTGCCGGTGAGAGAGCAATATCATTAGTTAAGTTATAGTACCATAAAAATTAATTTGCGTTTTATAACATTACTTGTAGCTTGTGAAATATTTATGTGAAGTGATTTGTAGTTTAAAGATTTCAATAGTGAGATTTTATATATTATTTAATGGGGGGTAAATTAGAGAAAAATTATTTATTAGGGCACACTATTGCGGCGAACTCAACTTTTTCACTTAACCTGAAAATTTGAGAAATGCCGTATTAAAAACACGGTCGGGCGGAAAAGCTGGTTATGTGTTTTTAAATATATTATCAATGATAACTTCTGTAACACACAAAAATTCTTTATGATCTTTATCAATTTGTTGAGGTACAGATTTAAGTTCATATTTAGAACCTTGAGATGTAACAATAATTGGTTGAAAGTGTCCTAATTTTGAAAAGTTATTTTGATTCTTAATAGCTTCATCCAATTTAGAAAAATTACCTTTAGAGAATTCCTTAATAATTAATTCCGACTCAGAAATTAGTTCTTTCAGTTTATCAGATTCATTTTCAGTAACAACACCTTGAACAAATGATAAAGGAATTCGATGGGCAGCGGGATCTCTAATTTTTTTCAGATCGATATACCAATCTTTATGATGTTCCAATTCTTCAGCAAGAGTTTGTTTAACACTTTTTAATTTTGCAGAAAAGTCCTTACCAAATAAATCAGTAAAACTAAATGAGTTCCCCTTGCCACCATCTTCAATTATTTTCTCTTGCAACTTGAATTCATAGTTTAAAAACCAAGCCAGATTATCTAAGGCACCACGAAGATTAATATAGTAAGAGTTTAATAATAATTTCAACCACGATGCATTTTCAGAATTTAATGGAGTGTCATTTTGTTCTTGGATAATTTGAATAATCTTGTTCCTCGCAATCTTTAACATAAGGAATCGGTTATGAAGCCCAAGATTAATGTGCCTTTTTGAATTATTATCAGTCAAAATGCTGGAAAGATGAGAGATTTTGAAAATCAGCTCACTTTCTCTTTTAGAAAAATCCTCAAAATTCATTTTCATAATAACAGTACTTTTTCAAAACACGTAACTTACACTTAACAGGAAAAGCATACACTTGATTTTTGACAAATCCTGTTTTATTATAAACTTAATCGAATATTAATAATCTCATTTAAGCCAACAAAAAAGTTCTATTTAATTATTTATTGTTAACTTTTAACTATATATACGAATAGTATTAGATAGGCTAACTCCTAATATTATTTTTGACCTGCTGTGAAAATTAAGACTCAATACCAATTACTAACCTTCTTAATACGATGATTTGTATTTTGTAACATCAAAATTATTTCTAATTAATTATTGTTCATTCCCCAGTTGTCTCCGGCTGAGGGAAATGACCTAACTGTGTTAGAAATGCCATGTTATCCCATTCAACCCACATCTCCGCAATCTTTCCATCCTCAATACGCAAAATACCGAGAAACTTTAAATCAGCTTTATTATTTGTTGTTGGGAAAGGACCCATTGCTCCTTTCTGAGTACCTGAATATGTATGATAACCTGCAACCAGATCTCCTTCAGCAATCAGCATCTCTGTAGTAATATGTGAATCAGGAAACGTTTTCAAATCCTCTTTAAGAAATTCCTTGAATTCGTTCAGGCTGCGAATATTGAGATTTGGTGTCGCCTGGCAATGCCGCACTAAATTAGGTGCAATTATTTCATCAAGCAGATCATAATCGCGTTCGTTTATTGCATTTATCATCTGAGTAGCTATATCTTTGTTTTTATCCGGTTGAGCAGTTACAGATGGTACTAACACTATAGTAAGAACAAGCAAAATTACTAATACGAATCCTCTGTACGTTTGCATTTTGAGTCTCCTTTTTAATTGTTTATTAAACAATCTCACAAAACCGTTGGCAAACTACTAATGAACTTGCCAAAGAAAGATTATAAAGGATTTTTAGGTGGGATTATAATCTTTTCATTTTCAAATTGGGACAAATTGTAAGAAATTACAATCTTTATCATTCGGTTTATAAAGTAAGTTAATGCCGCTTTAGTAGGTCTCATAAAAAAGCCACCGGCTTAAAACCGATGACTTCTTTAATTTTCAGGTTTTAACTACTCAATAGGAATACGGTCCTTATTTTTCTCAAGCCATGCATCAAAAGTCTGCAGTGCAGGGTTTAGTGA
Organism: Bacteroidota bacterium; assembly: GCA_022564295.1. Lineage (GTDB taxonomy): Bacteria > Bacteroidota > Ignavibacteria > Ignavibacteriales > Ignavibacteriaceae > BMS3ABIN03. The sequence goes on along the minus strand of JADFLR010000041.1, from coordinate 12,930 downwards.
GCGGGAAAGATCAAGATTGCGGATTCCGGAAAAATATTCTTCGAAATCTTGATTAAACTGGAACATATTCCCAATATCATCTGCGCCGGGAAAACCGAAGCCGCGGTAAACTTCTGGTGGAACATTATTGTAATTAACCTCTTCGCCCAATGCTTTTGTAAGCGAAGCTGCCATCTGTGCACCGGTAAGGTGTTCTCCTGCTATACCAACGGTTTTACCTATAAACTCATCGCTATTTTTAAATATCCCGTATGCGCATTTACCAATATCTTCTGCAGCAATACCCGGCAGTTTCTTATCAGACATTGGCAATGTAAAAGCAAGCTTACCATCCTCTCCCTTCTTCGGTCCCATCCCGAAATAAATCAGGTTATCCCAGTAAAAAGATGTAAGCAGGAAAGTAACGGGAACTCCACGCTCCGGAAAAAATTTATTTGCTTCACCCTTTGCATCAAAGTGTGGTACCTTGTACTTTTCCATTAAAGTGGGCATGCGGTCGTCGGTTAGTGGAATCCATTCGCGTGTATCTTCAAGTGTAGACCAGATAACATGGCTGAGTGCCGCATCCTTTGATGCATCTGCCAATGCTTTCACCTGGGTGAGTTCTTTCTCGGGTGACATATGTTCCCAGAAAAATGTAACACAGTATGCGCCGTAAGCACCATTGAATGCCTTCTTCAAGCTTTCGGTATCATCCACATCAGCTTTTACAACTTCGGCGCCCAGGTCTGAGAGTGCTTTCGCTTTATCGGAGTTTGGATCTCTTGTAAGTGCACGTGCAGTAAAACCTCCACCCGGGTCGTTCATAATTGCACGAACCAAACCACCACCCTGAGCACCGGTAGAACCAACAACTGCAATTATTTTTTTATCAGTCATAAGACCTCCTTATTTTATATAATAAAAAAAATATTTTACTTAACTCCCATAATCTTCTATTTGTATTTTTTTTACCCAATATATAAAAAAGTTTTAAAGAAACACTTTGTTTCATCTTTGTTCTTTCTTGAATCCTGATTTGGAGATTAACTGAAGTGTATAGAAATTTCATTTTAGGATTGAAACGATACAAACTGCCCAATGGAATTAAATTAAGCTTTTAAACTCGACTCCCCTTTGTGAGGGATTTATCACAGCTAATTTATTAACAATCATTAATCATTTACCTTCGGTCTTACTCTTACTTCCCCCTGTTTTTCAGGTCTCTTTCCTTTTATACCGCTGTAAAAATTTCTGATGATCTGCATATCTGCATCGATATCTCCGCAAGGAATAAAATGATCGCCGACACCAATTTTTTTATTTTCGTAATCGAGAAAGGCAAATGCAACAGGAACTTTTGCATTCAATGCAATGTAATAAAAACCACTTTTCCAAAATTCTGTTTTAGATCTTGTACCTTCGGGTGTAATAGCAATTACAAGCCGTTCACTATTATTAAACATTTCGGCAACTCGTTCAATCACTGAAGAATGTATTGTTCTGTCAATCGGAATGCCTCCAAAAAACTTTAATACATATCCAAAAGGATTTTTAAAAAGTGTATGCTTTCCCAGCCACTTAAAACGTAAACCAATTGCAAGAGCAACAAGCATTGCTAATACAAAATCCCAATTGCTTGTATGCGGTGCACCGATAAGAACGTACTTTTTAAATTTTGGAAGACCCTGAACAGCATCCCAGCCGAATAATTTTAAAAATGCACTTGCTAAGAATTGTAACATAGATTTATTCTTGTGTTTAGAAATCAATATAATTATTAATTATAATTTACCGTACAGGATTAAGTTTAGCTATAACATTTTTCTGAAGAATTTTAAATGTAAATATTTGTTAAACTAATTTAAATCCAAATGGGATATAGGTTGGTTCCGTTTAAAAAAAGATGGCTTAAACCAAATATTCTCATAAGACCTCTCTGTCTATCTTGAAATATTATTATATTCATTGCAAAGTATAGTTAAGCAATCTCTTGAGTTAATAGTGATTGCTTTTCTTCAGAATATAATCGGAATTTCTGAAATGATGATTTGAAGATTATTGAGTCATCCAAAGAAATTTCTTTCTCTTTATTTTCTGTATTGATATTCAAACATCTCATTGAATTCCAAAAGAGTTAAGACTTATGTCATTCTTCTTTTTTCTTTTCAATCATTTCAATAAAAGGTCTAAGTAAATCGATTGGAACGGGGAAAATTGTCGTTGAGTTTTTTTCCGATGCTACTTCGGTTAATGTTTGTAAATATCTTAACTGCAATGCAGTTGGATTTCCGCTTATAACATCTGCTGCTTCACGAAGTTTGTGACTTGCCTGGAATTCGCCTTCCGCATGAATAATTTTTGCGCGTCTTTCTCTTTCGGCTTCTGCCTGCTTTGCCATTGCACGCTGCATTTCGGGTGGAAGATCGACGTGTTTTACCTCAACATTAGAAACTTTAATTCCCCACGGTTCTGTTTGATGATCGATAATTGTTTGAAGCTGCCGGTTTATCTGATCACGTTCGGCTAATAGTTCATCTAATTGAGACTGCCCCAAAACACTGCGTAATGTTGTTTGAGATAGCTGCGATGTAGCTTCAAGGTATCTTTCAACTTCAACAATTGCTTTTTCAGCCTGTACAACTCTAAAGTAAACAACCGCGTTTACTTTAAGCGAAACGTTATCTTTGGTTATAATATCCTGGGGCGGTACGTCCATTACAACTGTTCGCAAACTAACTCTCACCATTCTATCCACTACGGGAATAAGAAGAATTAATCCCGGACCCTTTGCACCAATCAATCTTCCAAGACGGAATACAACTCCCCTTTCGTACTCGCGAAGAATACGGATAGCACTTGAAAGAATTATTATAATGAAGAGAATTATAATTCCAAAGTATGTAGCTAAATCTGGCATAGCGTCCTTCTATTATTTTAATTTTGAAAATTATTCGCTTACTTTTTTAACTTTTAATTTAAGATTTTGAACAACAACAACTTCAACATCAGCACCCTCTTCAATTTCACCTTCAAGGCATTCAGCTTTCCAAAACTCACCGTGCACGGTTATTTCTCCTGAAGGTGAAAGTTTGGTAACGGTTTTTCCTATTTCACCAATCAATCCTTCGATTCCTGTTGTTGGTTTTTTACGTTGTGCTTTTATTCCTAATGTAATGGCAAAAATGAAAAATGCAGAAGTGAGTACTACTATAAATATTATTAATTCCATTGATATCTCCATTGCTTCCAAAATAGATTCGGTATCAATTAGCATCATCGAACCTAAAAATAAAGAAATTACTCCGCCAATAGATAAAGCACCGTGACTTACAATTTTTATTTCCAATAAGAACAGAATTATACTTAAAATTATTAAAGCCAGACCAGCGTAGTTTACCGGCAAAGTGTGCATCGAATAAAAAGCAAGAATCAAACAAATACCGCCAATTATTCCCGGGAATAATGCTCCCGGGTTATACAGCTCGAAAAACAATCCGTAAATTCCAAGCATCAATAATATATAAGCTATGTTAGGGTTACTTAATATGCTTAGAATTTTTTGTGCGAAAGTCATTTCCAAAATAATTAAATCCGCATTTTTCGTGTGTAAAGTTTTTAGCCCTATTGAAGTTTCAACTTCCCTTCCGTCAATCTGTTCTAATAAATCGTTTATATCTTTTGCGATGATATCTATAACATTCAATTCAAGTGCTTCAGTTTCAGTAATTGATAAACTCTTCCTAACAGCATCTTCACCCCATTCTATATTTCGTTTTCTCTTTTCACTGATCGTTCTGATAAAAGCTGCAGCATCGTTTGTCGCTTTTTCCATCATTATAGAATCCTGCGTACCTTGTAATGTAACAGGATGAGCTGCACCAATGTTTGTTCCAGGAGCCATAGCTGCAATGTGCGCAGCCATAGTTATAAACACACCTGCTGAAGCTGCTTGCGAACCGGAGGGTGAAACATAAACAATAATTGGAATTTCGGATTGGAGAAATTGAGTTACTATAACCCGTGTGGATTTTAATAATCCTCCGGGAGTATTTAGTTTTATGATTAAACACTCAGCATTCTCTTCTATTGCTTTTTCAATAGCAGAGTTTATGTAATCAGCTCCGGGAGGGTGAATTGCCATATCGGCAATAATAACAATCACCTTTCCTTGCGGAAAACAAGTAATTGTAAGCAAAAGTATTAGGGGAACTATGTAACGTAACAAACGCACAGGCATCCCTTTTGTTTAATTTTAATAACAATGTAAGTAAAATTTTCTAGTGTATCAACTAACTAATGAATTTAGTTTTATTAAACGATTTACCACGGGATGGAAATAAATTAAATAGCGAATGAATAATGAATCAAACATCAAAATCGATCCGTTAAAATTTATTGGAAGTTACTATTCTATCTTCAAAATTAAATTAATAGTTTTTTTACTCGTAACTTTTTAGTGCTTCATCAACTGATTCAAAATAATCGAAAACGCTATCGAGTTTAGTAATGGAAAGTACGCCGTGAACTTTATCAGAAAATTGACAGAATTTTATACTACCACCGGCATTTTTCATTGTTGTGTATGCGCTAATCATAATTCCTATTCCGGAACTTGTTACGAGTGACACTCCGCTCATATCAACTACTATATTTTTCTTACCTTCATCAATTAATTTGTGAAGAGTTTCATTCATCTCCTGCATAAAAGGACCGCCCATTAGTTTTCCGCTTAATTCAAGAACCACTGCATTGTATTTTTCTTGTATTTTAAGATTCATTCTCACTCCGATTATTTTTTAATGAAATTGAGATTTAAATTATTTTGCTTCAAAATGTATTTCAATATAAAGAAAATTCTGCTATTCAGCCAAAGAGTTATATTATTTCAAACCTGCTTCTAAAGAAAAATAAATGAGGCGGCTTAACAATAATTATTGAGTATTTGATGAAGTTAAATTAAGGTTCCATTCCATTTTGTTAGAAAGAACAATGATCATTTTGAATGAAAATACAATTATTCATATAGTTCAATAATTTATTATAAACCAGGATATTCAACGGAAATTATTTTCTTCGCATAAATAGAAAATATTTCATTATGAGACAAATTCTCAAATAAAGTTGAAATACAATTCATAATTGTCTATTTTTGTCTCAAAATAAGTTGGCACTTATATTGGATAAGTAAATTGCTTATGTTTTACAATTATTAAATTACTCATTCAGTAAATTTTCCTTCGAGGGCGTCATCATGATATCTGGATTAATAATAATGTTAACAGTAACATTTTTTGTATTTTGGATTATAAGTTTTAAAGAATCCTAAAAACTTCAGATCAGTTTTTACTCATAATTATTTCTCAAAATATTTTTTCATCAATATCTGGCAGTTAATTTCATTACTACGAAAATTTTTATCTCCTAAAAACATCTACAAACTCTTTGACGGCATCTCACGGTTTCTATATGGCCAAATTCATTTCTTTTGTTTTAAAGCAGTCTAATTCAACGTTATATCAATAATTAAATTATGATTTTTTCTGAACAAACATACCGTTTTATGTACGCCGCCTTGCAAGAAGCCGAAAAAGCAATCGAAGATAATGAAGTTCCTGTGGGTGCGGTTGTTGTGAAGGATAATAAAATAATTGGCAGAGGTTATAACCAGGTAGTGAGACTAAGAGACGCAACTGCACATGCCGAAATGATAGCATTAACAGCAGCATCAAACTATATCGGAGAATGGCGTTTAGAAGGTGCATCAATCTTTGTTACTTTAGAACCATGTACGATGTGCACAGGTGCATTACTGGCTGCAAGAGTTAGTGAATTGTACTTCGCATCTTACGATACAAAATTTGGTGCCTGCGGCAGTTTATATAATTTGGCAGAGGATGGTAGAACAAATCATACAATTAAAGTTTATTCGGGAGTCTATGCTGACGAAAGTAAAAAAATGCTGCAGAAATTCTTTAATGATATAAGAAGAAGAACTAATTGATCATCAAAATAATTTTTAATTTTAAATAACTACAGCAGTAACTTGATAAAACAAACGATTAGTAATAATTTTCGCCTAACAAAAATGGAAATTAAATGCAATTAATATTATTCGGAGCCCCGGGAGTTGGAAAAGGAACTCAGGCGAAAATTTTATCTGCTAAATTAATAATACCTCATATATCTACAGGTGATATTCTACGGCAAGCAGTAAAAGAACAAACAGATCTTGGTAAAAAAGCTCAGGAAACTATGAACCGCGGGGATCTTGTTCCCGATGATGTTATGGTTGGTATAATAAAGGAAAGATTGAACAAACTTGATTGCAAAAACGGTTTTATACTCGATGGATTCCCGAGAACGAAAATTCAGGCAGTAGCACTTGATAAATTACTTAAAGAATTGAACATCAACCGAATTGCTGTAATTAATATTTATGCAGATGAAAAAGAATTAATTAAAAGATTGAATAGCAGACGTGCTTGTAAAAAGTGCGGAAATATATTTTCACTGGAAAAAATTGATGGTTTGGATAAGTGTCCGAATTGCGATACGGAAAACAGTTTTTATTTAAGAGATGATGATAAAGAGGATGTTATCCGCAAGCGGTTCAAAATATTCAAGTCGACCACAATACCTGTTCTTAACTATTACCAGGAACGAGGGAAGGTAATTTCCGTAAATGGTATTGGCAGTATTGAAGATGTAAATGACTTAATTTTAGCCGAACTGTGGAATTGATAATTGTTCATTCTTTTATGTAATTAAAACATTATACATTTTGTCGTTCTTTTCAATGTTGAGATCATTAAAGACAATCCCGGTTTTCAAATCACTTTTTTATTTTCTTTGTTCTTAAAGGATGATTAATAATTTAATTTTATAGCGTTAAGATATATTTGATTTATGAATAATAATTATAGACTTCCAAAAAATAAAAGTTTAATATTATTAATAGTTATTCTTTCTATAACTCTATACTTTCCTATTAATTATTTAATGAAAGTAGTATTAGATATTTATCTAAATAAGGGTAGTCTTAATATCTCTGGTCTTAATAATATAAAATTCTTATCCTCAAACTTTTTATATTTTTATATTACATTTGTCTTTTTACTCTTATTAATCCTAACTATAAAAGTTAAAATTATTAGAATTTTAAGCAAATTATTTTCTATAAACTTAATAATTGTTCTATTTTTAGCATTTCTTGTCCGTATTTTATGGATGATTTTATTTCCTACAGGTCCAGTTGGCGACTATATAGAATATAATAATATAGCTTTAACATTTGCTGAAACGAACAGTTTTCCTTATCCTAATATTCCATATTTACCTGTTGGTTCCATATTTATTTTTGGTTTAATCTATAAATTATTTGGTAGTTATTTAATTATTATTAAGATTTTTCATATTGTTATATCTTTTTTCACTATTATTTTATTCTATAAAATTACTTTTAGATTATTTGGAGAAAAAATTGCTTCAATTTTTGTTGTAATTTATTCTTTTTATCCCTCTCATATTTCGATGATTAACATTACTTCCCCCGAAGTTACAATGACTTTTTTATTTGCATTATTTATTTACATCTTTATTGCCAGTAAAAATGTTTGGAACAAATATATTATCCTTGGAATTATAGGTGGGTTGCTTCTGTACATTAAACCTGTTTTTATTTTCGCTTTAATTGTTCCATTTGTTTATAACATTTCAATAAAAAAGTATAGAAATATTGTAAAAAGTATTTCAATTCCAGTTATTGCTTTGTTAATTATTCTACCTTTTAGTTTAAGCTATGGTCACTTATTTATTGTAAATACAAGCGGAGGAATAAATTTACTAATAGGTAATAACGATAATTCAATTGGTACTTACTTTACACCCTCAAAAATAAAAGAATTAAAAAATGTAAATATAGAAAATATGTCAACATTTGAACAAAATAAACAATATTCAAAATTAGCAATGGATTTCATAATTAAGAATCCCACAAAGTTTATTTTATTAATTCCAAAAAAACTATTTCATCTTCTTTTTAAAGATACAAGTATGCTTACTCTTTCTTTTGAAGGATTAAAAATAGATAACACAGTAAAATGGATACTTTATATTTTTAATTCCATTTATTATTATCTAATAATGTTAATTGCAATTTTAAGTTTCAGTAGGAAATATATTCAAAAAAATTTAAGTAGTTATTTAATTCTAACAAGTTTTATTTTAAGTATATTATTAATGTTTATTATTTTCTTTGGCATGGATAGATATAAATATCCTTTTATGCCATTGATCATAATATTTGCATCTCAATTCATAAAACAATTATTAGACAAAAACAACGTTTCTCATAATCAAATTATGCCTAAAGTGAAATAATTAATACAAATAATTTAGTAGTAGGAATTACGTTTTAGCAAAGTTTGGTGCATATTAGTTCAAATTGATTAACAATATTCCTCTATTGAAACAAATAATTCCCCTCACACTTTCTTTTTAATAACAGCTTTAAATGCCTGCCCGTGCTCAAGTTTAATGATTCGCACATTCATTTTTTTTACCATTGCATAATTATGAGTTGCAACTAATACTGCCGTTCCACGCTTGTTAATCGTTGTAAGCAAATCCAGTATTTCATTTGAAGTTTCAGGATCGAGATTACCTGTTGGTTCATCGGCAAGTATTAAAAGCGGTTCGTTCAATAAAGCGCGTGCAATTGCTATGCGCTGCTGCTCGCCTCCTGAAAGTTGATCAGGCATATTCAATCTTTTGTGTGAAAGACCAACATCAGAGAGTACGTTGTTTATTTTGTTCTTAATTTCTTTTCTCGGTGTATTTGTAACTTCAAGCACAAAAGCAAGATTTTCATAAACATTTCTATCCTGCAAAAGTTTAAAATCCTGAAAAACCACACCAAGTTTTTTTCTTAACTCAGGAAGCTGCCTCGGTTTAATAGTGTTAGTATCGTATCCGTTAACTCTAACGTAACCTGATGTAGGAAATAAATTCATGTATATCATTTGAAGCAAAGTGCTCTTCCCTATTCCACTTTTACCGATAAGGAACGCAAATTCAGCTTCATCTAATTCAAAATTTAAATCGGTAAATATTGTTTGGTTTGTATATCTGAATTCAACGTTGTTAAAACTTAGCATTTGTATTAATAATTTTTATTATGAACTGCGCTCTTTCCGAATTTTGATTTCCATTATTAAATGTGAAAGCATCAAGACACTCAACCACATACATCCCGGCTTTTGCAATTATATCGAAATAAGTTTCAAACTTATAAATTTTTTGCGTATGAATTTCCTTTTTAACATTACCATATTCATCAGTTATAATGAAAATGTTTTTATGGATTCTTGAACTTGAATTATATTTGCTTTTTCTTGTAAATGAAAATCCGTTAATTTTTCCTTCAACTGTGTAAGAGCCTTCAAAATCCAGACTATTCTTTTCCAGACTTACATCAAATGTAAATATACCGGTAGCAGAAAGAACTTTTTTTACTTCTAAAAATAAAGTTAATAATTTTCTTTTACTTAAAATATAATTTACACTATCGAAAGTTGAATAGATAAGATCGAATTTATTGTAAAATGGTAATGAAGTCATATCGCAACAAACTTTAGATATAAAAACGTTCTTACCTTGTTGAAGCATACGAAGTGAAAGATCGGAAGCAATAATGTTGCGATATTTTTTAGAGATTTTTCTCGCTATTTTACAATTCCCTGCACCAAGCTCTAATATAGATGGATCCTTATTATCTAAATATTCACTTATAATATCTAATAAATACTTACTCCATTTTTTATAATTCACATCTCGCATCAGTTCTTCATAAATTAAAGATACTGATTCATAAAAAGTTGAACTATCCCTAACCAATTTTTTTCTTCCTGTTATTAACTATACGTTGTGCATATTTAAAAGCTTGTAGAATACTCGATTCATCTGCAATAAATTTACCGGCAATATCATAAGCAACACCGTGATCGGGAGATGTACGAACAATCGGCAACCCGGCAGTGTAATTTACCCCACAACCAAAATTAAGCAGTTTAAACGGAATGAGTACTTGGTCGTGATACATCCCGATTATCATATCATAATTTTTATATGCCTTGCTCCCAAAAAATGCATCTGAAGAAAACGGACCTTCAATCGAAACCGATTTTGCATGCTTCTTTATAACGGGTGAAATTATATCAATCTCTTCCTTTCCGATTATTCCATTTTCGCCTGCGTGTGGATTTAATCCCAATACAGCAATTTTAGGTTCGAAAACCCGTAAATCAATTCTTAATGTGCTGATTATCACCTCAACTAAAGTATCTAACTTCTTAAAATTCAGTAGCTTAGAAACATCTTGTAAAGGATTATGAATAGTAAATAAAGCAGTACACAGTTTTTTTGAAAGAAAAATCATAACGTAATTTTTTGTGTTCGACCATTTGGCAAACATATCAGTTTGTCCGCTAAAAATTATCCCCGCCATCTTAGATGCTGTTTTAGAAATGGGAGCAGTGATAACAGCATCTGCGTCACCTCTTCTTAAAAGTTCATAAGATAAAACGAGTGATTTATACGCAGATTTTCCGGAAGTAATTGTCGGTTTGCCAATAGATTGTTTTGCCATTCCCGAATTTATAACTGTTACAACAGCAGATGAACCCTGATCTTTTTGATTTACTATTTCATAATTGAAGGTTGGTTTTATATGACGAGTTACAGTTTGGAAAATATTTAATGGACAAACGAAATAAAATTTATGGGAATTTTTGTAACCGGTAATTTGGTTTAAAGTTTTAATTACAATTTCTGGTCCTATTCCATTTATATCTCCACAAGTAAAAACAAATTTATTCATCTGTTTATATTATAAATTTCCGCCGAGTCAAAGTAAGGATGTATGACTATATGTATTGAATCCGGGTCTGCCTTATAGATAAATTTTGAAAATCTTTTTGAATCATTCCTCATGCATTCATCCAACCATGCACTCATACAAATTACCATTTCATACATATAATCATTCCCTAATATGTAAATATTTTTTCATGCTCGCTTCATCACCCGTCTATCAGGATAAAGTTTCCGGTTCCTTGCTTATCTACAAATACAAACCTCTGATTCAAAATTTTATAAATCCATGTTTCAACCACGTAACCACGCGAATCGGATGCTCTTTCAATCTTATCTGGTTTACCATGCTGAATATATATTTTTCCTCTGTCTGTAGATAATCCGTTCTTTTTACTAATTCCACGGAATTCTAATGCTGCATAATCTATCCGCGAATAATATTCTTCCATCAACTCATTATATTCTGTTTCAGGAGTTGGATCGTATTGTTTCCAAAATTTGTGAAGTGCTGTTTGATAATCTTCCTCATCCTCATCCAGTAAATTTGATACTATTTCTTCCTCTTCAATGTATTTTAACATTTCTATAGCAAATTCAGGATTCCGCAGTGAAATTGGTTTATTCAGCCAGGCAACTTTTATTGGAAAATCATGTTCCTCTCCGTCTTCATTAAGTTTAATAGTTGTAATCAGAACTCCTTCTTGCAAATTTCTGCTAAAGTTACGAAGAATGAAATTCTTAGTTATTAATACATTATCACCCTGCCCAATAAAAAGTTTATCTTTACATTCCACCACAGATATTTTAGTAACGTAAGATTCAGTTAGAGTGTGCGTAAATTGTTCTGCATCATTATTCCTCATTTCAATTGTTATCTTTTCTACAGTAGTATCCGTCACAGGAATCACTAACTGATAATCTTGAGGGCTAAAAGGGATGCTGCCTCCTTGATTAACAATTAGAGGAAGATTTTTACCGTTACAATTACTTTCAGCAAAATTAATAATCATCGGTTTGAAAATTCCCGATTCTAAGTAACTCATTCCATTTATTTCTACAGGAGCTAATTTTAACTCCTTATGGGAATTAAGGTCAGTCACTATACCTCTTACAACATACTCAATTGCTTCAAGATCAAAATTAATAACTCCCTCAATTGCCACAGATTTGCTTTGAGTAATATCAAAATCATTAACGGTTACTTTCTTATCTTTAAAATTCCTTTCAACTAACTCTTCACCTTGCATTACTTCGACTAATACTCTTACTGAAGCTTTAAACGAATTACCATCTTTTTCAAAGATAATCCGATGGTAAGGGATACGATAAAGATAGGATACTGAAATTTCGGAGTCGGATTTTGGTATTAACTGAACTGTTGCATGTAATTGACGGAATTTTCGGATACCATTAGGACGGTTTCCTATTTGCTGGCTGAACAGGACTGTAGTTAAAAACAGAATGATTAATAATAGCTTTTTCAATTGCGACTTTTTTTTATAATAAATATCCCACTGTTTAAATTAGGAATCAATGTTATTTGCGAGGGACACCTTTTACGGTACTAACTTTAATTACTCAATAATTTGCGTTTAAATCTTTTAAGTCCAAACGTCTTGTATAAACACTTACTAATTTGATTTATAATTGTGAGATGATTCAACTTATCAATGTTCAGCAGAACAGACGCTAAATATCAGTTATTCATATTATTGATAAACTCTTTATTATTTTTTGTTCCCCTCATCTTATCTAACAGAAATTCCATAGCTTCAATAGAACTAAAATCGCTTATTATTTTTCTCAATATCCATAGTTTAGCCAGATCATCCTCTTTAATCAATAGTTCTTCTTTACGTGTTCCGGAACGATTAACATCCATTGCAGGGAAAATTCTTCTATCGCTAAGATTGCGATCAAGAACAAGTTCCATATTACCGGTTCCTTTAAATTCTTCAAAAATAACATCATCCATTCTACTTCCGGTATCAATTAGTGCAGTTGCAATAATTGTTAAGCTTCCACCGTCTTCTATGTTACGAGCCGCACCGAAAAATCGCTTTGGCTTATGAAGTG
>JADFLR010000040.1 GCA_022564295.1 Bacteroidota bacterium | reverse complement strand
GACTGCATTATGGTTATGTTATGGCTGGTGAAATCGGGGTGGTTAAACGGGACATTGTATTTTCGGGAGATGTGCTAAATACCACAGCCAGAATTCAACAGAAATGCAATGAATTGGGTGTGAATATTTTATTATCAAATTATTTATTGGAAAAACTTAAACTCCAAAACGGTACATACGAGCCGAAGAAGATAGGAGATATGGAGCTTCGCGGCAAGGAGCAAAAAGTGATGCTCTATACATTGTAAATTATTTTTTGCTTCCAGGAGAGATCCTTTGTTCCTGATATAACTTCTCAATCAATTGACTAATTAGTTCTTTGACTTTTATTAGATGAATTGATTGAGATTCCTTATTTTTAAATGACATTGTTGTATGATTAGGATAAACACCCTTCATTTACTTTCCTAATATCTGGAGGGGGTTTATCCCGGATAATATTATTTTTAGATGGGTGCCGATTTGGTGGCTAAGAATAATTAACAGCAATATTATAATTTTAAAATGAATCAAACTATAACCAAATATTCTGCTTCTTTTACTGCGGGTTCATTGTTACTTGATGAAATTACACGCGTGCTAAGCTTTCTTCTAAATGACGAAATTGAAGAAAAACGTTCTGAGATAATTAATAAAAATATCATTAAAATTAATTCAGAATCAGCAAGAAAAAGAGTTTTACAAGAAATAAGAAAAAGAAATAAGTCTGTTGATAAATCAGTCTGGCAGATGTTTGAAAGTTCAGTACAAGCTGAAAGAAAAATTTTGATGTTTTATGCTGTGGTTAAAACTTATCCGTTGATTGCTGATTTTATGAGAGAAGTAATTTTGAATAAATGGAAAAGCTTAAAAAGAGATTTTGAAGAAAGAGATATAGAAATATTTCTTGATAAAAAATCTACAGAACACCCTGAAATAGAAATGTGGTCTAAAACAACCAGTGCTAAAGTTATCCAGGTAATCCAAAGGATGTTAAAAGAATCCGGTTTGTTAACTGGCAATAAATTAAATTCTCTTGAAGCATCTAATCATTTTTGGAGATTTTTCATTCAGGTTGATGATCTCTGGTTTTTAGAACTTGCATTATTAAATAAAGAACAACGGGAAATAATAATTGAGACATTATGAAACTATCTTATCTATTTGAGGAACTCTCCAGAAGAGAATTCCAAAACCCCGATACAGGGAACATGTTTTTCCCAGCCTATATATACTGTTATGAACCGCAAAAAGAATATCAAATCCGCAAAGAAATCTTAGAGCTTAAAGATAGATTAATTCGTCCTGATATTTTTCAAGAGTGTATGGTTATTAATATTTACACAGAATTTATTGATCATTTAATGACGGAAAAATTGGGAGATGAATCTCTTTTTGATTTATTTATAAAACAGGAAAAAGAAGAAAGTGCTACCGAAGCAGGAGAAAACTTAAAAAATGTTGCCGATAGTATTGAATTTCTAAAACGTATCGATGAGAAAATAAGAGTTCATTTTCAGCTTCCAAGCAAATACAAAAAAGTTTATGTTCTTGTACAAGGCTTCGGTTCTATCTTCCCTTATTTAAGCGCAAGCGAATTCCTAAAAAGATTTGAAGAATATGTAAGCGGCGGTGGTTATAAGATTGTGGTCTTTTATCCTGGCAAATATGAGAATAATCACTTTTATCTTTTTAACGAAATTAATCACGAGTCAATTTATCGCGCGTCATTACTAAATAAATGAGTTTATTATGAAAATTAAAGAACTATTTCAGAAAGATATTGAAAGACAAATCAATCCTGCAGTAGTAGTTAGCAAGCAGGATGATATTACCGTAAACTCAGAGATTGATGAGTATGTCTTTACACAAACTATTATTGAGAATTTATATAAGTACCTGGATAATTTTATTAACAGCAAACAGGATAAAACAGGTATCTGGATAAATGGATTTTATGGTTCAGGTAAATCGCATTTTATTAAATACATCTTTTATTGCTTTTGGCCAAAATATTCTAAAAAAGCTTTTGAGCATTATTTAGAAGAAGTAAAATCAAGTAAAGATCCGCTCTCAGAAGCTTCACCTGGTAATATTAAAAGCTTGCAGAAAAAGATTGAAAAGATTAACCCGGCCACAATAATCTTTAACATTGATGCTGTTTCCGGACAAAGAGATGAAAAGGAAAAGATTACTAAAATATTTTTCAATCAATTCAATGCATTTCGAGGATATAACAGCACAAACATCCCACTTGCTCTTTTATTAGAAAAGCACCTTGATAATGAAGGATTATTTGACAGATTCAAAAAACAGATAAAAGAAAAATTAAAAGCTGACTGGGAATCAAAAGCCACACAAATTGCTTCACTGAAACTGAATGACGTATTAAAAATTGCAAAGGAACTCGATAACTCTCTTGACGTGGATTCAATGAGAGAGAAATTGAAAAAACCAGATGATATCACTATTGCTGATCATTTAATTCCTGAATTTGTAGAGTATCTTGCTGCTAAACCAGATAATTATCGCTTGATATTTTTAGTAGATGAAATTAGCCAGTATATAGGATCAAACGCAAATTTGCTGCTGAACCTTCAGACTATTATAGAAGAGGTTGGTGCAAAGTGCGATAATAAAATCTGGCTTACTTGCACTGCTCAACAAACATTAGAAGGATTAATGGAAGAAGCGCAAGGAACAAGTAAAGATTTTGGGAAGATTCTTGGGAGGTTTGAAACTAGAATATCCCTCGAAAGCCAAAATACAACATTCATAACTCAAAAAAGATTACTTGATAAAAATTCCGATGGTGTTAAAGTGCTTACGGATTTTTATAAAAAGAACAAAGAGGAGATTGAAAACCAGTTTATTTTCTCTCACGATCGTTATCGTGGTTTTGAAAACAAAGATGAATTTGTCCTTTCATATCCGTTTGTCCCTTACCAGTTCAAATTGATATCCGACGTGTTTGAGAATTTTCATAATCTAGGATACGCTAGTAAACATTTTAGGGATAGTGAGAGATCAATCATTGGTATTACTCATTTTACTGCAAAATTATTTAAGGATGTTGACGTTGGTTCGTTTATTACTTTCGATTCATTTTTTAACGATCAATTCAAAATTGAGTTAACGCACCAGGCAAATAATATTTTAGATCCTGTTTATAGCATAGATGATATTAACAATAATAAATTTGCCCGTAAAGTTGTTCACACCCTATTTATGATCTCCAATATTAGCGACACGAAGAAATTAACTTTTCCGCCAAACATTGATAATCTGGTCCTTCTTCTTCTTAATAAACCAGATGTCAACAGACTTGAGCTACAGAATAAGATTCAAAAGATTCTGGATCTGCTTGTTGAAAAAACTATTATTTATAAAGAAGATGAGAGATACAACTTTTATAAAGAAGATGAAATTGATGTTGCCAAGCAGATAAATAACACTACAATTACAGTTGATGATAGACTAACCTATTTTAACTCCGATATATTTGAAAAATCTATCCGTTTTCAAAGGAAAGTAACCTTCGGGAACAACAATTTTTCTATGTCACTAAATCTCGATGATAAAGAAATTTATAGAAGTGGTGAAATAAATATACTGGTTTCCGTGTTTGATAAAACAGAACCAAATGTTAAAGCATTAAGCACAAATAAAAATGATTTGGTTTGTTGTGTGAATGATTGGTTTGTTAATGATACTGCTTTCCGAAAAGACTTTGAACATTTTGTAAAAACAGAAAAATTCATCCGTATGAATGCTGATTCAGCAATCGGAACACGTAAAAGGGCTATAGAGAAATTTCGTGATCAAAGCAATAAACTTGCTGAAGACTTAAGAAAAAGATTTAATGATAAATTTAATGCAACTCCATTCATATCAAATCAACAAATAATAAAATCTTCCGATATTACCGGTTCATCTCCGACAGAGAGATTTAATAACGCTGTTGAAAAGCATTTAGGAGAAATTTACAAGAAGAATCACCTGGTAAACTCTTATGCCAAAACAAATGATGATCTTAAAAAATCTGCAGCAGATCCTCAGCTTTCAACGGATAATAACTTAGCAGAAGCAGAAATTCTTGTTAACTCGTATATTGATAATATTGGCGATTCCATCACTGTTGCCGATGTTACAAATCAATTCCAAAAACCGCCTTATGGATGGAAGGACACCGCAACTATAAATATCCTGATAAAACTATTTAAGAAAGGTAAAAGAAAATTTGAATGGCGCAGTGATTTAATTGATATAAATTCATTTGTTGAAAAAGCACTTAAGCTTAGTGAACGCAATGCAATAGTAATTAAGCCACAAGAAGAGTTTGGGAAAGATAAAATTAAAGATGTAAGAAAAGCATTCAGGCAAATATTTAACCAGGATTTGAAAGAAGATAATGATGCATTTGCTTTAGTTGAGGAGATAAAAAAGAATGTTGAATTTAAAGTTGAACATTACTCAAAATTGAGCGATACCTATTTTGGCGAAGCACCCTTCGGAAAACATTTTAATGATTTTTCTAAAGCATTAATAAAAATTCAGGATATCAGAGATCCCAAAGCGTTATTTGATCATCTTTTGAAGTTTGATGAATCGCTTAAAAACTATCACGATAATTGCAAAGAACTTGAGGATTTCATTAATGATCACTTGGAACGATATGGCACAATAAGAAAATTTACATTAGAGAATCAGATTAACTTCGATTCACTTGATGAAGCTGAAGAAAGTAAAGGTGAGATACTTGTAGAATATTTCAGTAAAGACGATATGCCGGGAGATAAATTCCCACAGATAAGTACGATTTATAAGGAACTGTCTAAAAGTCTTAAATCACTGATAGAAAAACTTAAAGAAGATGCTGAAAAAACCTATGAGGTGATATATAAAGATTTGGATAAACAATCTAAGCAGTTGAATATTAAAGATATATCTGAAGCTTATCAACCCAAGGAATCTAAACTAAAAGTAATCCTAAACGAAATAAATATTTCTAACCTTAAACTTCTTATTTCACAATCTGGTGACTTTAGAGCAAAAAGTATTCAATCTATTATCAACTATAAAACAAAAAAGGAAGGCAAATCAAAACAGGAAACAGAAGTGATTACCGATCTGCAAGCAGTTATTCAGAATGAAGATGACCTTGACAAATATTTATCAGAACTTCGTAAACGATTATTGGAAAAACTTAAAGAGAATAAAATTCTTATAATCAAATAGAATTGTATTTAATGAACACTAACAAAATAAAAACCTTTGCTAAGAAAGCACGGATAATTCTTCTAAAAGGAGTTCAGCAAAGAATTGCTTATTGGGGAATAGATGATAAAGGAAACGCAACCGAAGATGTTACCCCGGTTGAAGGTGGTTATATGTTTCGTGGTGAGGTTTTTAATGATACTACCGTTCCTAAAAAATGGGAGAGCTTAAAATCTGCTCTCCACCGACATACTATTGATGATATAATAGAAGAAGCTGCATACACTTGGTTTAATAGACTAATTGCTTTAAAAATTCTCTCAAAAAACGGATACATAGACCCGGTTTATGAATACGTCTCTGAAGAATTGAAAGACCCGGTAATATTGCAAATAGCAAGGAAAGGTGAATTAGGTAAACTCAGAGATGAGGAAAAAAAATTACTTAATCAATATCTGGTTGAAAGTAAAGATGAAGAAGCTTTTGAGCTGTTACTAACTGCGTATTGCAGAAACCAAAAACTACTAAATAGAATATTTGGGCATTTAGATGATTACACTGAGCTATTACTTCCGACAAATCTTCTTTTCGGTGAAGGAATAATTGAGCTGATAAATGACAATGATGCTATTGAAGAGGAGGATTATAAAGAAGTAGAGCTTATTGGCTGGTTATACCAGTTTTATATCTCAGATAAAAAAGATGAAGTGTTTGCCAGCTTTAAGAAAAAGAAGAAAGCCCGACCTGAAGATATACCTGCCGTTACACAAATCTTTACCCCCAAATGGATAGTAAAATATATGGTTGAGAACACAGTGGGTAGGATCTGGTTAGATAAACATCCTGAATCTCCACTACAAGAAGAGATGAAATATTTTGTAGAGCCGAGCGATAAAGAAAACTACAAACCTGAACCAATAATAGAAAACGTTACACAACTTACTTTGCTAGATCCTGCGTGTGGCTCCGGGCATATTCTTGTTGTTGGATTTGACTTGATGATGCAGATGTATAAGGAAGAAGGCTACAGTACACGCAACGCAGTAGAAAGCATAATAAAAAATAACCTTTTCGGACTTGATATAGATGATAGAGCAACGCAGCTTGCAAACTTTGCAGTGTTGATAAAAGCTGCCTCTTACTATCCTGAAATACTTAAAACCGATTTAATGCCTAATGTTTATTCCTTCCCTGAAGCAACAACTTTTACACAGGGAGAGATTTATAAATTTTTAGATGAAGATGCAAAACAATATGCCGACGAGCTTGAATGGGCATTAAAGGAATTAAACCAGGGGAAAAATATTGGTTCTACACTTATCTTAAACCTGCAAAATGATGTAACAGATGTTATAAATAAACATTATCACATCTTAAAGAATAAAGCAGAAAAGGACGATTTAGATTTTGAAGAACAGATAATATATAACAAGATAAAACCTTTTATTGATATCATACTTATCCTTGCCTCTAAATATCATTCTGTTGTTACTAACCCGCCTTATATGGGTCAAAGAAATATGAATGAACCTCTAAAAGAATATGTAGATAGTCGATATCCTGTTTCAAAGTCTGATTTATTTTCCGTGTTTATGGAGATATTGCCAAACCATACAATTTCTCAGGGATACTTTGCTTTAATTAACTTGCCATCCTGGTTATTCTTGATTTCATTTGAAGAAATTAGAAAAATTTATTTATCTCAATATTCGATATTGAGTCTCATTCATATGGGAAGAGGTATATTTGGGATTGATTATGGTTCAGTTACATTCGTTATTAAAAAAGAATTTAAGTTAAATCATAAAGGACAATATTTTAGACCACATAGGCGAAACTTTCAGCATATTTATTTCAAAGATATCAAGAAATTATTTTTATACAGCAAGAACAAACCTTCTTATAAATATAACTTCGATCTTTATCGTGATGAAAAAGGGGTTAATGAGATACCACAAGATGGAACTGAGCTTGGAGCGAAAATATTTTTCTCCAATGTTAAGCAAAGCGATTTCTCTAAAATTCCAGGTTCACCTATTGTTTATTGGGCAAGTAAAACTATAAAAGAAATATTTAGTCGTTATAAGCTAATAAGGGATTATTACCCTCCATCAGCTGGTCTTCAAACAGGTGATAATAAAACATATTTGAGAGATTGGTATGAAGTCTCAATAAAAAATATTGACTTAAATGGGAGTAAAAAAAGATACTCTGCATATAATAAAGCTGGAAGCTTTAGAAAGTGGTATGGTAATCAATACGCTGTAATATTTTTTCGTAATAATGGCGAAAAATTAAAATCCACTAAAAAAGCCGTCTTTAGAAATAGTAAAAATTATTTTAATAAATCCATTAGTTGGGGATTGGTTTCATCTGGAGACTTTGGTGTAAGATTTTATCCTGATGGTTTTATTTTTGACAATGGGGCTCCATCAATATTCCCAAATGAAGATGATATAAGTTATTTCTTAACTTTTCTAAATTCTAAAATAACTTCGATGTTATTAAAAATGTTAAATCCTACTCTGAACTATCAAGTAGGGAACATTTCATCGTTGCCAATTATAAAATCGTCAAATTGGGAGGATTCTATTGATGAATTTTCTAAAGCCAATATAAATATTGCAAAAACAGATTGGGACTCCAGTGAAACCTCTTGGGATTTTGAATTAAATCCTTTAATAAATAATTCAAACACAACAATCAACAACTCGCTTTCAGAATGGAATTCTCAATCTTCAAAAGATTTCTTTCAGCTTCATCAGAACGAAGAAGAGTTAAATAAAATATTTATTGATATATACGGTTTGCAGGGTGAGTTAACTCCGGAAGTCCCACTTAAAGAAATAACAATACTACAAGACGAATTAGATTTTAAGAAACTTGAAAAAGCTCAAAAAAATGTTGCAAAGTTAAGAGAAGGAGGATTAGAAAAGTTTATAAAGAAAGATGTAGTAATACGGCAGCTTCTTTCTTATGCAATTGGCTGCTTTATGGGCAGATACAGGTTAGATAAACCCGGTTTGCATATTGCACATCCTAATCCATCAGATGAGGAAATAAAAGCATATAAAATATTATCACCACTCCACAACGGAAAGAAAGAAGTAAAGTTTGAAATAGATGAAGACGGCATCATCCCGATGATGGGCAGCGAAGGAAGATTTTCAGATGATATCGTCTTAAGAATAAAACATTTTATAGAAGTTGTATGGGGTGAAGAAACTCTAACGGAAAATATAAACTTCATTCAGCAATGTTTGGATCAAGATCTTGAAGAATATTTAGTTGATGACTTTTGGTACTATCACTGTAAAGTATATAAGAAAAGACCAATCTATTGGTTGTTCTCATCAGATTACGGTGCTTTCCAGGTATTAGTTTATATGCACAGAATGAACAAGTTCACTATTCAGAAGATAAGAAATAATTATTTGCTCAAACACTTAAACTATTTAAGAAGTGAAATCGCAGAGTTAGAGAAACGGGAATCATCATTATCCAAAACAGAAGCAAAGAAATTAGATGATTTACGAAGCAGCGAAATTGAATGCAGAGAATATGACAAACTGATGAAAGACTACGCGGATAAACAGATTGAAATTAATCTGGATGATGGTGTTAAAGTTAATTACGCAAAGTTTGAAGATATTGTAACGGAAATTTAATTAAAGGGTCTTCCTTGGCTAATAAAGAATTAATAAGCAAAAAAAGTTTCGATTCAATTCATTTTCAGATAAGAGAGATAATTGAAAGGAATAAATCTTATGCATACAAAGCGGTTAATTTTGCTAAAGTCCGGTCTTATTGGCTCATTGGTAAAATTATCGTTGAGCAAGAGCAAAAAGGTAAAACCCATGCTAAGTATGGTACCGAACTTATCAAAAAGCTATCTGCCCGGTTACAAAAGGAATACGGGGAAGGTTATAATGTTACGAATCTGAAATATTCCCGCCAGTTTTACATTACTTTTCCAATAAGTCACGCACTGCGTGACCAATCTGTTCTCGATGAAAAAAGTCACGCAGCGAGTGACAAATCACCTTCAAAAAAAATAAAAAATAAGAATGTGATGGTTCCGGGTGAGCTGAGCCCACTCTTAAGCTGGACACATTACCGGCTTTTATTAAAAATTGTAAATAATAACGTACGTAATTTTTATATTAAAGAATGTATAGAAAACAACTGGGGAACAAGAGAACTCGAAAGGCAAATCAACTCACATTATTATGAACGTCTTATTTCCAGCAAGAACAAAAGTGCTGTAATAAAAGAGTCGAAAAAAAATATTGAGAAGTATCAGCCGTCAGATGTTATCAAAGACCCGTATGTTTTAGAATTCCTCGGCTTAAAAGAAAATAGTGCTTACCTTGAGAAAGATCTGGAACAAGCTTTAATTGATAAATTACAGGATTTTTTATTGGAATTAGGCAAAGGATTCTCTTTTGTTGCAAGACAGAAAAGAATAACGGTCGATGGAGATCATTATTATATTGATCTTGTTTTCTATAACTACATTCTTAAATGTTTTTGTCTTATAGACCTTAAAATCGGAAAACTCAGTCATCAGGATATTGGACAGATGGATTTTTATGTAAGATACTTTGAGAAGGAAATAAAAAAAGAAGACGATAATCCTACATTAGGTATAATCCTCTGCTCGGATAAAAATAATGCTATGGTTAAGTACACCTTACTAGAAAATAGCAAAAACATCTTTGCATCAAAATATATGCTGTATCTGCCGACGGAAGATGAATTAAGAGATGAACTTGAACGGGAAAGAGAATTGATTGAAAGAGAAAAAAGATTACTTAATTGAAATATAAATTATGTTGTTAGAAAAAGTTAAAGATTACTTTGAAAAGTATCCCGAATTAAAGATTCTTTTCTTCTTTGATCCTAAAGAAGAACGTAAGGATGAAATTGAAAATTGGGCAGATACGGAAATCATAATTATCACAGTTAATAATGAACTATTCCATCTTAAATACCAATTAGAATCTGAATTGGCTGACAAAAAAGTGTTTCTATATTTTCCTTACGCAGAACCAAAGGGAAAAGAAAGAAGAACTTTTACTTTACTGGATTTAATAAAGGCGAATAGAGTTCTACTAATTGATGATGTAGAAGATTTTATGGAGGAATATAATCTCAAACCTTATCAGAGAGATCGTGTCAGCAAATACATTGAACTTCTAAAAAACAAAGGAGTTCAGAAAACTTTAAGTAAAATATTAAAAGCAGACAGCTTTGATGATGAAAACCAAATTAAAAAAGGATTGATTTGTCATTTACTCGGCTTCAGCAGAATAGAAGAGGAAACGATAATTCTTGCAAAACTATTTACCTCGTTATTACAAAAAAATAAAGATTTGTTTAGCATAATTGATAAGATTAAAGAGTTAGATGGCGAATCTTATCTATGTAAATTATTCGATGAATACTTTGATATTGAGATTGCACAGTTAAAAGAAAAAGATATTCTTCTTGCAATAAAGAAAGCAAAGTACAATTTAATATTGCAAAATTATGCGGATGCTCATCCAAATGATACCTATTCAAAATTAAAGATTACCAATCCTGCCAAGATTAACAGGTTAAATGCTTTCCTTAATGATTGGTCAAAAGATGATGACCTAACTAAAGAAATAGAAAATGTATTTAATGAGTTGGCACCTGATGTTAATGAAAATATGATTATTAAGAATTATGGAATTGACGGTGATTTTGGTTTTTATTCAAATTCCTTGTCGTTTAATATTATACAAAGCATTGTTGAGCTTTTAGAATACCAACCTGATAAATCAATAAATATCCTCACACAACTCAATAATAGTAGAAACGGCAATAGTGTTGAACTAAAAGACTTAATCGAATTTTTACTGAGAGTTGCCAATGTTTTTAAGTTGTTAAACTCTATATCATCATACATATACGATAAACCCATCAATTACCTTGAAGAGTATGTAAATAAATTTGAAAGCATAGATTATAATTACCGTAAAGCTATTTTATTGAATACACAATTGAGAACTTATCATTTACCCGCTGAAATTCAGTTGGAAAATCTATTATTGAGATTTAATAAGAAATATGAAGATTATCTTAAGGAAATCAACACGCAATGGCTTAAGTGTTTGGAAGATCACGATTTTGAATTTTACCAAATACCAGTTACAAAACAATTCGAATTTTATAAAAATAATATTGCTGAATCAGACCAAAAGATTGCCGTAATTATCTCTGATGGATTAAGATTTGAATCCGCAAAAGAATTGCTTTCGGTACTACATTCCGATCCAAAACACCAGGCGGAAATTTCATATATGCTTTCCTCATTGCCGTCAAATACAAGAATGGGAATGAGTACGTTGCTGCCCCATACAGAATTACAGATGAAAGATGAATTTATTCACATCAATAATATTTCTACTGAAGGATTAGAAAACAGAGAAAAAATATTACAGGCTGCTGAAAAAGATTCAAGAGTTGTGTCGTTTGATAAACTTCAACAGATGACACAAGAGGAATCCAGGGAATTGTTCAAAACTAAAATTGTATATATCTATCATAACGTTATAGACGCTGTAGGTGATGACAGAAAAACTGAAAGTAGAACTTTTGAAGAAGTTGAACGTGCGATAAAAGAATTAGCCCCTATGATAAAAAAGATACATTCATCATTTAATGTTTCCAAAATATTTATTACCGCAGATCACGGTTTCTTATACAATTCAAATGAACTACCGGAAGCTATGTATGAGACATTACCAGATAATAAAAATGCGATTGTTAATCACAATAGATTCTCTATTCTAAAAAAAGAAATAAAAACCGATAGTTACATATTTAATCTTTCAAAAGCAGCTAACACAATTACTGATTACAAGATTACAATTCCAAAAGCAATCAACAGATATAAGAGGCAAGGTCACGGTGTCCATTATGTTCATGGTGGTGCAAGTCTTCAGGAAATGATTGTTCCGTTAATAGAAAGTTCAAGAAAGCGAGAAGAAATCACTGAGAAAGTCACATTTAAGTTGGTAAGCAAGGATCTAAAAGTTGTTTCAGGTGCTATCAAAATTAAACTAATACAGGGTAAACCTGTAAGTAGTCTGTATAAACCAATTAACATTACTTGCGCATTGTATACCGCTTCAGATGAAATAGTATCAAATGAAATTTATTTGATATTAGATTCAACTTCTGATTTGCCAACAGAAAGAGTAAAAGAGATAATATTAAACCTGAATATTAAAGCTGGAAGTGAGTCTTTCTTCTATCTTAAAATATTTGATAAGCAAAAAGATCCTAATAAGCTTAATCCAATAGTAAACGAAAAAGTTATAAATCAAACATTAATTCAATCGGATTTCGAATGAGTTTACAAGACAAAATAATTCAGCACTTTGAAGGCAAAGTAGTTAGAAAAGACCTTACTAAATCAATAAAAGGTAATGCTGTAGTTCCAACCTATGTTCTTGAATATTTACTGGGTCAGCATTGCGCTTCTTTTGATGAAGATATTATAGCTCAAGGATTAGAAAAGGTTAAGAATATAATTAAAGAGCATTTTGTTCACAGAGATGAAGCTGAAATTATAAAATCTGTAATTAAAGAAAGAGCTCGATTTAAGATTATTGATAAGGTGTCAGCTCAGCTAAATGAGAAAAAAGACATATATCAAGCGACTTTTAGTAACCTGGGCATAAAAAGAGTTACTATTGGGAATGAACTAGTTAGACAGCATAAGAAAATTTTGGCTGGTGGTGTTTGGAGCATTATTACTATGGAATATTTCTTTAGCGATGATTCATCAACTCCCTGGTTAATTGAAGATCTGAAACCAATTCAAATATCTAATGTTGATCTGGATGAATTTATTCGTCTTAGGAAAGAATTTACAAAGGATGAATGGATGGATTTATTAGTTCAAAGCCTAGGGTTAGATCCTTCTTTCTTTAATTTTAGAAGTAAACTAATCCAACTTTCCAGACTTATTCCTTTCTGTGAAAATAATTATAATTTTATTGAACTTGGTCCGAAGGGAACTGGTAAGTCACACATATTTTCAGAATTATCTCCTCACGGGATATTAGTGTCGGGTGGTGATGTTACTCAAGCAAAGCTATTTGTAAATAATACTAATAATCAGATTGGTTTAGTTGGTTTTTGGGATGTTGTAACTTTTGATGAATTCGCTGGTAGTCAAAAAAGTCCTGATAAAAAGTTGGTTGATATAATGAAAAATTATATGGCTAACAAATCATTTTCCCGTGGCAGAGATGTTTATGGAGCAACAGCGTCCTTAGCATTTGTAGGGAATACTGAACATTCTGTTCCCTATATGTTAAAGAATACAAATCTGTTTGATGCATTGCCCAGAATTTACTACGATACAGCTTTTCTCGATAGAATTCATTCTTATATACCGGGCTGGGAAGTGCATAAATTAAGAACTGAGATGTTCACGGATGGATATGGATTTATTGTAGATTATTTAGCTGAAGTTCTGAAAGAGTTTAGAAAGGAAGATTATACAAATGTTATTGATGAATATATACAGCTACAAAAATCATTGACTACAAGAGATAGAGATGGTATTACAAAAACATTTTCAGGATTGCTAAAAATAATTTATCCAGATGGGAACTATTCTCACGATGAGGCGATTGAGTTAATAAACTTTGCTATTGAAGGAAGAAAAAGAATTAAAGATCAGCTAATAAAGATGGATGATACATTTGAAAAAGTTGATTTTTCTTATACGGATAACTTAAAAAATATAACAGTGAATATAGAGACACTGGAGAGTCAAAAAAGTAAAACACCTCAAACAATTGATGATTTAAATACTTCAAAAGATTCTTATGAAAAAGTTAAACCAAAATTGAACCATCTAAATCCTGGTCAAATCATCATTAAAGATAATCAAGAAGGTATCTCTTACGAGTTACTGTT
The DNA here is from genome assembly GCA_022564295.1 of Bacteroidota bacterium. GTDB lineage: Bacteria > Bacteroidota > Ignavibacteria > Ignavibacteriales > Ignavibacteriaceae > BMS3ABIN03. Next base: position 19,535 of record JADFLR010000040.1, on the reverse strand, counting down.
TTCAGATTACCTTCGCGGTGCAAGGAAAATAACATTGGTAGATCCTTATATCAGGATGCCTCATCAGATGAGACAACTTCTTGAGTTTTGTTCAATGCTAGCTAAAATAAAGGAAAGTGATCAAGAAGTTGATCTTAAAGTTATTACCTGGAATGAACCTGATGAAATGTTAAAGGTAAGTGCTTCTAGTTTAGAAGAAATAGCAGAATCCGTATTTGATTTGGGGATAAAACTTGTTTATGAATTTAATCCAAATCAACACGATCGATTTATTGTTGCTGATAATGGTTGGAAGATAGTTCTTGGTAGAGGATTGGATATATTTTTACGACCAGAAGGTAAATATAACATTGCAGATATCTACCAGGAGAAAAGGAAATGTAGGGCGTGTGAGATAACTTATTTGAAAGTGAGATGATGCCTTACGACAGATAGAGGGGGGAACACAAGAAGTAATAATATAGGGAGAATTTAATGCCAGAGTTTGAATATATTATATGCCATCAGATAATCTTATTCCAACAGGTAATCAATCAGTTAACTGCTCCAGCTGCTAAGTCAAAAAAATAACCGGGTTCACAATTGATAAATAATTCTATGGTTTTTTAATAAATACAACGCCACCCACCAGTTTCATCAGATCAAAACCAAACATAAAAAAAATAAGAATCCCATTTTTAATGAAGCAGATAAAAAATATCAAAGGTATCTCAGATAATTTATCTCTTTCCTGGAGCTCTCCTACTTCGCATAATTAAAAAAACTGATGCTCTTACGTCTGCTTTAATTTTATTCACTACTTACTTGATGAATCCACTCGTAGTGTTGGAGGATTACTATTTACAACCACTACAGTATAATTATTGTCGTTAGTAGCATTAAATGTTATTGTAGGTGAAAATGATTCATTTTGAATCGATGCTGTGGCTTCTATATTGCCCTCAGCAACTTCTTGATAATTTGTAGTTGAACCTGCATTAACATCATTTTGATTGATGGTACTAGTAGTGGTTTTTATTTGAACATTTGCTTTATCAGTACGCTCATTGTGAACTCTAACGCTGGGTGGTTCAGTTGAACATCCGATAACAGCAATTGAAAAAGCTAATGCAATAATATATAAAAGTGTTTTCTTCATATTTTGCCTATTCTCTCTGTGCTTAATTATGGATTTATTTAGTAAACCTATATATCAATTTCCTTGCCACAGTATAATTTTCTTATGTTAAATCAATAGTTAACTCAAAATCCCCCTCACCCAAATTATACCTCTTCATAAAATACTCTTTTGTAAACTTTGCCCCAATCTCACTAAGCATATTAATATAATGAATCAATAAAGATGCAGATGGGAACTGAGTATTTTTGGGAGAGCAAATTAATTATTAAAATATATAGTAATTCCTTACTCAAAATTGAGTTGAAGAGTATATAATGTTAATTTGGTATGTGAAAAAAATAAGTATTAACTGTCATGATCATTCAGATATTTAATCAAATGTAGCGCTAAGTAATTGGCAGGTGTAGTTAAATTACTCTCTCATAACCGTGAATTGCTTTATAATAATTAATTATTTTTTCATATAAATATTATAAAATCATTTCTTAAATCTATCGGTTGCAAACCAGCGCGTATAAAAATTAAAAATGAAAAATAACTTTTCCTTACCCACTACAATTAGAAAAACCGGCAGCGAACTAATTACTCATATTCGATAAAACCCCGTTTGCAAAGTGATTATTTAGCAGTTAGCTTTAAACAATTGCTTTACAGTATTAGGAGAAATTAAGTGCCTTTGGTTAGTGCATTACCTCCCCGGTTTTCTAAAGAAGAAGTTAAAAGATTTATTGCCGGGTTTTATAACCTGACTGTTACAGTCAATCACCTGGTTAGTGATATTGGCCAAAATTTTCAACTAAGTTTGTTTAATCAAACATCGAAAATCCATTTCCATAAATACTAATAATTAGTATTGCTATATTGAGGTAGAACAACGAGATTATTTGTAAATTAGAGTAATATAAAATCTCAAAACTTCCGAAATCCAAATTTGGAGAAATAATATGAATTACATATTTGAAAAGAAGATATTTAATAATATTAACAGGTTAGTTTTCTTTCTTATTATAGTTTTTCTCATTTCACCAAGTCTAATGTATTCTCAAACAGACGAACAAAAAAAAGGCAATCCACCAGATCCTGCTGCACATCATGAAATTAAGGATGATGATTATATTCCTGTTTTACGGGAAAATCAAGAAAGATCACCAGCCTATTATTATTCAATGAATAATATTATTACCGTTCAGGTAAATGTTGACGTGAACGGGCAAAATATAGTTGGAGATGCTGCAAATGAACCTTCAATTGCTCTTGATCGAACTGATCCGAATAGGATAACAATAGGATGGCGGCAGTTTAATACAGTCAATAGTAATTTCCGTCAGGCCGGGTATGGATTTACAACAAACGGCGGACAGACATGGACATTTCCAGGTGTAATCGAACCCGGTGTATTCCGCTCAGATCCAGTGCTGGATTCCGATGCTGATGGAAATATCTACTATAACAGTTTGACAAATGACCCGGTATTTATGTGCGATGTATTTATATCTAATAGCGGAGGATCCACTTGGGATGGTGGAACTTTTGCTCAGGGTGGAGACAAACAATGGATGACAATAGACAAAACCGGCGGTCCCGGAATTGGACATATCTATGCCTTCTGGTCTTCTAGTTTCAGCGTCTGTTCTCCTGGTTTTTTTACGCGTTCAACTGATGGCGGTGGAAGTTATGAAGATTGTATTACAATCCCCAATAATCCCTTTTGGGGTACGCTTACTGTTGGACCTGGGGGTGAGCTTTATGTTGGTGCATCAATCGGATCTGATTTTCTAGTTGCAAAATCTACAAATGCACAGAACTCCGGCGAAATAGTAACATGGGATATGGCTACAGTTGTGGATCTGGATGGTTCTATTACATTTGGTGGTGGACCTAATCCTGGTGGATTACTCGGGCAAACCTTAATAGCGGTTGACAGTTCCGGTGGTCTTTATCACGGCAACATTTATTTATTATGCTCTGTTGATAGAAATTCTACACCTGATCCGGCAGATGTTATGTTTGTTAGCAGCACAGATGGAGGTGTTAGCTGGAGCTCGCCAATTAAAATTAATGATGATCCCGGTACTTCGGCATATCAATGGTTCGGCACTATGTCGGTTGCTCCAAACGGACGTATTGATGTAATATGGCTGGATACTCGTGATAATCCTGGAAGTATTAATTCAGCTTTATATTACTCAAATTCGAAGGACGGAGGTTCAACCTGGTCACTAAATGAACGACTTTCAGATTATTTCGATCCTCACGTTGGCTGGCCGAACCAGCAAAAGATGGGTGATTACTTCGATATGGTTTCCGATAGTAGCGGCGCACACCTGTCATGGGCTGCTACGTTTAATGGTGAACAGGATGTTTATTACAGTTATATCACCGATACAACAGGTATTATTCCTGTAGAACTTCTTTCATTCTCAGCTTCTGTAGCAGCTAATGTTGTTACACTTAATTGGTCGACCGCAACAGAATTAAATAACTTCGGCTTTGAAATTGAGAGAAGTTCAGATAAAACAAATTGGAGAACGATTGGTTTTAAAGAAGGAAAGGGAACAACATCGGAACCACAGCAGTACTCTTATTCAGATAAATTGTCAGATATAACATCATCCAGACTTTATTATAGATTAAAACAATTAGATTATAATGGCAGTTTTGAATACTCAGAAATTGTAGAAGTTGAAATCGCTCCATCAGTATTTTCGCTTTCTCAAAACTATCCCAATCCGTTTAACCCGAGTACAACTATCAATTACCAAATTCCAGAATTAAGTTTTGTTACAATTAAAGTTTATGATGTTTTAGGTAACGAAGTTGCTGCACTCGTTAATGAACAGAAACCCGCCGGAAAATATGAAGTTGGATTCAATGCTTCTGAGTTGGTAAGTGGAGTTTATTTTTACACACTTAGTGCAGGTGAGTTTGTCCAAAGTAAGAGGATGCTGCTGTTAAAATAAAACTTTTTAATAAATCATATAAATAAAAAAAGAGACTGCTCTCGCGAACAACCGTCCTCTTTCTTAGGACAAATGAAAATTAAACAGCATCCTTGTCGAGCATTGCATCTGCAACTTTCAGGAAGCCGCCTATGTTGGCACCATTCACATAGTTGCCGGGCGTATTAAATCTTTCAGCAATTTCAGCGTGGGTCTTGAAGATGTTCTTCATAATCATAATAAATCTGTAGCAAAAATGAGTGGGGGGCTTAAATCTCGTCCAACTGATCATCAGCAAAACGGTTTCGCAGAGCAAACGGTTTTACTTTACTCTTCATTTTCAGATTTTCTGAATGCATCCCCGACAATGAAAATTAATCTAAATTAAAAACCTCACTTGCAAAGTGATTATTTAGCAGTTAGTTTTAAACAATTGCTTCACAGTATTAGGAGAAATTAAGTGCCTTTGGTTAGTTCATTTCCTCCCCGGTTTTCTAAAGAAGAAGTTAAAAGTTTTATTGCCGAATTTTATAACCTGGATGTTACAGTCAATAACCTGGTTAGCGATATTGGCCAAAATTTTCACATTTCAGATCAATCAGGCAATGAATTTGTTTTTAAAATTGCAAATCCTGAAGAGAATAAAGAAATGCTGGATATGCAAAACAAAGCAATGGGGCACATTGCAGTTAACAATAAATCGATCAACTCTCCCAGGGTTTATAAAACAGTAAACGGTGAAGAAATTGGAGAGGTTAAAAACAAAGATGAAATGTTTTACAATGTAAGAATGCTAACTTATCTGCCAGGTGTTTTTTTAGCAGATGTTAAGTATCACTCAAGTGATTTATTATACAGTCTTGGGGAAAAGCTTGGCAGTATGGATAAAACACTAGCAGATTTTTATCATCCTGCAGCTTACAGATACTGGCATTGGGATCTGAAGAACGCCGCTGATCTAATTCCATATATGGAAAAAATAACGGATGCCCGCAAGCGTAGTATTACAGAATACTTTTTTTTGCAATTTGAAACCGGGATTTTACCACTGCTGCCAAAACTTCGCAAAAGTGTTATTCATAACGATGCAAATGATCATAATATTCTCACAGAAAGCAAAGGAAGTAATGATGCAGAGATCAGTGGTATAATTGATTTTGGAGATATGGTTCACACTTACACTATTTGCGAACTTGCAATTGCCTGTGCATATATTATGCTTGGTAAAGCAGATCCGTTGGATTCTATTTTAGATGTTGTGCGAGGCTACCATAAAACCTATCCATTGCAGGAACAGGAGCTGGAAGTTTTATTTTACCTGATCTGTACCAGGTTGTGCAGCAGTGTAACTATTGCGGCTTATCAGCAGGAATTGCAAAAGGATAATGAATATCTATCTGTCTCTGAACAAACGGCCTGGAATACTCTGCAAAAATTGATCGCAATAAATCCTGAAAAAGCTCATCAAAAAATTAGAAAAGTATGCGGTTTCCGGGTTAATGATAATCAAATAAACACCCGAAATAAAATCAGAAAAGAACGTGAAACATTCTTAGGTAAATCGTTAAGTGTCTCTTTTAAAAACCCGCTTAAAATAGATCGCGGTGCAATGCAGTATTTGTTTGATGATAACGGGAAGACCTTCCTGGACTGCGTTAACAATGTCTGTCACGTCGGGCATTGTCATCCACGGGTAGTTAGAGCAGCGCAAAAGCAAATTGCCGTGCTAAATACTAATACGCGTTATTTGCACCAATATATTGTTGAGTATGCAAGCCGGCTGAGCGCAACTATGCCTGATCCTCTTAATGTCTGCTACTTTGTAAACTCTGGAAGCGAAGCCAATGAACTGGCAATTCGTTTGGCAAACACATATACAGGACAAAATGATTTTATTGTAATCGATAATGCATATCATGGAAACTCATCGTCAGTTGTTGAAATCAGTCCATATAAATTTGATAGTGCCGGAGGTTCCGGTGCTGCGCCCCATATACACAAAGTTAGTATGCCGGATACATACCGCGGGGCTTATAAATCAGATGATATTAATGCCGCAAAAAAATATGCCGGCGATGTTGAAAAAGCAGTAAAACAAATTCAACAAAACAACAAAGGATTATCAGCATTCTTTTTCGAATCACTATTAGGTTGCGGCGGACAGATAGTATTACCTGATGGTTATCTTAAAGAGTCATTCCGGATTGTAAGAGATGCCGGTGGTCTTTGCGTTGCCGATGAAGTGCAGGTAGGATTTGGAAGAGTGGGCACTCATTTTTGGGGTTTTGAAACACAGGGCGTTATTCCTGATATTGTAACACTTGGGAAACCTATTGGCAACGGGCATCCTTTGGCAGCAGTTGTTACAACAAAGGAAATTGCTGATTCTTTCGACAACGGTATGGAATACTTCAGCACATTTGGCGGCAACCCGGTTTCCTGTGCCGTGGGTCTGGCGGTTCTTGATGTTATAAAAGATGAAAAGCTTCAGGAAAATGCCTTAAAAGTTGGTAGGCAGTTAAAAGCAGGACTTGAGGATTTGAAATCCAAATATGATCTTATCGGTGATGTGCGGGGAATGGGTCTCTTTATTGGAGTAGAACTTGTAGTTAACCGTGAGACATTAGAACCTGCCAGAGATCAGGCAAATTACATTATTGAAAAAATGAAGGAACTGGGAATTCTTTTAAGTATCGACGGACCTCTTCATAATGTAATTAAAATAAAACCTCCGCTGGTGTTTTCAGAAAGTAATGCAGAATTTTTAATAGATAAACTTGATGAAGTCTTACAAGATAAAGTTTTACGAGGCTTATGAGATCGTTCATCCCGGATATTCTTCCACCAAACAGTCTTTTATCAATAACCCGATACAATTGCAGAAGAGATTGTTGAGAATCTTGAAACTGGATTGAGTAGTATTAAGCAGATTGTAGATAATCTGAATAGGAATTCGAATAATTGATAAATTAATATTATTCCTTAAATCTATTGGCTGTAAACCAGCGCGAATAAAAATTGTACGCTAAAATGTTGTTACAAAATAAATAACTTTATCTTTTATAATCTCTGAGGTCGCATCTTGATACCTCAAAACTTAAGTATATTATTTGCCATCAGATAGTCTTATTCCAATCGAATCTCTTATTGAAAAAATTCTTTATTAGCAACAATTAAAAAGTAATGCTCGATATTGAATTGGCTGTGCTATACGGTGTTTCCACAAAGCGTCTTAATGAACAGGTAAAAAGGAATATTAAAAGGTTTCCCTCGGATTTTATGTCCCGGTTATCTAAAAATACATTTGAAAGAAGTTTGGTTTAATTCCGCCAAAGGCGGACAGGTATATTATTTTATAATTAAGGAAAGTCCTCTAGCTTTAATTATAGTTGCCCAAACGATAAAAAGTTCACTAATAATATTTATAATGGAGTTTATTGACTTAAAGTAAAATAAAAATTATTCAAATAGCTATAATATAAAATTTCCAGCATCTCCAAGCTCTTTTATAAGTTAATATTACTTATAATAAGTGCATTGATAAGCCAATTCAAATAAATTTTTACAATTGTATCTGGAATGGTTTTTGAAAACTCCTCTTATTTTTTGGTAAAGATGCAATATGAAAAACATATCAGAATTAAATATATATCCACTAAGTGAAGAAAATCTAAAAGCTCTTTTACATTATTTTTTCCCGAATAGACCACAAGGGGAAGTGAAAGAATTATGCGATGATTTGAAGCGATATAATCTGACTATTAAGGATGCTGAATATGCAGCATTTAAAGTAGTAACGCACATACAAAAAATAACTGATATGTTAGGAGAAATACCGACTCAAACAAATTTATTAAGCTATGGATTAGAAATATTCTATGATACAATATTTGCTGCGGAGGCAGCTTCTCCGGAAAGGATAATGATCATAAAAACTATTAATGAATTATCAGGATTAGATAACACGTATTATAATTTGTTAAGCAGAGATACTAAATTATTTAGTAACCAGGTATGGAATTAGGCATCCAATTTTTTTTATCTTTCTCATCCAACTCATCATCCGCTGATTTCAAATATTCTGATGCAAATCCTGTAGCAGAATTGAGTTTGGATTGTTAAAAGTAACATCAGATAGTCTTATCCAATTGAATCTCAAATTCAAAAAATTCTTATTATCAAAAATCAAAAAGTATTGCTGTATAGTGATTTGCTGATAATTTACTATTCTATCTGTTCTATTGAATACTGAGTGTATTAATCAGGAACTTAAAGTTCTTATCCAACGTTGTGTTTATTGTGGATTTATCTTATGTTTAAAACAAAATACAATTTCAATTCGCTATTTTTTAGCTGCTATGCAAATAAACGAAGACTTAAAAAAATTCTTACAAGGGGTTAATGGACAGGGTTTGGGAACCAGAGATAAAAATCTCACTCCATCCTATAATCGAATCCTAGCCGCAAAAGCATCTGGTAATAATACTATTAAATTCACTATCGCTAAGCAAACTGCTGCACAAGCCATAAAAAACCTGAGGGAAAATAAAATGGTTTCTTTGGTACAGGCAAATATTCTTAATTTTGAATGCTATCAATTTAAAGGCTCTTACATCAGCCACCATGATTCTACATCTGAAGAAAAAGCAGATGTTGAAAATTACTTTAATAAAATGAATGAGGCATTAATTAAAATCGGAGTGCAAGACGGATTAGTTTATAATTTTCCTCATGATCCCACAATAACGATTGAATTTGAGGTGGAACAAATTTTTGAGCAAACGCCTAAAATAGGAACGGGAAATCTAATAAAAGCATGATCTCTGAAGAAATGAAAATAGCTATGAAGGGAATTGTTCCTTCTACTATGTCAACCTGTAATTCAGAGGGGGTCCCTAATATTTCTTATATATCCCAGCTTTATTATGTTGATGAAAATCATGTGGCTATCTCCAACCAATTTTTTAATAAAACGATCAGAAATATCCGGGAAAATCCTCTTGCCTGTGTCAATATAGTTAGTCCCGAAGACTTTTCTATGTGGGTTTTGGATCTAAAATATTCCCATTCAGAAACCGAAAGCGATCTATTTGAACAAATGGAAATGCAGTTGGAAGCCATCGCTTCAATGCAGGGAATGGAAGATGTATTTAAGCTGAAAGCAGCCGAAGTATTTACTTTACTTTCTGTAAACAAAATCTGATAATAATTGTGTTAATATCTGTAAACTTTCATGATTAATGAAGATGCGAAGTTAAAAGAAAAATTAGATCGGAAGAATCGTGAGATACAGATACTTAAAGAATCTTCTTCTATCATCAATTCCTCCCTTAGCTTAGATATTAATCTACACAGACTTTTAAAATCACTTGATGAGTACTTTCTTTTCAAACATTCAATGATCTTATTGACCGATGCAGATGGAAAGTTCCTTACGGTATTTGCTAGTTACGGATACCATGAACCTGGGATTGGATCCAAAGTAAGGATTGGGAAAGGTATCATTGGCACTGTAGCTAAACGGAAAAAAATGCTAAACATGGGAAACATCACCTATGGGCTGATGTATATGAGTCCTGGAAAAGACATATCAGAGCATCCGGAATATGAAATTATCATCAAATTACCCGGCTTATCTAGTCCCAAAAGTCAGGTGGCATTTCCATTAGTAGTACAGGATGAGTTGGTAGGTGTAATCTCAGTTGAAAGTGAAAAAATTAATATCTTTCGACAGGAAGATGAAGAAATCATTTCAGTCATTGCAGAGCAGGCTGCAATGGCTATTCAGAAATCAATGTTTTTTGAAGCTGAGGCAAAACGTCATAAAGAAATCCATGAAATTAATGATAGGCTGTCGAATCTTCTTTCAGAACAGCAAAAAACTCTGAGTCTGTTCGTAAAATATGTACCAGAACCTATCGTCAAAAAAGCTTTGAGGGATAAACCGGAATCAATATTTGAGGGAGAACTTATGGATATTACTGTTTTATTCTGTGATATCAGAGATTTTACCGGGACGAGCGAAAAACTTAATCCTAATGAGGTGGTGTTATTACTAAATGCATATTATTCAAATATGACAAAGGTTATAAGAAATAATGATGGTGTAGTACACCAGTTTGTGGGTGATGAGATTTTTGCTACATTCGGGGCTCCACTTTCTGTAACTAATAGTCAGGAAAAAGCAGTTTATTGTGCTTTTGATATGCTAAACGAATTAGCAGAAATAAATATGGAACTAAAAAAATCACTTAATGTGGATATAAAAGTGGGAATAGGTATTAACTATGGACCTGCAGTTGTCGGAAATCTCGGATCAAAAGATCGAATTGTTTACAGTGTTACAGGTGATACAGTAAACACAGGAAAACGGATTGAAACTTTGACAAGATCGTGTCCTAACACAATTCTTATTAGTGAGTCGGTATACCAGCATACAACTCATCTTATTAAAACCAAAGCATGGGATCCAATTTCAGTTAAGGGAAAGAGTGAAAAAGTTTTAGTTTATGAGGTATTAGGTTTAAGTGCTTGACTAAAATCATCTACATCAAAAATAACCGGAATCACAATTGATGAATAATTCTATAGTGGTTTAATTCATTATTTACACTTTGTTGGCACTAATGCTATTTCTATAAAAATGTAGTCGGTTCAATTTAAATGGGGGATTTCAGTTAGTAAATCATTTTCCCAAATTTTCATTATGGTTTTTTGGTCAATATTACCACCTGAAAGAACAATTAAGATTCTTTTATTATTTGATTGTTTTGACATCCATTGTCTTGCAGCTTCCATCGGTAAAGCACTTGTTGGTTCCACACGTACTTTAAGTAAATGTGTCAACCATTGTGTCCAATAAATAATTTGAGACTCCTCAATTTCATAAAAGTCATCCAGTCTTTTTAAATACTCAAAGGTTATATCTCCTACTGTTAATGTCATTGCCCCATCTGCCAGAGTATTAGGTGTGGATTTTAACCGCTGTATGGAATTCTTTCGCAATGATTCGGCTGCGTCATTGGCGTTTAAAGGTTCTGAACCAATTATTTCTGCCTTAGGAGATAAGGCTCGTGCTGCAATAAGAGATCCGGATAAAAGTCCACCACCTCCACAAGGTGCAAATACTGCATCAACTTTACCTATTTCATTAATCGAATCGAAAACAACTGTACCCTGACCTGAAATTACTTGTTCATGATTAAAGGAAGGTATCCAATAGGTTCCTTTTTCGTTAGCTGCTTGTTCCACTTTTTCATCCGCTATAGCACGGGATTCACATAAAATAACTTTTGCTCCATATGAAGTTGTAGCTTGTATCTTTACTTTGGATGAATGGGAAGCCATATAAATTGTAGATGGAATACCAAATAAACTGGAAGACCATGCTACGGCTTGTCCATGATTCCCTGAACTATTTGTAACTAGATGACCGGGTTTCATTTTGTTTTCAATAAGCCAAACAATTGTATTGCATGCTCCTCTTGCTTTAAAAGCTCCAATTTTTTGGAATCCTTCCGCTTTAAAATAGATTTCGTGCCCTAACCATTTGTTTAATAAAGAAGAAGTTAAAATGGGTGTATTTCTGATATGTTGGCTAATACGTTGTTTAGCTCTTGCAATATCTTGAAGACTTAGTAGTTTCATACAGCTTTATTCTATATAGGAAATTATTTTATCCTTGTTCAAGGTGTTTGTTTCGCTTGTAGTTAATTCTGATTTTCGTTCTGAAATTATACAATTCACTTATTTTGTATTAGTGCTAACCATTGTTGTGCGTTCGTGCTTTTTTCTTCCTTAACTAATTAAGGATTTACATTATTAAGAATTTTTTTCCAGGTAATCTTTAAGTCTGTTTCTAATAAAATAGTTCCACCCCTCGATGCCACTATCTCTTGAGAATTCCGGAATATCCTTAGGAAAACTTTCCATTACTTCATGTGTTAGTCGCAACATCGTCTGTTTTTCCTGTTCGAATAATTCAAACGTTACAAACGAGTCTCCCGAATAGCCGCCGTACTTCCAATTATATACTATTTTTTTCATAGGGACTACTTCTGTCAATTTCCATAAATGTAGAAAACTTCTATCCTGCGACTGAACACTGAATTGTGTTCTAAAGCCAACTTCAGGTTTAAATGATTCGATATTTTCAAAAAACCATTTTCTCATTTGATCTGCTTCGGTTATGGCATTCCAAACATTATTAATCGATGTGTGAAAGGTTTGTTCTACGACAATTGGTTCGTTAGTATCTTTCATAAGTTTCTCAATTTCTCTTCTGCATGATGTACAACTTTTGCTAGCAAACGTTTTTTATAGTTTTCTTATTTTCCACTGTGATTTCAGACCCTTCCGCAAGCATTACTGATGCAGGTTTCAATTTATTTAAAAATTTAAAATTTTCGCCATAAGTTTCGCCGAAATCAACAGAAATATCGTAATCAATAACATTATATTTTTCCCATTTGGGACGAGTCACTTCATATTCGTTCGTTTTTGTATCACTCACTTTTGCATATCCCCAATAATGTTCTGTTATGAAATCTACTTCACTGCTTCTTACTATTTCTAAGGCTTTTAATTTAGCATTAACCATAATATGATTCCAATTTGAATTTCCTTTCCAACTGTACTGAACCGATATATGGTCTTTATATTCCAGCCAATTATGACTCATTAACATTGTTTCATAATTTTCTTTGTAGATTGTATTGGCTACAAAAGTTAACGCGGGTTTCGATACAATTTCCTTAATAAACACAACACCACGTCTCCATTTATCATCGACTTTTCTCTTAACATAGAACCGAAGGTTAACCTCTTCAAAATTTATGTGATATGGTATTCTTACTCCAAGTAATTTGGTGTTCACGAACATAAACCCCACCAGGCTTATAAAGCTCTTACCATTCCATAAATCCAGCTCGGTTCCATAAGGAAGATATTCCGTCAGTAAATCGGGTTCTACTTCGTAATTTGCTAATACCAGTTTTCTCCACTCTGCTTTTAAAAAACTCATTATTACAAATATAGTAAAACACATTTACTATTTTCTCTTTTCAAGTTGTACATCTTACAATTATCTTGTAAAATAGAAAGAAAATTCCAACCTTTTCCAACAAGCCCACTTGCTATAAAACCATTACCAAACATTATTCAACTTCTCCATCCCCGTTTAATAACATAGGCAGGGGTTTTTTATTAGATTTTTTTCAACCTGATTGACTCCCATACACCCCGAAACGAAGGGTGAGGGTTGTTGGTGGAAAGAGCACAACCATTCTCGAACATATTTTCTAACTCTTGTAGGACTAAGGACTACAACAATTTCAGCATTTGTCCTACATACTTTTGTGCCTAAAATCATTACAATATCTTCAATTCAAGCATTGATTTTTATTTGTTGATTTTTAGCAAATATATTGTCTTGATTTTATGCGAATATTGTTGCAAGTTGATCATTGTTGATTGAATCTGAATTCTGCACTTTAAGGAAAGTTGTACAGCGAGATATTTTTTTAACGAGTTTATTCTTACCTATTATTTTCCCCAAAGTGTGGAGTATAGCATAACCCATTAAAGGGAATAATTGCTGTGTTTTCTGATTCCCCTTGATGAGAATTTGTTTCTCAATAATTTTTAGGAGGGTGTTATGAAAACGATTTTATGTAATAGGAAACATAATTACATAAAAAGTGTGATTAAAGCTGTATGTACAACTTTATTTGCAGCTTTACTCGTTTTAATCTTGGTCTCAACCAGTACCAAGGTATTTGCTCAAACAAACTGGGAAAAGTATTTCGGTAATCCGGTTATATATCCGGATCCTCCGGGTGCGTGGGACGATTACTGGTTATTAAGTGGTGATGTTTTATTTGATGGTACGACCTATCACATGTGGTACTCGAGTTGGGATAGTGTAAATTCCCGGATCGGTTATGCTACATCGCCGGATGGAATCGCGTGGACAAAAAATGCCGAAAATCCTGTTCTAGATATCGGACTACCGGGAAGTTGGGATGGATCCGCCGTTAGCAGAGCAACCGTAGTTTATAACGAATCGGTATACCATATGTGGTACTTTGGTACGGATACATCCGGAGTTTACCGTTTGGGTTATGCAACCTCACCGGATGGCATTGTCTGGACTAAATACATTAACAATCCGGTTATGGATGTTGGCCTCCCTGGAAGATGGGATGATGCCTCGATTGTTAACGGGGATGTCATTTTTACTAATTCACTTTACCAGCTATGGTACACAGGATGGGATTCAACAAACCTTCGGATCGGTTACGCGACTTCACCAGATGGGATCAACTGGACAAAATATGCCGGAAATCCTGTTCTGGATTTAGGAGAAGCAGGTAGCTGGGATACAGCAGGGGTTACTCAACCAACTGTTGTCTATCATGATGGTACTTATCATTTGTGGTATTCAGGGGGTGAGGAAATGATACCCGGAATCCCATTTCTACTTATTCCTTTCCCCGGATATGCGACATCTTCCGATGGGATCAATTGGACAAAATATGCCAGAAATCCCATTTCGAATGATGCCTCGGTTGTGAGTAGTGGCGATGCTTATTATGATGGAAGTACCTATCACATGTGGTTTTCTTTTTGTGAATGGGATGGTGGGTGTCAATTTCGCATCCATTATTCCACCTCTGCATTAACGTTTACAGTGAACTCCACCGATGATGGCGGAGACATCAATCCCGGAGACGGGGTTTGCGATGATGGGACAGGTGATTGCACCCTGCGGGCAGCCCTTATGGAGGCTAACGCCAGTGCCGGTAAAAACGAAATCGCCTTTGATATCCCCGGACCGGGACCGCATTCCATCCAACCAGCATCAGCCCTGCCACTCATTTTCGACCCGGTGATCATTGACGGAACAACAGAACCGGAATTTGCAGGCACTCCGATTATTGAACTAGATGGGAGCTTGGCAGGATCTACTACATCTGGTTTGTCAATTTTTAGTGGGAACAGTACAGTTAGTGGATTAGTTATCAATCGATTTACTGATCATGGAATAAGCTTACAAGGAAGCGGTGGTAATGTTATAGAAGGCAACTTCATCGGTACTGATGTAGCAGGTACTATTGGATTAGGAAATGGATTATATGGTGTGTTTATAGCCGCAGCCGATAACAATACAATTGGTGGGACAACTGCCGGGGCTCGAAACTTGATTTCAGGAAACAACGAGCGTGGTATATGGATCTGGAATTCCTCTAATAATACTATTTCCGGTAACTATATAGGTACCGATTCAACTGGAACAATGGCTCTTGGGAATGTTGAGCACGGTATTGTTATTGGGACAGGCTCCCAGTTCAACATCATCGGTGGCACAACCGAAGGTGAAAGGAACATTATCTCAGGAAACGGCAATACAGGTATAGCTATGTGGAACCCAGGTACAAGTAACAACACGATCTCAGGTAATTATATCGGCACCGATGTTACTGGAACAGTTGCTTTAGGGGGGCAATCTTGGGCTGGTGTTTTTATAGTTGATGAAGCCAGTTTCAACACCATTGGTGGAACAACGGTAGAAGAACGGAATATCATTTCAGGTAACAATGGGGCAGGCATTACAATAAGTGACAGTGGTACTACAGCAAATATCGTAATTGGCAATTATATTGGAACAGATGCAACTGGAACTAATAGTATTGGCAATGACGGCATCGGTGTACTTATTTTTGATGCCTCCAATAACATCATTGGTGGCACGATGGATGGGGCACGTAATATTATTTCAGCTAACTTAGAGCGTGGAGTAAGAATTGAAGGTAACAACGCTCAAGGAAATTTAATGCTGGGTAACTATATCGGCACGGATGTAACCGGGATGGTAGCCTTTCCCAATTTGTTTGGGGGAATTGCTATTAGAAACGGAGCTTCAAATAATATCATTGGGGGGACGGAAACCGGTGCAAGAAATGTTATATCAGGGAATAATGATTTTGGACTTATCATTGGTGATGAAACACATAGCAATATTGTACAGGGGAATTACATCGGTACTGATGCTACCGGAAGTGGGGCATTAGGAAATCAAGAATCGGGGGTTGTCATCTTTGGGGATGCCACTAATAATTTAATAGGTGGAGAGGAAGATGGCGCAGGAAATATAATTGCTTATAATTTTGAGGTTGGAGTAATGCTGGATAATCCAACTATAACTATTCGTAACAGAATCTCACGCAATTCGATTTTCTCAAATGGGATTATGGGCATTGATTTAAGTCTGAATACCAGCCCACCCTGGTCGGATGGGGTTACCCCCAATGATCCAGGTGATCCGGATATAGGGCCGAACAATCTTCAAAACTTTCCTGTACTAACCTCATCGGATATTGATATAAACGGAGATTTGCTGATCGGTTACAATGTGGATTCTGAACCGGTTAATTCAACCTATCCGCTTACTATCGAATTCTTCGAATCAGATACCAGCGGTCAGGGTGAAACCTTTGTAGGTGTAGATCAATATACAGTAACTGATTTTAACAACGGAAGTAAAACAGTAAACATTGGTAATGCAGGCAGCTTAGGTATTATTGCCGGCGATATTATCGTAGCAACTACCACTGACAGTGTTGGCAACACCTCTGAATTTTCATTTCTTGATACTGTGGTTACAGATATTTCTGAAACAATAAATAATTTACCCGAAGCTTATGCTTTATATCAGAATTACCCTAATCCGTTCAACCCAACAACAATAATCAAATATCAAATTCCAGAGTTAAGTTTTGTTACAATTAAGGTTTATGATGTATTGGGTAGTGAGATTATAGCATTAGTTAATGAAGAAAAACCTATTGGAAATTTTGAGATAGAGTTTGATGCAACTGCATTGCCAAGTGGAATATACTTCTACAGGCTGCAAGCTGGTTCTTTTATTGAGACTAAGAAGATGGTCTTCCTTCGATAAATCTACGGCGGATAAATGTTGATAAAGTAAGATTAACCTCGAAAGAGGTAGCCCCTGCCTGCCTCCATATTTATGATGTAGCCTCATCTATAATTATAGGCAGGGGTTTTTTATTTTTCCAAACTATCTCCATATTACGTATTCAAAAAACTGAGGTTTAATGAAACAACATCATCCAAGGGGTTTGTCTATTTTGTTCTTCACGGAAATGTGGGAACGTTTCAGCTTCTACGGTATGCGTGCAATTCTTGTACTTTATTTAACTCGAGAAACATTAGGTGATAATCCCGGACTTGGATGGTCGAGCGCTGAAGCTCTTGCACTTTACGGCTGGTACACAATGCTCGTCTATGTCATGTCAATTCCCGGTGGAATCATCGCCGATAAATGGTTAGGTCAGAAAAAAACCGTTTTCCTTGGCGGGATGCTGCTAATAGCAGGTCACTTAACTTTAGCAGTAAATAATATGGTTGGTTTTTACACCGGCTTAGTCTTAATTATTTCAGGAGTTGGATGTCTCAAACCAAATATATCTTCAATGGTTGGCGGATTGTATAAGTCAGGTGACCCGAGACGTGATAGTGGGTTTACTATTTTTTATATCGGCATTAATATTGGTGCGGCTACTGCTCCATTGCTCATCGGTTATATCGGAGAAGTTTACGGTTGGCACTATGGATTTGGTCTGGCCGGCATTGGGATGATGATAGGACAAGCGATTTATTTGTGGGGTCAAAAGTATTTAAAAGATGTCGGTAATTTTATTCCTGCTTCCAAATTGGAAGGTACAAAAACAAACAAGCCCTTAACTAAAATTGATAAAGATAGGGTGATTGTACTCCTCATTTCATTTATTATAGTAATTGTTTTTTGGGCGGCTTATGAGCAGGCAGGGGGACTAATGAATCTTTACACTCACGATAAAATCAACCGTGTAATATTTGGATTTGAAATTCCTGCAAGTTTATTCCAATCGGTTCCTGCCATTTTTGTGATAATATTCGGAACCATGGTTGCAAGTTTTTGGAGAAAGCGGCAGCTGAAAGGAAAAGAATCATCATCTTTATTTAAGATGGCAATCGGTACAATGGTTATGGGTACAGGCTTCCTGATGATGACAGGCGCGGCACTCGAAGTTCAGGACGGTGGTAAGGCAATGCTTATATGGTTAATCCTATCATACTTGCTGCAGGTTATTGGTGAATTATCAATCTCACCTGTTGCACTTTCATTTATAACTAAACTTGCTCCGATGAAATATGCTTCAATTATGATGGGTGTTTATTTTGCGGCTACAGGATTAGGTAATAAAGTCGCAGGACTTGTTGGTGAGCTTGCAACTCATGCAGGTGAACTGGAAGTGTTTACCGGAATTTTTATATTTTGTCTCCTGTTCGGGTTACTGTTGTTAGTCTTTTTTAAGAAATTAAAAGCTCTAACTCATGGCGCAGAGGAGATTTCGGAAAATTAAAACATCAACTATGGTGAATGTGAATTAATTGGAAGCAACTAAATAAGCTTTTCCTTCAAAGCTTTTACTACGGCAGCAGACTTTGAGTGTACGTGAAGTTTACCATATATATTTTTTATATGATGGCGAACTGTTCCAACACTTATAAAAAGTCTGTCTGCAATTTCTTTGTAGGTTGCACCGTCACAAAGTGTATTTAAAACCTCTAGTTCACGAACGGAAAGTGATGATTTTACTTTTTCAGATTGAAATGAACCGACAATAAGCCGGGCAATCCTGGAAGTCATCGGAGCACCGCCATCGTTCACCTCTTTGATTGAATCAATGATCTTCTCTTCCGGTGCGCTCTTATCGAGATATCCACATGCACCGGCTTTTAACGCTTTAAATACTAAATCTGCTTCTTCATGAACTGTTAACATTACAATATCAATTTCAGGATTCAATTCTTTCACTTTTTTTATACCATCGATTCCGGACATGCCCGGTAGTTCAATGTCCATCAGTATCACATCGGGTGAATTATCTTCCAACTCTTTTAACATTGCTTCGCAGTTAGAATAATCGCCGATACATTTATAGCCTTCCGCTTCATTTATTAGTTCGGTTAATTCTTCTCTAATTACAACGTCGTCTTCAACAATAGTAACATATAGCATTTTTTAATTCACTTTTTCATTTATGCTGTTTGGAATTTCGGCAACAAATTTTATTGTTGTTCCTTCACCTGCATTTGAAATAACCTTTAAGTCACCGTTTATTTTTTTTGCTCTTGTTCTAATATTATTGATTCCGTATCCATTTGATTGATCTGCAGATTTAAATCCAACTCCATCATCACAAAGAGACATTGTTAATGTTCTATTTACCACGTTTACTCTCAATTCAACATTCACGCAACCAGCATACTTGAGTGAATTATTCATTGCTTCCTTAAAAATAAGAACCAGGTGTCTTTTCCATTCCATTGGTAAATTGTATTTTTTTAAATTGTCTGAGATTCCACTCCCCAAAAATTTAATATCGGTACCATCAAATAAATCATCG
>JADFLR010000056.1 GCA_022564295.1 Bacteroidota bacterium | reverse complement strand
CCCAATCACCTTTCGCGGAACCATCACTTCTTTGAATAAAGGGCTTTAGTTTTACTTCAAATCCAATTCCCCTAAGTATGTTTTGAAATTGTTTCTGCCTTTCATCACCCCTATCAATGGCATAAGCAATTGCTTTCACAACTTCTCTATTTGAAGTAGCTTTAGCCCAAAATGCATTATAGTTGAAATGGCAATTGTGGAACTCTTTTGTAGTGTAGTAAATATTTTGAACGTCAACAAACACAACGACTTTTTGCATAGATTTGATTGTCCTTTCTGGAGTTGCTTGAGTGCCTAACTGCGTGGAAATTAACTGGTAAAAAATTATTTTCAAAATAAATATTCTAATAAATCAACATTTTTATATCGATTTGGTAAATCAGAAAACGGCTTCGTCAAAATTTTTGCTCTTTCTAGGTCAGCATAATTATCATCACCATAACTATTTTTCAAAGCAAGTTTATTCACATTTGCGATTCCCATTTCTTTAGGTTTTGATTTTTTTAATACACTATAATATTCATCAAGACGATATACATAAGAAAATTTACCATCATTAAATCTTTCCATTGGAATATCATTATATAAATTATTATTAAAATCTTTTGACTGTTTTAATAGCCACATAGTCTTTAAACTAATGAAAAGAAAATATTTTGTTTGAACTCTAATTTCGTAAGTATCTAACCCCAAAGAATTTGTGAATATTATAAACGACATCATTTCTTCAAGATTTATATTAGTAGTAGAATTTTGTGATGAATCATATTTTGTTAAATCGGCAATTAATTGTTTTGCATCTGATTTACAATAATTAGACATTAACTTAGATACATTTTCCATTGCATTAGTAATATTTTGATCAGAATATCTACTACGGTTAAATATTTTATTTAATATACCCATAATATTGTCTCTTAAGTTTACCCAACTAACTAATACTTAACAGGAAAGGAGGCCCCCTCCAATCCTGATAAAAACCTGTTTTGTTTTATGTGATTTATTCAAATCTATTAGTGAAATTGTCAAATCCCAACCTAATGCCCTTTACTATATAATAACTACAAATGATCAATAAAATAAAATTAAATCCAATTAACATTATCATATAAGAAATACAACTCATTACTACCTCCACGAATAAGATAGCAATGATAGAAAAAAATGCTGTTAATGAAGCGAAAATAAATGCTCGTTTGCTCGTATTTAGCATTTCAGATATTTGGTTTTCAGTTTTTTTAAAGAACCTAAATAACCATTGAAAACCATGATGATCTTTGCTCACGTCTTTTTTCTCTTCAAGTCTTGCCAATTCTTTGATTATTTCTTTAATACCATAAATATCTTTCCTGTCGACAGCATCCTCTAATCGATCTGTATTTTTTTCCGTAAGTAAGTCATATCCTCTTTGATTACCATATCTTTTCTTCATATTCAAAACTGATTCACCATCTCCAACTAAAAAATCTCTAAGTACCGAAATTCGAAAATGAACTAAAACTGCAACTAGTGCTGTTGCCGCCGCAATTACTTGAGCTAGAGTGCTAAAGAAATAATAGAGTGTATCTGAGCTAAACATATGTTAACTTACTTTGCCTTTCCCTGGTTAGCAACTGCTGCGGCTGCTTTTGCAATTTCATCGGGATCGCCTAAATAATAATGTTTTATTGGTTTCAGGTCATCATCCAATTCATAAACTAACGGAATGCCTGTTGGAATATTCAATCCAACTATTTCTTCCTCGGAAACATTATCCAAATATTTAACCAAAGCTCTTAAGCTGTTTCCGTGTGCGGCAATTAAAACTTTCTTTCCGGATTTAATTGTTGGTGCAATTGTTTCTTGCCAGTAAGGCATAAAGCGGGCAACTGTGTCTTTTAAACATTCTGTTAAGGGAAGTTCTTCTTCGGTTAGGTTTGCATAACGGGGATCATTCCCCGGATATCTTTCATCACTTTTTTCAAGTGCGGGCGGCTGTGTGTCATAACTTCTCCGCCATATTTGAACCTGCTCATCACCGTATTTTTTTGCAGTCTCCGCTTTATTTAATCCCTGCAGCGCACCGTAATGTCTTTCATTCAATCTCCAACTACGGAGAACGGGAATCCACATTAAATCCAATTCATCAAGTGTTAGCCAGAGTGTTCTTATTGCTCTTTTTAAAACTGAAGTAAAAGCTATATCAAAAGTAAATCCTTCTTTTTTTAATTCTTCTCCGGCTTTCTTCGCTTCCACAAGTCCTTTTTCTGATAGATCGACATCCGTCCAGCCGGTAAACCTGTTCTCTTTATTCCAGGTACTTTCTCCGTGGCGGAGTAAAACTACTTTGTGCATTGCTGTTCCTTTACTTTATCAACAAATAAAAATTCACTAAGCAAATTTAAACTTATTCTAATAAAACTTTTAATCTCTTTTTAGAAAAATCCGTGTTAGCCACTTACTATCAGAGTTTGTTGTACAACCTGAAAATGTTACCCTGAATCTTTCTACCGATAGGCAGGCTTGTTTCAGGATCCCAAAACTAATTGATTTTAGATGCTGTCCCCGATAGCTATCGGAACAGCATGACAAATATTAGATCTGCAACAGTCTCTAATAATTTGTGCTACAAAAATTACCAATCGTTTAAGGCTTTTCTTATATCAACTATCTTTCCGAGATGGTAAGCATTGTGTTCTACAATTATCAAAAATTCCCTTAAATATG